>JAJXTD010000094.1 GCA_021784035.1 Actinomycetes bacterium | reverse complement strand
CCCGGGTCGACGGTCACGTTCGACTTCGGGGCCAGCAGCACGCTCGCCCTGCAGATCGTCCAGGGCGCGCCCGCCGACGTCTTCGCCGCGGCGAGCCAGCAGACGATGGACACCGTGACCGCGGCCGGATCCGCGAGCGGGAGCCGGGTGTTCGCCGTCAACACCTTGGAGATCGCCACGCCGGCCAGCCCCACCACCCCGGTGCGCAGCCTGGCCGACCTCGCGCGTCCGGGCGTCAAGGTCGCGATCTGCCAGCCGGCCGTGCCGTGCGGCGCGGCGGCGCAGCGGCTGTTCGCGCTGAACCAGCTGAGCGTGACCCCGGTGAGCGAGGAGAACGACGTCAAGTCGGTCCTCGCCAAGGTCGAGCTCGGCGAGGTCGACGCCGGGGTCGTCTACGTCACCGACGTCCGGGCCGCCACCGACCGCGTCGTCGGCATCGCCATCCCGCGCGACCGCAACGTGACGACGGCGTACCCCATCGTCGCGATCACGCAGAGCCGGGACGCCGCCACCGCGCGGGCCTTCGTCGACTACGTCCTGTCCCCCGCGGGTCAGCAGGTGCTCACCGCCGCCGGGTTCAGCAGCCCATGACGCGGCGCATCCGCCCCGTCACCGCGCCACCGTGGGTGGTCGCGGTCCCGGCCGGGCTCGCGCTGCTGTTCCTCGGGCTGCCGATCGTCGGCCTCCTCGTCCGCGCGCCGTGGGACCGGATGTGGTCCGTGCTCACGTCGGACACCAGCCTGCAGGCGCTGCGGCTCTCCCTCGTGACAGCCACCACCGCGACGGTGATCGCGTTCGTCATCGGCGTACCGCTGGCCTGGCTGCTCGCCCGGGGCGACTTCCCGGGGCGCGGCCTCGCCCGGGCGCTCGTGACCGTGCCGCTCGTGCTCCCGCCCGTCGTCGGCGGCATCGCGCTCCTGCTCGCGTTCGGTCGGCGCGGCATCGTCGGGCAGTACCTCGACTCGTGCTGCGGGGTCACGCTGCCGTTCACCACGCCCGGCGTCGTCGTCGCCGAGACGTTCGTCGCGATGCCGTTCCTCGTCATCACCGTCGAGGGCGCGCTGCGCGGACTCGACACCCGCTTCGAGGACGCCGCCGCCACGCTCGGCGCCTCGCGGCTCGGGGTGTTCCGCCGGGTCACGCTGCCGCTCATCCTGCCGTCGCTCGCGGCGGGGGCTGTCCTCACGTTCGCGCGCGCGCTCGGCGAGTTCGGGGCGACGATCACGTTCGCCGGCAACCTCCCCGGCGTCACCCAGACCCTGCCGCTGGCGGTGTACGTCGGGCTCGAGGGCGACCCGTCCGAGGCCGTGGCCCTCAGCCTCGTGCTCCTCGCCGTGTCCGTGATCGTGCTCGTCGCCCTGCGCGACCGGTGGCTGCGCACGGGGGCGGCCTCGTGAGCGCGGGGATCCGCGGGCGCGTCGTCGTCGCCCTGCCCGAGTTCACCCTCGACGTCGACCTGGACGTCGGCCCGGGCGAGGTCGTCGCGGTCCTCGGCCCGAACGGCGCGGGCAAGTCCACGCTGCTGCGCGCGGTGTGCGGTCTCACGCCGCTGACCCTCGGCTCGCTCTCGCTCGGCGGCACCGTGGTGGACGACCCGGCCCACGGCGTGCACGTGCCGAGCTCGGAGCGGGGCGTCGGCATCGTGTTCCAGGACTACCGGCTCTTCCCGCACCTGAGCGTGCTGGACAACGTCGCGTTCGGCCCGCGCTCCGCCGGTCGCTCGAGGTCGGCGTCCCGGGCCGACGCCGGTGCCTGGATCGAGCGGCTGCGGCTCGCCGCGCTCGCCGGGCGCAGGCCGCACGCGCTGTCCGGCGGCCAGAGCCAGCGCGTCGCGCTGGCCCGCGCGCTCGCCGCCGACCCTACGGCCCTGCTGCTCGACGAGCCGACGGCGGCCCTGGACGCCGGGACGCGCATCGACGTACGCGCGGACCTGCGCGCCCACCTGCGCCAGTTCGCCGGGCCGACGCTGCTCGTGACGCACGACCCGCTCGACGCCCTCGTCCTCGCCGACCGCATCGTCGTGCTCGAGCACGGCTCGGTCACGCAGCAGGGGCACGCGCTCGAGATCGCGCGGCGCCCGGCCACGCCCTACGTCGCGAAGCTGCTCGGCCTCAACCTGATCCGCGGCCGGGCGCACGACGGCGACGTCGCGGTCGAGGGTGGCGGCACGCTGCACGTGACGGACCGCGAGCTGAGCGGTGAGGTGCTCGTCGCCCTACGGCCGAGCGCGATCGCCCTGCACACGGCCCAGCCGGAGGGCAGCGCGCGCAACGTGTGGAGAGGAGTCGTCGACGGGGTGCAGCCGCTCGGCGACCGGGTGCGCGTCACCGTCGTCGGCGCGCCGACCGTGCTCGTCGACGTGACGACCGGCGCCGTCGCCGACCTCCACGTCGCACCGGGCGACCACGTCTGGCTGTCGGCCAAGGCCACCGAGATCGAGGCGTACCCAGGCTGATCGTCGCCTCCCCGTCGGTCAGAGGCCGGCGGCCTTCGTCACCGCCCGCTTCGTGAGGACGCGGGCGAGGTGCCGTCGGAACTCGGCGTCGGCGTGGGTGTCGGACGTCGGCGAGGTCCCGTCGGCCGCCGACTCCGCCGCCGCCGCGATGGCCTCGGCCGTCGCTGGGCCGCCGGTGAGCGCCGCCTCGACGGACGCGGCGCGGATCGGCGTCGCCCCCATGTTCGTGAGCGCGACGCGGGCCTCCGCGATCGTGCCGCCCTCGACGCGGACGGCTGCCGCGACGCCGACGATCGCCCAGGCCTGCGCGGTGCGGTGGAACTTCTCGTAGTGCGATCCCCAGCCGCCCATCTTCGGCAGCCGGACCGCGACGAGGACCTCGTCGGGGCCGACGGCGGTGGTGAAGAAGTCGACGAAGAAGTCCGCCGCGGGCACCGTGCGCCGTCCGCCGGGACCGGCGACGACGAACTCGGCGTCGAGCACCCGGGCAACCGTGGGCATGTCGCCGGACGGGTCCGCGTGGGTGCAGGAGCCGCCGAACGTGCCGCGGTGCCGGATCGCCGGGTCGGCCACGAGCGCGGCCGTCTGCGCGAGCAGCGGCACATGCGCGGTGACGAGGTCGTGGTGCATGACCTCGTACGTCGTGACCGCGGCACCGACGAGGAGCGCGGAGCCCTCGTCGGTGACCTGGCGCATCTCGTCGACCTCGCTGACGTCGACGAGCACCGACGGCGAGTTGAGCCGCAGTCTCAGCACGGGGAGCAGCGACTGCCCGCCGCCGAGGACCTTCGCGTCCTCGCCGGCGGCCGTGAGCGCCGCCACGGCCTCGTCGACGGTGGACGCCTTCACGTAGTCGAAGGACGAGGGGATCACCGGGCACCTCCGGCCTGTGCGTTCTGGATGGCTCGCCACACGTTCTGCGGACTCGCCGGCATGAAGACGTCGGTGACGCCGAGGGGCCGGAGGGCGTCGACGACGCCGTTGATGATCGCCGGTGTCGACGCGATCGCGCCGGCCTCGCCGATGCCCTTCGTGCCCAGCGGGTGGGTCGTGGAGGGCGTGACGGTGCGGTCGGTGACGAACGAGGGCAGGTCGGCCGCGCTGGGCAGCAGGTAGTCGCCCATCGAGCCGGTGAGCAGGTTCCCGTCGTTGTCGTAGAGGGCGCCCTCGTACATCGCCTGCGCGATGCCCTGGGCGAGGCCGCCGTGGACCTGGCCCTCGACGATCATCGGGTTGATCTGGACGCCGCAGTCGTCGACCGCGACGTACTTGCGGAGCGTGACCTTCCCGGTCTCGGTGTCGACCTCCATCGCCGCCAGGTGCGTGCCGTGCGGGTAGGAGAAGTCCAGCGGGTCGACGGTCGACTCGCCGGACAGCGTGGGCTCCATGCCGTCGGGCAGGTTGTGCGCGGTGAAGGCCTCGAACGCGACCGCCTGGATCGTCGTGGACTTCTCCGGGTCGCCCTTGACCGAGTACGTGCCGGCGGTGAACTCGATGTCGTCCGGGTTGGCCTCGAGCTGGTGCGCCGCGATGAGCCGCGCCTTCTCGACGAGCCGCTCGCCCGCGAGCTTGATCGCCTGGCCGCCGACCGCGAGCGAGCGCGATCCGTAGGTGTCCATGCCGTACGGCGCGCGTCCGGTGTCACCGTGCACGACCTCGATGTCCTCGACGGGCACGCCGATGATGTCGCTGGCGATCTGGCTCCACGCCGTCTCGTGGCCCTGGCCGTGCGGCGAGGTGCCGGTGACGAGCTCGATCTTGCCGGTGGGCAGCGCCCGGATCGTGCAGTGCTCCCAGCCGCCGGCGACGTACTTGAGGGCGCCGAGGGTGCGCGACGGTGCGAGACCGCACATCTCGGTGAACGTCGAGATGCCGATGCCCAGCTGGACCGGGTCGCCGGACTCGCGTCGAGCCTTCTGCTCCGCGCGGAGCTCGTCGTAGCCGAAGAGCTCGATCGCGCGGGCCGTGGCCGCCTCGTAGTTGCCGGTGTCGTAGGTGAGGCCGGCGATCTGCGTGTAGGGGAACTCCTCGTGGGTGATCCAGTTCTTCCTCCGGAACTCCATCGGCTCCATGCCGAGCTCGGCCGCGGCCTCGTCGACGATGCGCTCGATCGCGTAGGTCGCCTCCGGACGGCCGGCGCCGCGGTAGGCGTCGGTCGGCGTCTTCGTCGTGTAGACACCGGTGCAGGTGAAGTCGAGCGCCTCCATCTTGTAGATGCCCGAGTACATGAACATGCCGAGCAGCGGCGTACCCGGCGTGATGATCTGCAGGTAGGCGCCCATGTCGGCCAGGAGGTCGACCTTCATGCCGAGGATCGTGCCGTCCTTCGTGACGGCCAGCTCGATGTCCTGGATCTGGTCGCGCCCGTGGTGCGTGGCGACCATGTGCTCGCTGCGCGTCTCGGTCCACTTGACCGGCTTGCCGAGCCGCTTCGCGAGGACGAGCGCGAGGACCTCCTCGCGGTAGATCTGCAGCTTGGCGCCGAAGCCGCCGCCCACGTCCGGGGCCACGACGCGGATGTTGTTCTCCGGGATCCCGGTGAGCAGCGCCAGCAGGACGCGCAGGACGTGCGGGATCTGGGTCGCGCTCCAGAGGGTGATCTCGTCGCTCATGCCCATGGGGGCCGCGACGACGGAGCGCGGCTCCATCGGGTTGGGGATGAGCCGCTGGTTGATGAACCGGCGCTTGACGACGACGTCGGCCCTGGCCTTGACCGCCTCGTAGTCGCCGCACGGCATCCTGGCGACGTAGCACTCGTTCGTGCCCATGTCGGCGTGGACGAGCGGGGCGCCGGGCTTGAGCGCCTCCTCCATGTCGACGACGGCCGGCAGGTGCTCGTAGTCGACGTCGATGAGGTCGAGGGCGTCGGCGGCGACGCTCCTGTCGTTCGCGATCACGACGGCGACGACGTCACCGGCGTACTTCACCTCGTCGGTGCAGATCGCGGGGTAGTGGCTCATCCTGATGTCGTCGGTGACCGGCCAGACGCAGGTGGAGCCGGCGAGCTCGGGGAAGTCCCGGCCGGTGTAGACGTGGAGCACGCCCTCGAGCGCCAGCGCGGCGGACGTGTCGATGCGCAGGATCTTCGCGTGCGCCATGGAGCTGCGCAGCGTGGCCATGTGGAGGGTGCCGGGGAGCTGGATGTTGTCGGTCCAGTTCGTGCGTCCGGTGAGCAGGCGGGCGTCCTCCTTGCGGCGGTCCGCGCGGCCGATGGCCGCTCCGTCCGTGCGCATGACGGTCTCGGTCATGACGTCCCTCCGCGCATCTCGGCTGCCGCCGTCGCGACCGCCTTCACGATGTTGTGGTAGCCGGTGCAGCGGCACAGGTTGCCTTCGAGACCCTGGCGGATCTCCTCCTCGGTCGGGTCCGGGTTCTCCGAGAGGAGGTCGACGGAGGCCAGGACCATGCCGGGCGTGCAGTAGCCGCACTGGAGGCCGTGGCACTCCTTGAACGCCTTCTGCACCGGGTGCCACTCGCCGTCCTCGACGGTGAGCCCCTGGATCGTGGTGACCTCCTTGCCGTCCACCTGGACGGCAAGGACGCTGCAGGACTTCACGCTGCGGCCGTCGACGAGCACGGTGCACGCGCCGCAGTTCGACGTGTCGCAGCCGATCGGGGTGCCGACGAGGCCGAGGTCCTCCCGCAGCCAGTGGACGAGGAGGAGCCGTGGCTCCACGTCCGCGTGCCGGTGGGTGCCGTCGACCGTGACGCCGATATGGGTCATGGCGTGTCTCCCGGGTGGTCGGAGAAGTGCCCGGGTCCGTGGGGTGGTCCCGGTGTGGCCGCACGCTACAACCGCTGCACGGGTCCCGCCGGGTGAACCGGGAAGCACAGACAGACCTGTCAGGAACCGTCCCTCAGGGCGGGAAGCCCGCCCCGCGCCGTCCCGGCCGGCCACACCCGTCGCGAGTTACACGTCGAACCGACCGCTTCCGACTCCCGAACCGGTCGGTCGCAGGTGTAACTCGCAGATCGGGAGGGGGCGGCGGCCGTGGTGCGCGGTGATTCCGTTCGCACCCGAACAAAAAGTCCGGGAAAACCCTTGACGCCGACGGCCCGACGCGACAACCTGTCGGATCATTCGGGTCCGTATGACCTGCCCGGGATCCCGACTGCGCGCCTCACGAGGAGAGCCCATGACGCACAGCCAGTCCACCCCTCCGCCCGCGGCCGGGTCGGCCGAGCCGACGAAGCTCGGCGGGTCCGGGCGCAAGCTGACCCTGGTCGACGTCGTCGCCCAGTCGGTCGGCTTCATGGGCCCGGTCTTCTCGATCGCGTTCCTGGTGCCGCTCGTCATGGGCATCATCAGCGCGACCGGCAACGGGGCCGGCATCGCGGCGCCGCTGTCGATCGCCATCGCCGCGGTCGGCATCCTCGCGGTCGCCTGGATCGTCGCGGAGTACGCCAAGCGCATCCAGGCCGCCGGCGCGCTCTACGACTACGTCACGGACGGCCTCGGGCAGAAGATGGGCGCGGCGGCGGGCTTCCTGTACTACGTCGGCGTCACGGCACTCGGCGCCGGCCTCCTCGTGCTCATCGCGGGCACGATCCACGACACGCTGGCCTCCGAGTTCCAGTTCACCGGCATCCCGGTCACCGGCTGGGCGATCATCCTGCTCGTCTTCATCGCCATGATCATGTTCCTGGGCGTCGCCCTCTCCACCCGCTTCCAGCTGGTCCTGGCGCTGCTGTCGGTCGCGACCGTCCTCATCTTCTCGATCTACGTGATCCTCAAGGTCGGCAGCGGCAACAACGTGGCCGCCGCCTTCAACCCGAGCAACGCACCCGGCGGCTGGTCGGGCATCGCCTTCGGCATGGTCTACGGCGTGCTGCTCTTCACCGGCTTCGAGACGGCGGCGAACCTCGGTGAGGAGACCGAGCACCCCAAGCGCGACATCCCTCGCGCGGTGGTCACCTCCGTCGTCGTCGTCGCCGCGTTCTACGTGATCTGCTCCTACGCCCAGGTGGCCGGCTACGGCTTCGACCTCGAGGCGTTCGGCAAGAACGCCGCAGCCCCGCTCTTCGGCCTCGGCGCGCCGACGGAGGCGGGCGGCTACGGCAGCACCGCGGTCCTGCGGCTGCTCGAGCTCGTCGTCATCCTCGACATGCTCGCGGTGCTCATCGGCATCTCGGTCGCCTCGTCGCGCGGCATCTTCGCGATGAGCCGCGACCACCACTTCCCGAGCGTGCTCGGCAAGGTCTCGCGTCGCGGCACGCCGCTCAACGCCAGCGGCGTCGTCCTCGTGTTCTTCGCGATCTGGATCGTGCTCACCCGGCAGTACACCGGCCTGTTCGCGATCCCGGGCTACCCGCACTACTTCGCGATGTTCAACTTCGGTTCCGCCTTCGGCGGGCTGGCGCTCGCGCTGATCTACCTGCTGCTCTGCGTCGGGGCGCTGCGCGGCCTGCGCGACCACCCGCGGTACGCAGTGGTGATCCTCACCGCGGTCGTCGGCATCCTCGTGACCGGCGCAGCCGTCTTCGGAGCGGTCTACCAGGTCCCGGCCCCGACGATCTACGCCGCGTACGGCGTCGCCGGCGTCTTCCTGATCGGCGTCGTCCTGGCCCTCGTCGCGAAGGGGCCGCAGACGGCGCACACGTCCTTCGACGAGCTCCCGGCCGCAGAGCAGGGCCCGGTCAAGCTCTGACCCCGTTCAACCACGAGGGCCCTCCGCCGCGAGGCGGGGGGCCCTCAGCGCTCCCCAGGTTCCGACGTAACTGATCGTCGGGTCGTCTCCGGGGGCCGGAAGCGACCCGATGATCAGTTACATCCCGGCCCGGGCGGCGATGGCGTCGACCTTCGCGACCAGTTCGCGGCAGAAGGCGTCCATCTCGCGCACGTCGTCGATGAACATCGCGGGCTTGAAGCAGATCGTGGTGTAGCCCTGGGCCAGCTGGCGCGGGAGGCTCTCGAGCGCCTGGTCGAGGTCGGCGAGGTCGTCCCGGCCGTGGAACGTGCCGCGGATGCCGCCGACCAGCTCGAGCTCGGACATGTCGCGGCCGGCGTCGCGCATCCCGTCGGCGAGCAGCGCCAGGTCGTCGTCGGTGAGCGACCCGAACGGGTTGAGCCCGTGGCCGTAGCGGGCGATACGACGGACCAGCGGCGGGTGCATGCCCTGGCCGCCGAACCACAGCGTCGGCCCCTCCGGCCGGAACGCGCCCGGCTCGAGCCACACGTCGTCGAACGGGAAGTACGTGCCCTCGTGCCGGACCGGGTAGGGCCCCCAGGCCTTCGCGAGCACCTCGAGCTGCTCGTCGAGGATCCGCCCCCGCTCGGCGAACGGCACGCCGAGCGCGGCGTACTCGTCCTTCGACCAGCTGACGGTCGGGAGCACGACGAGCCGCCCGTCGGAGAGCAGGTCGAGGGTGCCGAGCTCCTTGGCCAGCAGCAGCGGGTGCCGCAGCGGCGCGATGATCGCCCCGGCCACGAGCCGCAGCGTCGAGGTCGCCTGCGCGATGGCGGACAGCAGCACGATCGAGCTGGGCCAGGCGTACGACGGCGACTGGTTGCCCGGCGCGGCGTAGTCGCGCGGGTTGGCCATCACGCCCGCGGCCCCGGAGTCGGGTCCGAGCAGGACGTGCTCGCTCAGCATGACGCCGTCGATGCCGGCCGCCTCGGCCGTCACCGCGACGTCGACGAGGCCGTGCAGGTCGCGCGGCCCGACCAGGGTCTCGTTCTCGGTCAGGACCATGAGCAGCTTCACGCGGGACACGGCTCTCCTCGGTGGGTCGGGTCGGCGGGCGGACGAGCCGTCAGGCATCGCGCGGTGCGACGGCGTAGTCGAATGCGACCGTCCCGGCGTCGACGAGGATCGTGCCGCCGTCGACGACGAGCACCGCGCCGTTGACGTACGACGACTCATCGCCCGCGAGCCACATGACGGCGCTCGCCACCTCCGCAGGCTCCGCCGCCCTGCGCTGCGGCACCAGCTCGGTGACGGCGGCGTAGGCCGCCTCGACCTCGATCCCGTGCGGCGCACCGAACTCGGCCATCTCGGCGTCGGCCATCTCGGTCCGCACCCAGCCGGGGCAGAC
Source organism: Actinomycetes bacterium (assembly GCA_021784035.1). GTDB lineage: Bacteria > Actinomycetota > Actinomycetes > S36-B12 > CAIYMF01 > Longivirga. The sequence goes on along the minus strand of JAJXTD010000094.1, from coordinate 2,029 downwards.
CACGTTCGCGCGCACGCCCGCCGGTCCGAAGTCGCGCGCGACGCTCTGCACGAGGCTGATCAGCCCCGCCTTGCTCACGGAGTACGCCACTGCCGACGTCGAGCTGCGCAGCGCCGCGATGGAGCTGACGCCGACGAACGTGCCACGAGCCGCGACCAGGTGGGGCACGGCTGCTCGGGCGAGCAGGTAGACCGACGTGAGGTTGGTGCGCAGCACGGCGTCCCAGTCCGCGGGGTCGGTCTCCACCACGCTGCCCACGGCCATGACGCCGGCGTTGGCCACGACGGAGTCGAGCCGGCCGAACTGCGCGACGACACCGTCCACGAGGGTCCCGACGGCCCCCGGCTCCGCGAGGTCGACGACGCGTACCGCGGCACCTGCGTGCGCCGCGACCGACTCCAGCGCCTCGCGTCGGCGTCCGCACACGACGACCTGCCAGCCGCGCTCGGCCGCGAGCATCGCGGTCGCCGCCCCGATGCCCGAGCCCGCACCCGTGACGAGCAGGACCGGAGCGGTCACGGGTCGTCTCCCTCGTCCACGGCGCGGTCAGCGCGTCGTCGGCATGTTCGTTCGTTACCGAACGATATGGCCACGCGACGACGGGGTCAACGGTGCCCCGCGCACGGCATCGCCCGCCGGCACTGCCGCCGGAACCGGACCGGTCAGGCGGGCAGCCGGTCGAGCGGGAAAGGGGCCGGGAGCCGCAGGTCGACGTTGCGGTCGGCCGCCGTCCCCGACATCGGGGAGTCGAACCCCGACCACGGCACGTTGCCCGCGAGCTCCCGGTGGAGGGCGGCGAGGTCGGTCACGGTACCGCCCGCTCCCCCCGCCAGCGGCGAGTCGTGGTCGAGCATCGTGCAGCCGATCGCGAGCGTGCCGTCACCGCGGTCGACGAGCTCGACGACGCGGGTCTGGCACGGCCAGTCGACGACGGCGCAGGTCGTGACCTCCCAGAAGGCGCCGGGGCCCTGCGGATCGCGGTGCAGCCGGACGCCGTTGGTGTGCGTGTGTCCGTTGAGCCAGAGCACGACGTTGGGGAAGCGGTGCACGACGGCGAGCAGCTCGGCGGCCCCGAGAGCGGGCTCGCCGTCCGGCCCGACGTGGGCTCGCTCGTTCGTGAGGTTGTCGAGGCCGTGGTGGCTGAACAGCACGACGAGCCGGTCGTCGTTGCCCGTGGCGACCGTGTCCCCGGAGCGGGTGCGGTAGTGCGAGTGCGCCTCGACGAGCCGCTCCTCGAGCCACCGTGCCTGGGCGTGGTCGAGGCACCCGTCCGCTCCGCCGTCGAGGCAGGTGGTGTCGAGCGCGACCAGCCGGGCCGCGGAGGTGTCGTACGCGTAGTACGCCGTGCCGGCGCGGAGGTTGTGCTCGGTGAAGCCGTGACCGACGGGCCGCGCCTCGGGGCGGAAGTGCGCCTCGACGAACTCGCGGCGGGACACCGGCCGCCGGGCGGGGTCGGCGGTGACCTGGCGCACCTCGGCGCGGAACAGCTCCTCGGGATGGTCGATGAACACGTCGTACACGCGGTCGTGGTCGAAGTCGTCCACCAGCCGCACCGGTTTGCGGTCGCCGGTCAGCGCAGCGGCGAGCGCGGGGGTGATGGCCCCCACGCCCTGGTTGAGGCCCTCGTGGTTGCCGAAGCAGGCCAGCCACGGCACGCGCAGGCCCTCCGCCGAGAACTCCCGCAGGGCCTGCTCGAGCAGCCCCGGGTGGACCGGGAAGCCGTGCTGGGTCACGAACCGGTCCGGAGCGTCGCGACGGCCGTCGGGCACCCAGAAGATGTCGTCCGGCCAGGAGGGCGACTGGACGCCCTCGTACGCCGGCCCGCCGGAGTCGAGCCGCACCTGACCGCCGTGGAACAGCGCGAGGAACGCCTGCAGCTCGTTCCACTGCCCGTTGTCGATGGCGTCGCCGGTGGTCACGACCAGCTGGAGCGGGGCGCCCGAGATCGGGCCACCCGGCAACCGGTTGAGGGTGCGCAGCGTGGCCTCCACCGCGTGCGCGGTGAGGGCCTCCTGGGGCCTCTGCACCG
>JAJXTD010000093.1 GCA_021784035.1 Actinomycetes bacterium | reverse complement strand
CCTCGTCGGTGCCGGGCTTGACGAAGAACTCCATCTCCATCTGCTCGAACTCGCGCGTGCGGAAGATGAAGTTGCCGGGCGTGATCTCGTTGCGGAAGGACTTGCCGACCTGGCCGATGCCGAACGGGGGCTTCTTGCGCGCCGTGCCGGCGACGTTGGCGTAGTTCACGAAGATGCCCTGGGCGGTCTCGGGGCGCAGGTAGTGCAGCGAGGTCTCGTCCTGCACCGGCCCGAGGTGGGTCGACAGCAGGCCGTTGAAGTTGCGCGGCTCGGTGAACTGGCCCTTGACCCCGCAGTGCGGGCAGTTGACACCGGCGAGCCCGCCCTCGGGTGCCCTGCCGTGCTTGGCCTCGTAGGCCTCGATGAGGTGGTCCTCGCGGAAGCGCTTGTGGCACGACGTGCACTCGGTCAGCGGGTCGACGAACGCCTCGAGGTGGCCGGACGCCTCCCACACCTGCGGCGCGAGGATCACCGCGGAGTCGAGCCCGACGATGTCGTCGCGGCCCTGCACCACGGAGCGCCACCACTGACGGCGCACGTTCTCCTTGAGCTCGACGCCGAGCGGGCCGTAGTCCCAGGCGGACCGGGTGCCGCCGTAGATCTCGCTGCACGGGTAGACGAACCCGCGCCGCTTGGACAGGTTGACGACGGCATCGACGCGATCGAAGGCCATGGGTGGTGCTCCATCCGGCTGGTGTGTCGGCGAGTGGTGGCGGGAGACCCGCGGAGCAGTCAGGCTACGCGAACGTCTCGTAGTGCCACCGCAGGGATCTGCGCACGAGCGGTCGCGTGACGGCGATCACGTCGTCGTAGCGCGGGCGCAGCCCGGCCTCGATCTCCCGCGGGCACACCGGGACGGCGAGGACGATGCGCGTCGCGCCGGCGGCGCGCAGCGCGTCCGCGACCGCGCGCGCGGCGGTGCCCGTCTCCACGCCGTCGTCGATCACGACCACCTGGCGGCCGGTGACGTGCATCGGGACCTCGACCCGCACGCCGTCGTCGTCGCGCGACGTGACGAGCGCGGTGACCTCGACGCCGAGGGCCGCGGCGACGGCGGCGCCGACCGGCACGCCACCCGGCGGTACGCCGACCAGCACGGACTCCGCGACGAGGTCGGCCGGGAGCAGCGCGGCGAGCTGCCGGCCGGCGTCGGCCAGGTCGGCGAACCTCACCCGAACTCCCCGGTCGACACGTGCGGCGCGGCCGCGGACCCGAGGCCGACGGTGCCCGCGTCGGCGGCGATCGCGCTCGGTGCCTCGACCACGGAGTCCGGCGTACGCGACACGAGCACCTCGAACGCGGACGCCTCGTCCACCGCCGTCTGGAGGAACGGCCAGTGCAGCTTCACGTCGTACGCCGACAGCGCCCGGCGGTAGGAGCCGGCGTCGACCCACTCGTGCGCCACCACGAGCAGGTCGGGATCGTCCACGGCCCGGGCGATCCAGCCGCGCAGGCAGCCGGGCCGCTCGCCGAGGGCGGCCAGGGTGTCGCGCGCCGCGTCGAGCGCGGCGGCGGTGTCGGCGTACCCGGGCAGCGGCAGCCGGTGGCGGGTCACGACGAGCATGGCCACACGGTACGGCGCCGCATGCACCGGACGCGGGAGAGGATGCGACGATGGCGCCCCGACCGTCCGACGCCCGACGAGGTCCCCGTGCCCCAGAGCAAGCGCCACCCCGCCCGACGGCCGCAGCAGCGGACGCCCAAGCCGGGCCACCGCAACCCCGCGGGCCCGTCCCGGTCCGCCGCGCCGACGCCGCCGGCCTCGCCGGCGCGCCGCTGGCTGGTGCGGCACAGCGCGGGACCGCTCATCGTCCTGCACCGGCTCCCGACGGTGCTCGTGCCGATCCTCATGGGCGTGCTGCTCGTGGCCGGGCTCGTGCTGCCCTGGCCCGCGGCCGGCCTGCTGCTGCTCGTCGTGGCCGTCTTCCTCGGCTGGCTGCTCGCCCTCTCCTGGCCGATCATCTCCTGGCCCGGCCGGATCGTCCGCGCGCTCGCCGTGCTGGCGCTGCTCGCGATGACGCTGTTGCGGCTGGCGGGCAAGTTCTGATCGCCCATCGACTGAGATTGACAATCATTCCCATCTAGCCGAGGCTGGGCGCGTGGCCTTCCTCCTCGCGCTCCTCACGGTGTTCTCGACCGCGGCGGGCGGCATCGTCGCGCTGCGCGCGCGCGACCGGATGCACCTCGTGCTCGGCGCGTCCGCCGGCATCCTGCTCGGGCTCATCGCCTTCGACCTGATCCCCGAGCTGTTCCGACTGGACGGCATCAGCGAGAGCGGCGTTCCGCTCCCGATGGTCGCGTTCGTCGCCGGGTTCCTCGTCCTGCACATCGTCGAGCGGGCGGCGGGCCTGCACGAGCCGATGGAGAGCGAGTACAGCGCCCACCGGCACAGCCTCGCCGGCTCCATCGGCGCCCTCGGGCTCATCGTCCACTCGTTCCTCGACGGACTCGCGATCGGGCTGGCCTTCCAGGTCGACACCACCGTCGGGTGGACCGTGGCCATCGCCGTCCTCGCGCACGACTTCGCCGACGGCCTCAACACCGTGACGCTGATGCGCCGTGCGGGCCACGACCGCCGCCACGCGATCCTCGCGCTCGTGGCCGACGCGCTCGCCCCCCTGGTCGGCGTGGCCGTCGCCATGGTCCTGCACCTGCCCGACCCGGCACTGGCGATCTACCTCGGGGCCTTCGCCGGACTGCTCACCTATCTCGCGACGTCGGAGATCCTGCCGGAGGCGCACGCGCACCACCGGTCGCGCCTCACCCTCGTCATGACCGTCGGAGGGGTCGCGGCCATGTACGCCGTGACCTCGTTCGCATGACCGGCGCGCGGCCGGCCGCGCGCCGCACGACGCGACAGCGCACCGCCGTGCTCGCGGTGCTCGACGAGCTCGTGCAGTTCCGCAGCGCCCAGGAGATCCACGCCGAGGTCGTCCGTCGCGGCGACCCCGTCGGCCTCAGCACCGTCTACCGGTCGCTCGCGGCCATGGCCGCCGACGGCGACGTCGACACGCTCCTGCGCGACGACGGCGAGTCCCTCTACCGCCGCTGCAGCGGCGCGACGCACCATCACCACCTCGTCTGCCGCTCGTGCGGCGCGACCGTCGAGGTGGACGGCCCCGCGGTCGAGTCGTGGGCGGACCGGCTCGCCACGCAGCACGGCTACGACGAGGTGAGCCACACCCTCGAGATCTTCGGGCGCTGCGCCGCCTGCCGCGGCTGACCGCTCAGGTCGCGTCGTCGGGCAGCGACCCGGGCGCGAACGCCCCCTCCACGCCCTCGACCGGGCGCGGGACGGCACCGCCGTAGCGACGGTCGCGCGCGGCGTACTGCTGGCAGGCCCACCACAGGTGCCGCCGGTCGAAGTCGGGCCACAGCGTCGGCACGAACACGAGCTCGGCGTACGCCGCCTGCCAGAGCAGGAAGTTGCTGGTGCGCTGCTCCCCCGACGACCGCACGAACAGGTCGACGTCGGGCATGTCGGGCTCGTCGAGGAACCGCGCGACCGTGCGCTCGTCGACCTTCGCCGGGTCGAGCCGGCCCGCGGCGGCCTCGCGGGCGATCGCGGCCGCGGCGTCGGCGATCTCCGCACGTCCGCCGTAGTTCACGCACATCGTGAGGGTGAGCGTCGTGTTGCCGGCGGTCATCCGCTCGGCCTCCTCGAGCTCGTCGATGACCGACTTCCACAGCCGCGGGCGGCGCCCCGCCCAGCGCACCCGCACCCCGAGCTCGTTCATCTCGTCGCGCCGACGGCGGATCACGTCGCGGTTGAACCCCATGAGGAACCGGACCTCGTCCGGGGACCGCTTCCAGTTCTCGGTGGAGAAGGCGTACGCCGAGATCCAGCCGACGCCGAGCTCGATGGCGCCGTGCACGCAGTCGAGCAGGCTCGCCTCGCCCGCCTCGTGCCCGGCCGTGCGCGGCAGCCCGCGCTCCTGCGCCCAGCGGCCGTTGCCGTCCATGACGAGCGCGACGTGCCGCGGCACGAGCTCGGGCTGGATGCTCGGCGCGACGGCGCCGCTCGGGTGCGGGGTGGGCGGCCGCACCGGCGTCGTCCGCGGTGCGGCGGTCCGGCGTACGTCCTTCTCGCGCGAGCGTCGTCCGGCCACGGCGTCATCGTGGCAGGCCGGTGCCCGGTGGCGCAGCGCGGGCACGACACTCCCCTACTGGCGTCTGGCGACGCCAGCGGGGGCCCAGCGGGGGCACCTTCCTGCGGGTTGGGGAGTCAGGCGCGTTCATGCGGGTAGGGGAGTCAGGCGCGCTCGACGAAGGGGAGGCTGCGCAGGCCGCGCTCGAGCTGCCAGGAGAGGTACGCCGCGACGAGGCCGGACGCCTCGCGGCGGGCCCGCACGTCGCTGGCGTCGGCGACCGTCCAGTCCCCCGCGAGCAGCGCGCCGAGCAGCACGAACGTCTCCGGGGCGGGGGCCGCCGAGCCGGGCAGCCGGTCGTCGGTGCACAGCGCCCCACCGGCCGACACGTGGAAGGCCCGGTGCGGACCGGGGACGCCGCAGCGGGCGCACGCGTGGAAGCTCGGCGCCCAGCCGGCCACCGCGAGCGAGCGCACGAGGTAGGAGTCGAGCACCAGGCCGGGGTCGTGCTCCCCCGCGACGAGGGCGCGCAGGCCGCCGACGAGCAGCAGGTACTGCTGCACCGAGGGCTCGCGCTCCTCGGGCGTGAGCCGCTCGGCCGTCTCGAGCATCGCCTGGCCCGCGGTGTAGCGGGCGTAGTCGTGCACGAGCCGCGAGCCGTACGACGAGATCGTCTCGACCTGCGTGACGCCGTCGAGCGAGCGGCCGGCGTAGAACTGCACGTCGACGTGGCCGAACGGCTCGAGCCGGGCGCCGATGCGCGACGTCGTGCGCCGGACGCCCTTCGCGACCGCCCGCACCCGGCCGTGGTCGCGGGTGAGCAGCGTGACGATGCGGTCGGCCTCGCCCAGCTTCTGGGCGCGCAGCACCACACCCTCGTCCCGGTAGAGGCTCACGCCCCATTGTCACCCGGGACACCGACGGCGACCGCCGTGGCTCGCGGGCGGGGGCGGGCGATCCCGGTAGCGTCGGCACCGACGAGAGGACGGCGACGTGGACGAGCAGACCACCATGGGCGGCACGACGTACGACGGCGCGCGCGGCAGCGAGCAGACTCCGGTCTTCGTCGCGTTCGAGCCGCGGTCGTTCCGCCGCGCCGTGATCGTGATCCTGCTGCTGCTGGTGGGCCTGAAGCTGGCGCTGTACGTCTACGAGGCGCTCGGCTCCTTCCTGTTCCTCCTGCTGCTCGCCTGGCTCCTGTCGATCGCCATGGAGCCTGCCGTCGCGTGGTTCTCGAACCACGGGATGCGCCGGGGGGCGGCCACCGGGGTCGTCGCGCTGATCCTGCTCGTGCTCACCGTCGCGTTCCTCGCCGTGTTCGGCAGCCTGTTCTTCACCCAGCTCTCCGAGCTCATCAAGGGCCTGCCCGGCTACGTCGAGCAGGCGGTGACGTGGCTCAACAGCACGTTCCACCTGACCCTCGACTCGGCGACGATCCTGAGCCAGCTGCAGATCACCCCGGGCAAGGTGGCCGAGTGGGCGAGCAGCGTCGCGGGCGGCGTGTTCGGGTTCCTCGGCGCCGTCTTCGGCGTCCTGTTCGACGGTCTGACCATCTTCGTGTTCGCGTTCTACTTCTCGGCGGACGGGCCGCGGCTGCGCCGGGCCGTGGGCTCCTGGCTCCCGCTGCGCTCGCAGAAGGTGTTCGTCACGGTGTGGGACATCGCGGTCACCAAGACCGGCGGGTTCGTCGTGTCGAAGGTCGTCCTCGCCACGTTGTCGGCCTTCTTCCACTGCGGCTTCTTCTACCTCATCAACGTGCCGTACTGGCTGCCGATGGGCATCTTCGCCGGCATCGTGAGCCAGTTCATCCCCACGATCGGCACCTACATCGGCGTCGCGATCCCGGCGCTGTTCGCGGCGTTCAACGATCCGATCGACGTCGTCTGGATCATCGTGTTCGCGACCGTCTACCAGCAGGTCGAGAGCTACGTCTTCACGCCCCGCATCAGCCGCGCGACGATGGACATCCACCCGGCGATCGCACTCGGCTCGGTGTTCGTCGGGTTCGCGTTCTTCGGACCCATCGGCGCGATCATCGGCATCCCGCTGGCCGCGGCGGTCATCGCCGTCCTCGAGACGTACGCCGAGCGCCACGAGCTGGTGCCCGAGCTCAAGGCGCGCACGAAGGGCGAGAAGCCCGCGCGGCCCGGCGACCCCCTGGCCGGCGACCCGGCCCTGGTCGTCCCCGCGGGAAAGGCACTCACCGAGGTCGTCCCTGCGGTCGTGCCCGAGGGACCGGACGAGGCGCCGGACTGACCCTCATGGACCGCCTCGTGGCGCTGCTGCGCCGGATCGACGCCTACCTCGACGCGGCGCCGGGCGGCTCGGCCACCGCGACCGACGTCGGCCCGCTCCGCGCCTTCGTGTCCCGCGCCCCGTTCCCGTTCTACGTCCGGCCGCGGCCGGACCTCGACCTGAGCGCCCCGGGCGCGGTCTCGCCGGAGGACGTGCGACGCGCGGCCGCCGTGCTGTCCGACGCCGGTCAGGCCGTGTCGTTCGAGTGGGTCGAGCAGCTCGTCCCGTCCCTGCGCCCGGCGCTGGTGGGCGCCGGCTTCGCCGTCGCCTCGCACCCGCTGCTCGCTCTCGACCTCACCGACCGCGAGGGGGGCGCGCCCGCAGGCCCACGGCTCCTCGAGCCGAGGTCGCCCGACCTGCCCGCGGCGCTCGCGGTCTCCGAGGTCGGCTTCGCCGCTGCCGGGACCGGGAGCGGAGCGCAGGGCCGTGTCGAGCGCGACGCCGCGGTCGTGGGGGCCGCGCTCCTCGACCACGTGACGACGCGCATGCGCACCGGGCGGTCCGTGGTCGCGGTGCTCGACGACCCGGTCGACGGCGTGGTCGCGACCGGGTGGCACCAGCCGATCGGTGCGACCACCGAGGTGGTCGGCGTCGCCACCCTCCCGTCCCACCGCCGGCGCGGTGCGGCCGCCGCCGTCGTGGAGCTGCTGCTCGACGACGCGCGACGTCGCGGTTGCACGCTGGCGCTGCTCTCGGCCAGCGACGACGCGGTCGCACGCGTCTACGAGCACGTCGGGTTCACCCGCGTCGGCAGCTGCGGGGCCGCCGAGCCCTCGGGCTGACCCGAGGTCAGAAGCCGAGCTTGCGCAGCTGGCGCGGGTCCTGCTGCCAGTCCTTGGCGACCTTGACCCGCAGGTCGAGGTGCACCCGGGTGCCGAGCAGGGCCTCGATGTGCGCGCGCGACTTGATCCCGACGTCGCGCAGCCGAGATCCCTTGTGCCCGATGATGATCGCCTTCTGGCTGTCGCGCTCGACGTAGAGCGAGGCGTGCACGTCGAGCAACGGGTTGTCCGGGCTGCGCCCCTCGCGCGGGATCATCTCGTCGACCACGACGGCGATGGAGTGCGGCAGCTCGTCGCGGACCCCCTCGAGCGCGGCCTCACGGATGAGCTCGGCGCACATGACCAGCTCCGGCTCGTCGGTGAGCTCGCCGTCCGGGTAGAGCGTCGGCCCCTCGGGCAGGAGTCCGACGAGCAGGTCCTCGAGCAGGCGCACCTGGTCCCCCGCCACGGCGGACACCGGCACGACCTCGGCCCACTCGATCCCCACCGCCTCGCCGAGGCGCATCACCTCGACGAGCCGCTTGCCCACGGTCTGGTGGTCGACGAGGTCGGTCTTGGTGACGATCGCGACCTTGGGGGTGCGGTGCGCCGCCGCGAGCTCCGTCGCGATGAACCGGTCGCCCGTCCCGACGGGCTCGTCGGCCGGCAGGCAGAAGCCGATGGCGTCGACCTCGCCCCACGTCTCCCGGACGAGGGCGTTGAGCCGCTCGCCGAGCAGCGTCCGCGGCTTGTGCAACCCGGGCGTGTCGACGAGGACGAGCTGCGCGTCCTCACGGTGGACGATGCCGCGCACGGTGTGCCGCGTCGTCTGCGGCTTGCTCGACGTGATCGCCACCTTCTCCCCCACGAGGGCGTTGGTGAGCGTGGACTTGCCGGCGTTGGGGCGACCGACGAAGCAGGCGAAGCCGGAGCGGTGGGCGGTCACACCACCCATCCTCCCCCAGCGGGACCGCCGCCGACGCCGTCGACCTCGTCGAGGTCCGGTGCCGAGGGCCCGGCCGGCCGCACCCGACCGGCGCCACGCCCGGCACCGGGGCGGGCGGAGACGACGCCCTGGAGGGCGAGCCCGGCCAGCACGAGGGCGGCACCGACCCAGCCGAGCGGCGCCAGCTGCTCCCCGAGCACGACGACGCCGAGGATCGTGGCGACCACCGGCTCGGCCAGCACGAGCGTGGTGACGGGACCCGCGGACAGGCGCCGCAGGCCGCGCCCGAACAGCACGTAGGCGAGCGTCGTGGTCGCCAGGCCCAGCCAGAGGGCCAGCGCCAGGCCGCTCGGCGTCGCGAGCCAGGCGAGCGGCTGGGTGAGCAGGACGGGCAGGAGCAGCAGGCCGCCGAGGCCGAAGGCCCCCGCCATCACCTCGTCGCTGCGGTGGCCGTCGTTCATCAGCCGCTTGGCCGCGACGGTGTAGACGGCGTAGCCGAGGCCGGACGCGAGCGCGAGCAGCAGCCCCACCGGGTCGACGTCCGGGCTCGCGGCGCCGCTGCCGACGAGCAGCGTGAGCCCGACGACGCACACCGAGGTCGCCACGACCCACGAGGTGCGCGGGCGGTCGCGCAGGAGCAGCCAGGACAGGAGCCCGGTGAACACCGGCCCGCTGCCGATCGTCACGAGCGTGCCGAGCGCCACGCCGGCGCGCGAGACCCCGGCGAAGAAGCACACCTGGTACAGCGCCGTCGTCAGGCCCGCGAGCACGCCCCAGCGGGTGCGCCACAGCGCGAGCGCGTCACGGCGGTGGCCGCCGAGGAGCGGGAGGGCGGCGAGGAGCCCGGCGCCGCCGACCGCGATGCGCACCGCGCCCACGCCGAGCGGGGTCGTCCCCGACGGGCCGAGGGCCTGCGCCGTGCCGGTCGTGCCGAACAGGGTCGCCGCCGCGAGGACCGCGAGCACGGCGCGCCCGCGGCCGGGCTCGGCCGCGTGGAGGGAACCGGGCACGTCAGGTCCGCAGGCCCGCGAGCACGGTGCCGTCCGGGCCGGCGACGAGGACCACCACGCCGTCGCCGCCGAGGTCGCGCACCGCGTCGAGGTCGGCGGCGTCGAGGTCGGCGGACCGGCGTACGACGACGGCGGCCTCGAGGCCGCGCGCGCCGGAGGCCGCCGCCTGCGCGACCGCGAGCCGCAGCGCGGAGACGGCGAGCGACGGCAGCGCGACCGTGGCGCCGGAGTAGGTCCGGCCCGTCTCGTCGCGGACGGCCGCGCCCTCGGCCGCCCCGACGCGACCACGGGCGCCGCGCGCGAGGGTGACGAGCTTCGCGTCCTCGGCGGAGAGCGCGGTGTCGGGATCAGTCATGGTTGCCCTCCTCCGCGGCCTCCTCGACCGGGGTGACCGGCTCGGCCAGCACGGTACCGATGCGGTTGCGGCGCCCGGCCGCCGACTCCGCCGTGAGGTCCCAGCCCTGCACGGTGATGCGGGCACCCGGGATCGGGACGCGGCCGAGGCGCTTCGCGAGCAGGCCGCCGATCGTGTCCACGCCCTCCTCCTCGGCGTCGAGGGAGATGCCGACCAGATCGGCGAAGTCCTCCACGTGCATGCGTGCGTGGACGCGGTACGCGCCGTGGGCCAGCGTGTCGACCTCCGGCACCTCGGTGTCGTACTCGTCGGTGATCTCCCCGACGATCTCCTCGACGACGTCCTCGATCGTCACGAGGCCCGCGGTGCCGCCGTACTCGTCGACGACCACGGCGAGGTGCACGCGCGCCGACTGCATGTCGCGCAGCAGCTCGTCGGCGCTCTTGCTGTCCGGGACCAGGAAGACCGGACGCATCAGGCTCGCGACGCGCTCGCTCTGCTCGGCGTCGTGGTGCTCGAACGTGCGGCGTACGAGGTCCTTGAGGTAGACGACACCGACGACGTCGTCGATGTTCTCGCCGATGACCGGGATGCGCGAGAAGCCGCTGCGCAGGGCCAGCGACAGCGCCTGGCGCAGCGTCTTGGTCTGCTCGACGAACACCATCTCGGTGCGCGGCACCATGAGCTCGCGGGCGATCGTGTCGCCGAGCTCGAAGACCGAGTGGATCATCTGCCGCTCGTCGTCCTCGATGAGGTCGTCGGCCTCGGCCATGTCCACGAGCTCGCGCAGCTCGGCCTGCGTGGCGAACGGTCCTTGGCGGTAGCCCTTGCCGGGGGTGAGCGCGTTACCGGCGAGGATGAGCAGCTGGGCGAGCGGGCCGAACACCGCGGCGGCGGCCCGCGCCGGCGTCGCCATGCGGATCGCGATGCGGTCCGCGTGCTGTACGCCGAGGGTGCGCGGGGCCACGCCGAGGGCGACGTAGCCGACCACGATCATCACCAGCACGGCCGCGAGCATCGGCCACCAGGTCGGTCCGGCGAGGTTGTCCAGGAACGCGCGCGTGACCAGCACCGTGGCCGCGACGAACAGCAGCATGTGCAGGAACAGCAGCACGTTGACGTAGCGGGCCCGGTCCTCGAGCAGCGGACGGAGCGCCCCGGCACGTCGGACGCCCTCGCGCTGCAGCTCGTCGATCCGGGCGCGCGAGACGCGGGCGATCGCCGTCTCCCCGGCGACGAGGACCGCGGCCACGACCACGAGCACCGCGGCCACCACGAGCGACGAGACGTCGGCGGTCAACGCGGCCGCCCGGCGTGCGCGACCCACTCCGCGAGCAGCCGGGCCTGCAGGCCGAACATCTCGGCGTACTCGTCCGGCTCCGCGTGGTCGTAGCCGAGCAGGTGCAGGATCCCGTGGGTCAGCAGCAGCGCGAGCTCGTCGTCGCGCGAGTGGCCGGCCCCGGCCGCCTGCCGGTCGGCGACCTGCGGGCAGATGACGACGTCGCCGAGCATGCCCGGCTCGGGCTCCTCGTCGTCCTGCGGCTGGCGCAGCTCGTCCATGGGGAAGGACAGCACGTCGGTCGGACCGGGCTCGTCCATCCAGCGGACGTGCAGGTCGGTCATCGCCGCCTCGTCGACGAGGACGACCGAGAGCTCGGCCTGCGGATGGATTCTCAGCCGGTCGAGGACGAACCTCGCCTGCGCGCCGAGGGCGTCGACGTCGACCTCGACGTCACTCTCGTTCACGACCTCGATCGTCACGGCCGGCCCCTCACCGTCGGTTGCGGCGCGGGCCGCGGCCGGGGAGCTGTGACGCTGACGCGGTCTCGGCGTCGAACTTCGCGTAGGCGTCGACGATCTGGCCCACGAGCTTGTGCCGCACGACGTCCTGGCTCTGCAGGCGGCAGAACTCGACGTCGTCGAGGTCCTCGAGGATGCCCTCGACCACCTTGAGGCCGCTGGCCGTGCCGGCCGGCAGGTCCACCTGCGTGGTGTCGCCGGTCACGACCATCGTGGAGCCGAAGCCGAGGCGGGTGAGGAACATCTTCATCTGCTCGGGCGAGGTGTTCTGCGCCTCGTCGAGGATGATGAACGCGTCGTTGAGCGTCCG
>JAJXTD010000092.1 GCA_021784035.1 Actinomycetes bacterium | reverse complement strand
CGAGGTGGACGCGCTGGCCCGCGGCCTGGCCGCCGCGTCGGCCGCCGAGCGGGTGGCCCGGGACCGGCTCGACGCGGCGACCGAGCTCGCGGCCGTCGGGCCCGAGCTCGCGGCGGCCCAGGTCGCGCTCGACGCGGCCGCGGACGAGCACCGTCGCCTGGTCACGGACCACCTCGGGCTCTGGCAGCGTCATCTCGACGGCATCGCCTCGACCCTCGCCGGCCGGCTGGTTCCCGGCGCCCCGTGCCCGGTGTGCGGGAGCGCGACCCACCCGAGCCCCGCCGAGCCCGGTGTCGACGCGGTGGACGCCGCCGCCGTCGAGGCGGCCAGGTCGCGCGCCGACGCCGCGGAGGCCGACGTCGTGCGGCTCACCGCCGCCCGCGACGTCCTCGACCGCCGACGGGCCGAGCTCGGCGGCCGCGCCGGCGACACGGGGCCCGACGGTCTGCGCGACGCGCACGCGGCGGCCCTACGGGCGGTCGAGGACGCCCGCGCGGCCCAGGACGCCCTGCCGCGCCTCGCAGCGGCGCACGCGGACCTGCTCGAGCGGCAGCGGCTCGTGGCCGAGGACAGGCGGCTCGCGGCGGAGGCCGAGGCGGCAGCCCGGCACGGGCTGGAGTCGCGGACGAGCGTCCTCGCGGCCGAGGAGACGGCGGTGGCCCTGGCCCGGGGCACCCACCCGACCGTCGCCGAACGCCAGTCCGCGCTCGTGGCGTCCGCGTCCCGGCACCGCGCCGCGGCGGAGGCGCTGGCGTCCCTGCGTGCGGCGGTCGTGGCGCGCGACGCGCTGCTCGAGCGGGGCGAGGCCGAGGCCCGTGTCCACGGATTCGCCGACGCCTCGGCGGCCCGGGCGGCCCGCCGTCCGCCCGAGCGGGTCGCCGAGCTCGAGGCCACCGTGTCGGTATGGGCCACCCGGGCCGCCGCCCTCGCCGGGGCGCTCGACGACGCCCGCTTCGCCGGCCTCGACCCCGCGGACGCGAGCGAGGCCGCCGCCCGCCTCGATGCCGCCGTGGCCGCGAAGGCGGCAGCCGACGACGCGCAGGACGTCGCGCTGACCGCCGAGCACGGGGCGCACCGGAGGATCGAGGACTTCGCGCGGCGCCGCGCCGACCTCGCCGCCGCCGAGCGGGCGCACGCCCGGATCGTCGCGGACACCGCGGCGGTCGTCCGGCTGGCCGGCCTGGCCAAGGGCACGACCAGCGCGCTGCGGATGTCGCTCACCACCTACGTCCTGCGCCGCTGGTTCGAGCAGGTGGTCGAGGCCGCGAACCTTCGGCTCGGGACGATGTCCTCGGGCCGCTACGAGCTCGAGCGGGTCGACGAGGCGGAGCGGGGCGAGCGGCGCACCGGACTGTCGCTGCGCGTCGTCGACCGGCACACCGGCGAGTCGCGCAGCCCGAAGTCGCTGTCCGGCGGCGAGACCTTCTACACCTCGCTCGCGCTGGCCCTCGGGCTCGCCGACGTCGTGCGCGCCGAGGCCGGCGGCGTCGAGCTCGACACGCTGTTCATCGACGAGGGGTTCGGCACGCTCGACGCCGAGACCCTCGACCAGGTGATGTCGGTCATCGACGAGCTGCGCAACGGCGGCCGGGTCGTCGGGATCGTGAGCCACGTCCCCGACCTCAAGGAGCAGATCGCCGAGCGGCTCGAGATCCGGCGGCGCGACGACGGCTCGTCCTACACGACCGTCGTCGCCTGACACCCCGTGCCCGGATCGCGCCGTGGCTGACACGTGGGCGTGCCCCACCTCACGCGGCGCAGGACTTCCCTGATCGTCCCCCGGGGCCCGCCGGGCGGGCGCACAGTTGACTCACGCAGCAGCGCCGCGGGCTTCACCGGGCGCGACACCACGAGGAGCCCGCATGCCCGAGACGACCTCGACCGACCGGGACCTGCCGGTGCCCGCCGACATGCTCGTCCTGTACGGCGCGAGCTGGTGCCCGGACTGCCGGCGCAGCAAGGCGTTCCTCGGTGAGCAGCGGGTCCCGTTCCACTACGTCGACCTGGAGGCGCACCCCGAGGAGGACGCGACCGTCGAGCGCTACAACGACGGCAAGCGGATCATCCCGACGATCGTCTTCCCCGACGGCAGCCACCTGGCCGAGCCGTCCAACGAGGAGCTCGCGGAGAAGCTCGGGCTGCGCCGCGATGCGGGCATGACGTCGTACGACGTGGTCATCGTCGGCGGCGGTCCCACCGGGCTCACGACCGCGATCTACGCGGCGCGCGAGAACCTCCGGACGCTGGTGCTCGACCGGTCGGCGCTCGGCGGGCAGGCCGGCGTCACCGAGCGGCTGGACAACTACCCCGGGTTCCCCGACGGCATCGGCGGCGCCGACCTCGCCGACCGGTTCGCGCGGCAGGCGGCGAGGTACGGCGTGGAGCTGCTGCCGGCGGTCGGCGTCACCGGCATCGAGAGCGCGGGCGGCACGGCGCGGGTCACGACGTCGACCGGCCAGGTCCTCATGGCCGGCGCCGTGCTCGTGGCGACCGGCTCGACCTACCGGCGGACGGAGGCGCCGGGCGAGGCGGATCTCATCGGTGCCGGCGTGCACTTCTGCGCCACCTGCGACGGCCCGTTCTACCGCGACGCGGCCGAGGTGGTGGTGATCGGCGGCGGCAACTCCGGCTTCGAGGAGGGCCTGTTCCTCACGCAGTTCGCCCAGCACGTGACGATCGTCGAGCGGTCCGGGAGCCCGCGCGCCTCGCGCCTGCTGCAGGACAAGGTCGCCGACCACCCCCGCATGTCGGTGCTCACCGACACCACGGTCACGGGGTTCGTGAAGGGCGACGACGGCAAGCTCGCGTCCGTCGGCCTGCGGGGCGCGGACGGCGTGGAGAGCGACCACCCGGCGTCGGCCGCGTTCGTCTTCGTCGGGCTGGACCCGAACACCGCGTGGCTCGACGGGCTCGTCGAGCTCGACGCGGCGGGGTTCGTCGTCACGGACCGGACGATGGAGACGTCGGTGCGCGGCGTGTTCGCCGCGGGCGACGTCCGCGCCGGGTCGACCAAGCAGCTCGCCTCGGCGGTCGGCGAGGGCGCCGCCGTGGCGCTGCAGATCCGCCACCACCTCGACTCGGTGCTCTCCGGCAGCTGATCACCCGGCCGGGACGGCGAGTTACACCTCCAACCCACCTGTTCGCCCACCCGAACCGGTCGCTTGGACGTGTAACTCGCGGACGGGGCGGTGGGCGGGCCGGGTGCGGCGACTAGCGCGCGCCGCAGGGGCCGTACTGGTACCTCGGCGTCCTGGCCACGCACCCGTCTGCCCAGGGCACGGGGCTCGCCACCGCGGTCCTGCAGCCGGTGCTCGCCGTGGCGGACGCCGCCGGCCTCGACTGCTGGCTGGAGACGTCGGTGCCGGGGAACACGGAGTTCTACGAGAGGCGCGGCTTCACCGAGCGCGTGCAGGTCGACGCCGACGGCCTGGCCACGACGTGGTGGATGCGCCGGCCGCCGCGCGGCTGAGCGGTGTGCCGCTCCCACGCCCCGGGGCCGGTCGCACCGGCGCCCCCGCTCCCCATCACCGGGAGCGGGGGCGGACGTGCCGGCCGGTGCGGCCCGTCCCCCCCCGACGGGCCGCACCGACCAGGTCCCTCAGTGGAACCCGTCGGCGCCGACCGAGTACACGACACCCGCGAACGAGGCGGCGAGCAGCATCCCGTGACCCCACTCGACGTCGGACGGGACGGGCACGAACGCCTCCGTGACGGTGTCCCCCTGGATGCGGATCACGGAGCTGTCGAAGAACAGCGTGGCGGCGTAGATCGTGCCGTCCGGCGCGACGGCGATGCCGGTGAGCGGCGGGAAGCCCGTCCAGGTGCGGACGATGTCGCCCGTCGTCGCGTCCACCTTGTAGATCCGGCCCTGGCCCTCGGCCTCGGCCGACAGCCCGGACACGTAGAGGAAGCCGTCCGGGCCCAGCTCGACGTCGGTCGGCACCGGGTCGCACCCGAACGTGCCCGGGTCGTTCTCCGGCTTCGCGGAGCAGACCGGACCGTCGTGGATCACCGGGAAGACCGTCAGCGTGCGCACCGCCCCGTTCGCCCGGACCTCGAGCAGGTCGTTCGCTCCTGCGTCGGCCACGATCGTGCGACCGGGAAGGGCGAGCACGGAGTACGGGTTCGTCGTGGAGTCGACCGACTGGTTCTGCCCGTCCGGGTTGTGCTTGAGCTCCCACGCGAGCGTGTCCGCCTGGACCCAGGTCCGGCCGGCGGCGTTGACCTTCATCAGGCGAGCGGCCGAGACACCCGTCTCCGGGTCGCCCAGCGACGAGGTGATGAGCACGTTGCCGTTGCCCTGCACGTCGACGCCCGGGCTGAACCCGAGGTCGCCCACCAGCAGGGTCGTCGTGCGCTTCTTCAGGTCGGAACGCGTGATGCCACCGGGACCGCCCGCGTCACCGATGTTCGCGGCGTACAGCGTGTTGCCCGGGCCGAACGCGATGTGCGTCGGCCCGTGCAGACCGCTCGCCACGACGTCGAGGTACCTCGGTAGCCCGTTACCGGACGCCGCGGGCGCGGCGACCAGGGTGGCCGCGGCGATCGCCGCGACGGAGAGTGTGCTGATCCATGTCGTCCTGCGGCGCATGCGGTGTTCTCCTCGTCGAGTCCGCCGACGCTGAGGTGCGTCGGTCCCCACCTCTTCGTGACCGGTGCCCAGGATCTCCGGCAGGTGCCCGCGCGGGCGACGGCCTCACGTCGGTGCCCGCGGCGCGATGAATTCACCAGCCAACGGTCTGATGAATAGACGCCAGTATGCTGCGGCCATGGGCGATGTCAAGAGTCATCCTGCTGACAGAGCGGGCCGCAGCTACCACTCCCCGGTCCGCCAGGAGGGAGCGGCGCGGACCCGCCACCAGATCCTGGTCGCCGCGCACGAGCTGTTCCTCGAGCGCGGGTTCGCCCGGTGCTCGGTGTCGGACATCGCCTCGGCCGCCGGAGTGGCCAGGCCCACCGTCCTGACCGTGTTCGGCTCGAAGGCGGCGCTGCTGCGCGCGGTGGTCGACATGGCCATGGCCGGCGACGACGAGCCGGTGCCGGTGGCGGAGCGGCCCTGGTTCCGGCCGGTGTTCGCCGCCACCACGCAGGCCGCCTGCCTGGACGCGTACGCGTACGCGTGCACGCGGATCGGCCGGCAGTCCGCCGAGGTCATCGAGCTCGTCCGGCGCGCCGCCGACGAGAGCCCGGAGAACGCCGTGATCTGGGCGGAGCTCCAGGACAACCGCCGGCACGGGGCCCGCACCATCGCGGCCCGGGTCCGGGAGCTCGGCCCGTTCCGCTCCGGGGTCACGCACCGGCGCGCGACCGACCTGCTGTGGCTGCTCAACGACTCGGGCCACTACCGGACGCTCGTCACCGAGTGCGGCTGGAGCGAGCGACTGTTCCGCACCTGGCTCTCCGACCGGATGCGGTACGCGCTCGTCGGGCCGGACGCCGGGTAGCCTCTGCCTCCGGCCCCGCCCACCCGCAGGGGATCCCGTCGCGAGGAGGAACCGTGCCCGCGTTCGACCTTCCGCTCGACGAGCTGCGCGCGTACGCCGGACGGAACCCGCGGCCCGACGACCACGACGCGTACTGGGCGGACGCGCTGGCCGAGCTCGCTGCCGCGATCCCCCGTGCCGACGTCGTGCTCGACCCGGTGGACCACGTCGCGCCGTACGCCGAGTGCTCGGACCTGTGGTTCACCGGGGTGCGCGGCGCGCGGGTGTACGCGAAGCTGCTGCGACCCCGCGGCGTCGCCGGGCCGCACCCGGCGGTCGTCGTCTTCCACGGGTACTCAGGCCGGAGCCCCGACTGGTTCGCCCTGCTTCCCTATGTGGCGCAAGGCTTCACCGTTGCTGCGCTCGACGTGCGCGGCCAGGGCGGTCGCTCGCAGGACGTCGGCGGCGCGCTCGGCAACACGCTCGAGGGGCACATCGTCCGTGGGCTCGGCGACGACCCCCGCAACCTCGCGTTCCGGCACGTCTACCTCGACACCGTCCAGCTCACCCGCATCGTGATGGACCTCCCCGAGGTCGACGCGACGCGCGTCGGCGTCACCGGGGCGTCGCAGGGCGGCGCGCTCACCCTCGCGTGCGCGGCCCTCGAGCCGCGCGTGCGGGCCGCCGCCCCCGTGTTCCCGTTCCTGTCGGACTTCCAGCGCGTGTGGGACATGGACCTGGCCACCGACGCCTACTCCGAGCTGCGCTCGTGGCTCCGCCGCTTCGACCCGACCCACGCCGACATCGACGGGATGTGGCGCACCCTCGGCTACATCGACGTCCAGCACCTCGCGCCGCGCATCGAGGCCACGGTCCTCATGCTCACCGGGCTGATGGACCAGATCTGCCCGCCGTCGACGCAGTTCGCGGCGTACAACAAGATCCGGTCGTCCAAGGAGATGGTGCTCTACCCGGACTTCGAGCACGAGGACCTGCCGGGTGCGGACGACCGCATCCTGGGCTTCCTGGTCGAGCAGCTCGGCGGCTGACCCGGTCGTCCCGCCACCGCAGCAGTGGAGGTACGCCGGAGCCGGACCGTTCAGCCGGTCGCGGCCAGGTCGCGCGCGCGGCGCACGGCCTCGAGCCGCGAGGAGACGCCGAGCTTGGCCAGGATCGCCGAGACGTGGTGCCCGACGGTCTTCTCCGACAGGTGCAGCCGGGCGGCGATCTCGGCGTTGCGCAGCCCCTCGTCGAGCAGGTCGAGCACCTCGACCTCGCGGTCGGTGAGCCCGCCGACGTTGGTCCGGGTACTCGCCCGCGCGCCCCGGGGCACCTTCGCGCCGATGGAGCGCAGCTTCTCATCGGTCCGCTCGACGAGGACGCGGGCACCGAGCTGCTCGAACCGGGCCCGGGCCTCGCGCAGGTCCACCTCGTCGTCGCTGTCGAGCAGCGCCCAGGCGGCCTTGTAGGGGGCGCCGTACGACGACCACAGCGCCGCGGCCTCACGGTGCCGGCCGGTCATCGACAGCAGCTCCGGATCGCGCAGGCCCTCCGGCGCCTCGTCGACGAGTCCGGCGCGCCAGACGAGCATCGTGAGGTCGGGCAGCAGCTCGGCGTCCCGGAGGCGGACCGCCTGCTCGTACCACGGCAGCACCTCGGTCCGCACCGCCTCGACGTCGTTCTCGAGCAGGTGCACCTCCCCGCGGGCGACGGCGATGAAGCCCTGGTAGGCGAGCGTCCGGGTCTTGGCGATGTAGTCGCGCGCCTCATCGAGGCACGCCCACACGTCGTCGCGGTCCCCGCGTCGTGCGCCGATCAGACCGATGGCCGACAGCGGCTCGATCCGGCTGGCGCGGCCGGTGTTGCGCACGTAGAGCAGATCGTGCGCCTGCTCGAGCGCCTCGTCCCAGCGTCCCAGCTCGAGCTTCCAGGTGATCTCGGTGGCGAGCACGCACATGAGGTGCCCGTGCAGGTCGTGCTCGGCGGTGTATCGCTCCGCCTCTTCCATGAGCGCGTGGCCCTCCGCGAGGTCGAAGTCCAGCCAGCTGAGGTTCGCGACGGTCTGGTGGATCCGCCCGGCCATGTCGTGCAGGTCGTGGTCGATCGCGATCCCGAGCCCGGTCTCCGCCTCGCGCCGCCCGGTCGTGAGATCCCCGAGCAAGCCGTGCGCGACGCCGAGGTTCGCGGTCGCCCGGGCCAGCACCTCGGCGTCGCCGACGGTGATCGCCATCTCGCGAGCCCGCTCGAGCCACGGGATCGCAGCCGCGCACTCCGAGTCCCGCACGTACTTCGAGCCGCGGCGTGCCAGGGTGAGCGCGAGCTGCCGGCTGGGTCCGGTGCCGTCGAGGAGAGCAAACGCCTCGTCGACGAACTCGGTGCCGTGGGTGTTGTCGCCGATCGTGTAGTACGACTCGTCGAGCCCCATGAGGGCGTCGACGATCTCGCGGTCCCGACCGCGACCGCGGAGCAGCTCGATCTGCTCGTTCCACGCCTCGATGGCGCTCTCGTGCTGGTCCGCGATCGCGCACTGCTCAGCACGCCTGCCCAGCAGGGCGATGCGGTCGTCGACGGCGAGCAGCGCGGCGTAGGGCATCGCCCGGCCGTACTGGAAGGCCGCCTCACGGTGCGAACCGAGCCGTGCGGCGGAATCGCCTGCGGCCATGGCGAACTCGAGAATCGCCGGTCCGTCGCCGGCCATCTCGGCATGCTCCGCGAGGCGCGCGTACGGCTGGGGTGACATGGGCATCGCGCGCAACCTGTCGAGTGCCTGCCAGTGCAGCGCGCCGAGACGCCCGGGCGTGATGCCCGAGAGCACGGACTGGCGCACGAGCTCGTGCCGGAAGACGTACGTCGGCGCGTCGTAGCGCAGCATGCCGCCCGTGACGCACTCGTCGACCGCGTCGGCGCTGACGTCGGGCATCGAGTGGACGAGGGCCGGCTCCACGCGCGAACCGATGACCGCGGCGGACTCGAGCGCGAGCCGCGCCTGCGGCGAGAGCCGGTGGACGCGGGACAGCACGGCGTCCTGCACCGTGGGCGGCAGCTGCCGCCCACCCGACGCCACGACCTCGGTCACGAAGAAAGCGTTGCCGCCGGTCTCGCGGAACAGCGCCTCGGCGTCGACCCCCGACCCGGCCGCGAGCTCCGCGACGGCCTCGGCCGACAGCGGCGGCACCTCGAGGCGGCGTACGACCGGTTGCGAGGTGATGTCGCCGAGCATGACGCGCAACGGGTCCGACGGCCGGAGGTCGTCGTCGCGGTACGTCGCGAGCACGAGGGTGCGCGTGCCCTCGAGGCGGCGGGCGAGGAACCGGATGAGGTCGAGCGTGGACATGTCGGCCCACTGCAGGTCCTCGACGACCAGGACGAGCGGCCCGGCGGCCTCCAGCGCGGCGAGCGTCGCCTCGAACACGCCGTCGCGCTCCCCGGAGCGGAGCAGCTCGCCCACCCGCGGGTCGAGCTGCGGCGCGACGTCGACGAGCGGCCCGAGCGGGCGCGGCGAGGAGAGCGGGTCGCAGGCGCCCCACAGGACGCGGGCCCGCCGGTCCGCCACGGTGCTCCACTCGCGCACCAGGGCGGACTTCCCCACGCCCGCCTCGCCGTGCACGAGGACGAGCCGGCCCGGACCCTCGAGCGCGTCGTCGTGCAGACCCGTGAGGGTCTCGAGGAGGTGGGCCCTCTCGACGAGTGCCACCCGGTCAGGATAGGCATCGCTGACCGACGGCGCGGGCAGGAACGCCGACATCCCGGGCTGCTCCAACGACGGGTCCTGGGCCAGGACGAGCCGCTCGAGCTCCTGGAGCGCGGGCCCGGGGTCGATCCCGAGCTCGGCCGCGAGCGTGGCGCGGGCCCGTCGGTAGGAGGCCAGCGCGTCGGCCTGCCGGCCGGCCCGGTACTGGGCGCACATGAGCAGCGCCCAGAAGGACTCCCGTAGCGGGTGCCAGCGCACGAGCGCCTCGAGCTCGGCGACCGGTGGCGGGACGCCCGGGCGACCGAGGTCGGCGGAGATGCGCCGCTCGAGGGCGTCGAGGCGGAGCGATCCGAGCCGCTCCGCCTCCGCCTCGAGCGGTGCGCAGTCGGGGAACTCGGCGTACGGCGTCCCCCGCCACAGCCGCAGCGCCTCGCTCAGCACCGCGCTCGACTCCTCGACCCGGCCCTCGAGCAGTGCCGCGCTGCCGCGGGCCACCTCGCGTTCGAGGACGAGGGCGTCGACGTCGTCCTCGGTGACGTCGAGGACGTAGCCGTGCCGGCCGGTGCGCACGACGTCCGGCACCGGCAGGTCGCGGCGCAGCCGCGCGACGTGCGACTGCAGCGTCGCCGCCGCCGCGGCCGGCGCCTCGGCGCCCCACAGTCCCTCGACCAGGCGGTCGGCACTCGTCTCGCGGCCCGGCGTCAGGGCGAGCAGGGCGAGCAGCCGGCGGGGCAGCGGGCCGTGCACGTCGACCGGTCGACCGTCGTGGCTGACCTCGAGCGTCCCGAGAACCCAGATCTCCATGCGTCGACGGTAGGAACCCCGACGCCCGCACGTGAGGGGAGAAGTCCCCAGATTCCGAGGTTGCGGGCCGCTTGCAGCGGACCCGGGAGATCGACCACCGCCGTGCCATCCGGCTGCCAGGGCCTTCCATCAGCGTTCGTCACGAGCCGCCGACCGGTGGCCGGCACCGCCCGATCCGTGAGGAGCCCGCCATGACCAGCACCACGTACGCCCGCGCGACCGACACCCTCCCCCGCACCCGTCCCGGCAGCACCGGCACCGCGACGGCGACGCGACGACCCTCGGCACGGAGTGCGGCGCTCGTCGCCGCCGGGACCGTGGCGGTGGTCGCGGTCTCGGTCGGGGTCGGCTACCGCCTGCACCAGTCGGCCACCACGTCTCCGGTCGGCGGCGGCCCGGCCGTCGCACGCTCCGACGCCGCCGAGTCCGGCCACGGTCACGGCACCGCGATCGTCACCGGCGTGGGCGTCCCGCTCGTCGCGTCCGCCGCCGTCCCGATGCCGGCGGCCGGCTCCGACGCGCTCGTGCTCGTGCACGGACAGTCCGGTTCGCTCGCCCTGGCGTCCGGCACCTCGATCGGGTCGACCACGCGCGCGATCGTCGCGAACCGCGCCCCGGCGACGCCGACGGCCCTCGATGTGCCGGCCCACGGGACCGCCGGCTCCGTGGTCACCTCCGCCGGTCCGATCTCACGCTGACGCGCACCCGTGGTCTCAGCGCGGCGACTCCGTGCGACCTGCCCGGCCTTGTTTCCCCATGAAGGCCGCCGGTTCGCCGCATCGACCGCCATCGCGATCACCGGCCTCGAACGGCTTGGGCAGTCGATGCGATGGCCCGGTCGGACGGAACTGCGGTTTCGCGGACAGCGACCGCCTCCGCTGGGACTCTTGACGTCGTGATTCCCCAGCAGGGCAGGTGGACGGCCGAGCTCGAGGGTGACTTCGTCGTGTTCCTGATCGGCGCGATGGTGCACGATCCCGCTGTCGCGGCCGAGGCCAGTGGCCTCCTGATGGCCATGACCGACATGCTCGACGAGCTCGAGGCCGACCCGTCCCAGGGGCTGCTCGGCTACACCCGCCACGGCGAACCCGGACATGGCGTCATCGTCCAGTACTGGCGCTCGTTCGACGCGCTCGAGAGGTATGCGCGCAATCCCGGTGCCCGGCACGCGCCGGTCTGGCGTGCGTGGAATCGACTCGCGTCCGACGACCGCAGCGGAGCAGGCATCTGGCACGAGACCTTCAAGGTCGCCGCAGGCAGCTACGAGGCGATCTACCAGAACATGCCGGTGATCGGCCTGCAGCGGGCGGGTCGACCGCTGACCGTGACGGAAGCCAGGGACTCCGCCCGAGCCCGGATCACCACCTGATCACGCCGCATCCTTCGCAATCGGTTGCCCCCGAGATCGACCAGCGCCTCGAGGCGCCAAACACCGAGTCGCGTCAGATCAGAACGGCGGCGGGTCGAGTGGTGGTGGTGCCGGCGGGGGTGGCGGGTCGGGGTCGTCGAGGACCGGGCGCGCCGGGACGTGGATGGTCTGGCCCCACGCGGTGCGCCAGGTGTGGGAGCCGTCGGGTCTGGAGTCGGTGATGTCGGCGTAGCCGGCGGTCTTGAGCTGGTGGCAGGTCCGGCAGTGCGCGCCGTTGTTG
>JAJXTD010000091.1 GCA_021784035.1 Actinomycetes bacterium | reverse complement strand
GGTGTAGTCGCCTCCTTCGTCAGCGGGCGGTCGAGGTGTAGGGCAGCAGGGCCATCTCGCGGGCGTTCTTGACCGCGATCGCGACGTCGCGCTGGTGCTGGGTGCAGTTGCCGCTCACGCGACGGGCGCGGATCTTGCCGCGGTCGGAGATGTACTTGCGCAGCAGCGACGTGTCCTTGTAGTCGACGTGCGCGATCTTCTCCTTGCAGAAGACGCAGACCTTCTTCTTCGGCTTGCGAAGAGCAGGCTTGGCCATCGTGGTGCTCCTTAGGTCGGGAGCCCGGCGTCATGCCGGGATGGGGTGGAGCCGGAGGCCGGCCGCGAACGCGGCCGGGTCGTGCGAAAAGGTCCGGCCTAGAACGGGGGCTCGTCGTAGGACTGGCCGCCGCCCCACGCGCCGCCGCCGGCGGGCTGGCCGCCCGCGGGCGCCCCTCCACCGGGCTGCGCGGCCCACGGGTCGTCGGTGCCAGCACCGGTGCTGCCGCCGAAGCCGCCGTCGCCGAAACCACTGCCGCCGCCGCCGGCGCGGGCCACCTTGGTGACCTTCGCCGTGGCCGTGCGCAGCGCGGGGCCGACGTCGTCGACCTCCATCTCGAGCACCGTGCGCTTCTCGCCCTCACGGGTCTCGTAGCTGCGCTGCTTGAGCCGGCCGGTGACGATCACGCGGGTGCCCCGCGTGAGCGACTCGGCGACGTTCTCGGCGTACTGCCGCCACACGCTGCAGCGCATGAAGACGGGCTCGCCGTCCTTCCACTCGTTCGTGGTCTTGTCCAGGTAGCGGGAGTTGGACGCGACCGTGAAGCTCGCGACCGCGGCGCCGCTCGGGGTGAACCGCAGCTCGGGATCGTTGGTGAGGTTGCCGACGATCGTGAGGTTGATGTCGCCCTGGGCCATGGAGTACCGCCTCGAGTGGAAGGTGTGGGTTCGACGTTTCAGCCGGACCTTACGGGTGCGCACCGACTCCGGGAAGGAGCGCGGGCGCGGACTGTGGACTACCGGGCCCGGAGGCTCAGTGGGCGTCCGGGCGCATGACCTTGGTGCGCAGCACGGCCTCGTTCAGGTTGAGCTGACGGTCCAGCTCCTGGACGGCTGCCGGGGTGCAGGTCATGTCGACGACGGCGTAGATGCCCTCGGCCTTCTTGTTGATCTCGAACGAGAGCCGACGACGGCCCCAGATGTCGACCTTGTCGACCGATCCACCCTGGGACTTCACGACGTTGAGGAACGTCTCCAGGCTCGGAGCGACGGTCCGCTCCTCGAGATCCGGGTCGAGGATCACCATCACCTCGTAATGACGCATGTGTACCCACCTCCTCTGGACTAGAACGGCCACGGTCTCTCCGTGGCAGGAGGGTTGAAGCGTCACGACGCCCGGCACGCGGAGCCCCAGGAGGGGCACCGGGACCGCCGGGCACGTCCGACCAGGGTACCGGTCAGGGGCGGCGGCCCCAAACCCCCGTCCGGCGGCCGGGGCGCGGGGATGCGGGGCGGGCGACATGGGCGCAGGGGGAACGGTGAGCCAACCCACGGGGGACGCGGGGCGAGCGGGCGGAGGCGCGGGGGACGCGGACGGGTCGAGGCAGGGGCGGGGACGGGGGACGGGTGGGCGGCGGCTCCGGCACCCCGGGTGCCAGGATGCGCGCGTGGCCGACTCCCCCGCGCCGTTCGAGGCGCTCACGCTCGACGAGCTGCGCCTGCGGACCTCGATCAAGTGGCGGATGTACCCGCCCGACGTCCTGCCGCTCTGGGTCGCGGAGATGGACGTCATGCCCGCCCCGGCGGTCGTCGCGGCGCTGCAGGACGCGCTGCGCCGCGGCGACGTCGGCTACCCGCCGCTGGACACGTCCTACGCCGAGGCCCTGGCCGACGTCGCGCAACGGCGGTGGGACTGGGCGCTCGACGTGACGGCCACGCAGACCGTGGCCGACGTGCTCACCGGCGTCCACCACGCGGTCGCCGCGCTCAGCGCGCCGGGCGACGTCGTCCTCGTGCCGTCGCCCGTCTACCCGCCGCTGCTCGACTTCACCGCCGCCATGGGCCGCCGGGTCGTGCCCGTGCCGCTCACGCCCGCGGGGCGGCTCGACCTCGACGCGATCGGCTCGGCGATGGCGGACGCCCGGGTGCTGCTGCTGTGCAGCCCGCACAACCCGACCGGGACCGTCCACACGGCCGACGAGCTGCGGACCGTCGCCGCGCTGGCCGAGGAGCACGGCGTCGACGTCGTCGTCGACGAGATCCACGCGCTGCTCGTGCCCGAGGGGGAGCGCTTCACGCCGTACCTCTCGGTGACCGACCGCGGACTCGTCGTGACGTCGGCGTCCAAGGCCTTCAACCTTGCCGGCCTCAAGGCCGGGGTCATCGTCGGCGGCCCCCGGTCGCGCGGCGTCGTCGAGGGGCTGCCGCACTCCCTGGGGTACGGCGTCAGCCACGTCGGGGCGATCGCGCACATGGCCGCCTGGCGGCACGGGGACGAGTGGATCGACGCGGTCAACGCCGCCATCGCGTCGAACGCCGCGTTCCTCGGCGAGCTGCTCGCCGAGCGGCTCCCGGGCGTCGGCTACCGGGCACCGTCGTCGACGTACCTCGCCTGGCTCGACTGCACCGACCTCGGCCTCGGCGACGACCCCGCGGCCGTCTTCCTCGAGCGGGGCCGCATCGCGCTGAACTCCGGCCCGACGTTCGGCGTCGGCGGCGCGGGCCATGTGCGGATGAACATCGCCGCGAGCCGCGCGACCCTCGCCGAGGCCGTTGACCGGATGGCCTCCGTCCTGGCCTGACCGACCCCTGTCATGTCACTGAAGGTGGCCCTGGTTGCCTAGAGGTGGTCAAACTCCGCCCTCATGACCGAGACCTGTCCACGACACGATGAGGGTGACGTTTGTTGCGCTAGAAGCAACCAGGGCCACCTTCAGTGAGAATCCGTTCGGACGCGCGGGGTGACAGGATCGACAGGTGCGCATCGCCACCTGGAACGTCAACAACGTCGTGAGCCGCACCGAGCGGCTGCTCGCCTGGCTCGCGTCGGCGCAGCCGGACGTGCTGTGCCTGCAGGAGCTCAAGGTCCCGACCGAGCAGGTGCCGGTCGCCGAGATCGAGGCGATGGGGTACGCCGTGGCCGCGCGCGGCGACGGCCGCTGGAACGGCGTCGCGATCCTGTCCCGCGTCGGGCTGGACGACGTCACGCACGGCCTCCCGGGACAGCCGGCGTGGGACGGCGTGGTCGAGCCGCGCGCGATCGGGGCCACCTGCGGCGGCGTGCGCGTCTGGTCGCTGTACGTCCCCAACGGCCGGGCGGTCGACGACCCGCACTACGCCTACAAGCTCGAGTGGCTGGCGGCGCTCCGCGACGCCGCCGTCGCCGAGCTGGCGCGCCCCGAGCCGCTGGTGATCCTCGGCGACTTCAACGTCGCGCCCACCGACGCCGACGTCTGGGACATCTCGCTGTTCGCGACCGCCACGCACGTCACGGCCGCCGAGCGCGCCGCCCTGACCGCGCTCGAGGGCGCCGGCCTCGTCGAGGTCGTGCCGCGCGCCCTGAAGTACGACGTGCCCTTCACCTTCTGGGACTACCGACAGCTCGCGTTCCCCAAGAACACCGGCATGCGGATCGACCTCGTGTACGGCTCCCCGGCCTTCGCCGCAGCCGTCACCGACTCCTACGTCGACCGGGAGGCGCGCAAGCCGGGGCCGAAGGGCTCCCCGCCGCCGTCCGACCACGCCCCCGTCGTGGTCGACGTCACCCTGTAGCCGGCCGGACGTGCCCGCCGTCGACGTAGGCTCGTCCCTCGTGCCCCCCGCTACCGCCCTGACCGTCCGCCGGATCACGGCCGACGAGCACCTCGCCTACGTCCGGGCGCTCGCCGACGAGTCGCGCATCTCGTTCCTGCAGGTGCCCAGCTGGGCCGGCGCCAAGGCCGAGTGGTCGCACGCCTCGCTCGGCTGGTTCGACGGCGACGAGCTCGTCGGCACCGGGCTCGTGCTGCTGCGCCAGGTGCCGCGGGTGAAGCGCTACCTGGCCTACCTGCCCGAGGGCCCGGACATCGACTGGACCGGCGCCCGCACCGGCCGCGACCTGGCCGACTGGCTCGTCCCGATGAGCGACGCACTGCGGGCGATGGGCGCGTTCGCGGTGAAGATGGGCCCGGTCGCCGTCGTACGCCGCTGGCACGCCGACACCCTCAAGGCCGCGATCGCGGGCGGCGCGGCGCGACGGCTGCGCGACGTCGAGCCCGACGAGTCCTTCCCCGACGCGCTCGAGGTCGCCGAGCGGCTGCGCGGGCTCGGCTGGGGCCAGAAGCCCGACACCGGTGCGGGGTTCGGCGACGTCCAGCCGCGCTACGTGTTCCAGGTGCCGCTCACCGGCCGCACCGAGGAGGAGCTGCTCGCCGGCTTCAACCAGCTGTGGCGGCGCAACATCAAGAAGGCCGAGAAGGCCGGCGTCGACGTCGTCCACGGCGGCTACGACGACCTCCCCGCGTTCCACGAGGTCTACGTCGAGACCGCGGAGCGCGACCGGTTCAAGCCCCGCGGCCTGGCCTACTTCCAGCGCATGTGGCGCGCGATGGAGGCCGAGGACCCGCAGCGCCTCACGCTCTACCTCGCGCGGCACGAGGGCCGGGTCCTCGCGGCGACCACGCTCGTCCGCGTCGGCCGGCACGCGTGGTACTCCTACGGCGCCTCGTCGAACAGCGGCCGCGACGTACGCCCGTCGAACGCGATCCAGTGGGCGATGATCCGCGACTCGCTCGCCGCCGGCTGCGACGTGTACGACCTGCGCGGGATCAGCGACACGCTCGACCCCGAGGACCCGCTGTTCGGGCTGATCCAGTTCAAGCTCGGGACCGGCGGCCACGCCCAGGAGTACCTCGGCGAGTGGGACCTGCGGCTGCGCCCGATGCTGTCCCGCGCCGTCGACGCCTACCTCTCCCGCCGCTAGCGCCGGCGGGGCCGGCCACGCGCCGCGGAACCCCGGCAGACCCACGAGTTACACCTCGAACCGACCTGTTCGGGTGCCTCAACCGGTCGGTTCGGCGTGTAACTCGGGTCCGGCCCTAGGTTGAGCGCATGACGTTCACGCTGCACGTCGACGCGGACCGGTGGCGGGCGCACACGCAGTCCACGCGCGACGCCGTGCGTGCCGCGATCAGCGCCGGCACCCACCACCACACCGACGGCGACCTCGTCCCGGTCGCGAAGGGCAACGGGTACGGCGTCGGCAACGAGCGGCTCGCCCGCGAGGCCACCCGGCTCGGCCTCACCCGGCTCGCGGTCGGCACGGTCTTCGAGGCCGCCGCCGCGGCCGGGGCGTACGACGGCGACATCCTGGTCATGGCGCCGTTCGAGCCGGCCGACGCCGTCGCCGCAGCCGCGTGGGCCGAGCTCGAGCGCGGTCCGCACGCGACGCGCATCCTGCGCACGGTGTCCTCGCCCGCCGCGTGGGACGCCCTGGTGTCCGGTCCCGGCGGGAGCCCGACGACAGGCGGGCCGGTGCGCGTCGTCGTCGAGGCGCTGACGTCGATGGGGCGCTTCGGGCTCACGGCCGACGAGCTCCTCGGCGTACTCCGCGACGACGCGGCCCGCGACGCGATCGCCGCGGGGCAGGTCCGCCTCGAGGGCCTCGCCCTGCACCTCCCCCTGGCCGAGCCGCACACCGACCACCGTGCCGACCCCGGCGCCCGCTGGCACGACTCGGCCGTCTCCCCCGCGCCGCCCGCCGGCGCGACCGGGCGGGTCATCGAGGTGCACGCGTGGGGCCTCGGCTGGCTGGCCGCCGTGGCCGACCTCTCCGACCGGGTCCGCGCCGTCGCGTCCGACGACGCGGCCGCCGCGATGACCTCCGCCGCGGCGCTGTGGGTCAGCCACCTCGACGACCGCGAGCTCGCGACGGTACGCCGGGCCCTGCCGGAGATCGCCCTGTTCGCCCGCATCGGCACGCGGCTGTGGCTCGGCGACCGCGGCGCGCTGCAGACGCGCGGCACGGTGCTCGCCGTGCACGACGTCGGTCGCGGCCAGGCGAGCGGCTACCGCCAGCGCCGGGCCTCGCGGGCCGGCGCCGTCCTCGTCATCGGCGGCGGCACGTCGCACGGCGTCGCGCTCGAGGCACCGTCGCCGAACGCGTCCGTCCGCCAGCGCGTCGTCACGGCCGGCACCGGTGTCCTCGACTCCGTCGGCTGGGCGCTGTCGCCGTTCCACGTCGCCGGTCGGCAGCGCTGGTTCGCCGAGCCGCCGCACATGCAGGTGAGCCTGGTCCGGGTGCCCGAGGGCGTGCCGCTGCCCGCCGTAGGCGACGAGGTCGACGTCGACGTCCGCATGACGACGGTGCACCCGGATCGGGTCCTCGGCCTGGACTGACATCTCCAGACCCGCATGTCACTGGTCGTGTGGTCGTTACCCGGGCCGGGAAGCAGCCACAGCACCAGTGCCGCGCGCCGGAGCCTGGGGACGGCGCGGGACGGACGGAGGGACCTGGCGGTCAGTCGGTGTGGCCGGCGAGGACGGCGGCGACGTCCTCGGACCGGCGCCGGCCGAGGACCCGGCGGTCCGGCGCGCCGTCGAGGACGCCGCCACCCGGGTCGTCGCGGTGCTCGGGTACGCCGTCGCTGCGGACCGGGTCGTGCCCGGGGCGCACGATGTCGCGGACGACCATCGCCGCGAGGTACGACGTCGCCACGAGGTGGACGACGATCGCGACGACGTACCAGCCCTCCGGCAGTCCCTTGTCGCTCGTGCCGTACTGCTGCAGGAAGTACCAGATCGAGACGAAGTAGAGGATCTCGCCGGTCTGCCAGATGAGGAAGTCGCGCCAGCGCGGCCGCGCGAGGGCGGCGAGCGGGATGAGCCACAGGACGTACTGCGGCGAGTAGACCTTGTTGGTGAGGCAGAACGCGGCGACGACCAGGAAGGCCACCTGCGCGTAGCGCGGGCGGTGCGCCGACCGCAGGATGAGCACCGCTACGCCGATGCACAGCAGCACGAGCAGACCCATCGCGACGACGTTGAGGCGCTCCGGCGGCACCGGGTGCCCGATGACCTGCAGGACGTACCACGGCGAGCCCCAGTCGCCGCCGCGCGAGGACGAGAACGTGTAGAACTCCAGCCACCCGTCGTGGTTCACGAGGTAGACGGGCAGGTTCACGACCGTCCACGCCGCGACGGCCCACCCGGTCGTCACCCAGAAGGCCCGCATGCGTCCGGCGCGCAGGCAGAGCAGGAGCAGCGGCCCGAGCAGCAGCACGGGGTAGAACTTCGCGGCCACGGCGAGCCCGAGGAGGACGCCGCTCCAGCCCAGGCGGGAGCGCGACCAGGCGAGCATCGAGCCGGCCGTGAGGGCGACGGCGAACAGGTCCCAGTTGATGACCGCGCAGAGGATGGCGCCGGGCGCGAGCGCGACGAGCGCGGCGTCCCAGGGGCGACGCCGGACGGTCAGCGCCGTGAGCACCACGGTCGCGAGGAAGCAGATGAGCAGCAGGACGACGTTCCAGTCGTAGAACGTCAGCGCGCGGTCCTGCGCGCTGCCGTCGCGGCCGGTGAGCCAGGACCCGACCTGCATGAAGAACCCGGTGAGCACGGGGTACTCCAGCGGCGGACCCTGGCCCGGGCCGGTCTGCACGTAGGGCAGCCAGCCGTCGGCGAACCCGCGCAGCTGGTACAGGAACGGGATGTCGGAGTAGCACAGCCGCGTGTAGCGGGCGTCGCCCCCGAACGCCTCCTCGTGGCAGGGCAGCTTGCTGAGGTAGCCGACCGAGTACGCGAGCGTCGCGAGCAGGACCAGCGAACGCAGCGGCGTCCAGAAGCCGACGAACCGGCCGCGGTGGGCGCCGGACGGGCCGCCGATCCGCTCCGCGGCGGCAGCGACGAGGGGGTCGGTGTCGGCCGGGTGGACGACGGCATCGGTCTCGGACACGGACGCCATGCTGCCGTACCCGCCCGCGATTCCCGCGGAGCGCCTCCCCGATCGGCTACGGCGACGACGACGCGGACGCGGCCGGCTTGGTGGCGGTGGCGCTCGGGCTCGGCGGCGGCGACGGGGGCGGCGCGCTCGGCGACGACGGCGCGGGCGACGGCGCTGTGGCGGTCGGGCTCGGCGGCGGGCTCGCGGTCGTCGACGCGGACGGGCTCGTCGACGCCGAGGGGCTGGTGGTGGGCGAGACGCTCACGGTCGGGCTCACCGACGGCGTCGGCGTCGCGGTCGGCAGGTTCGTCGGGGCGACGAACTGCTCGACCGGCTGGCCCTTCAGCGCGCCCATCATGAACGCCGTCCAGATGTGCGCCGGGAACGAGCCGCCGGTCACGGTCCGCAGGCCGCCGACGCCCGACATCGACACCGGGTTCCCGTTCTTGCCGTCCTTGACGAGCATCACCGCCGCCGCCAGCTGCGGGGTGTAGCCGGCGAAGAGCGCGGACTTGTTGTCGTTCGTCGTACCGGTCTTGCCGGCGGCGGGACGGCCGAGGGCGCGGGCCGCCTTGCCGGTGCCGTCGGTGACGACCTTCTGCAGCGCGTAGTTGACGGTGTCGGCGACCTCGGGCGTGAAGGCCTGCTTCGGCGTGGGGTCGAGGGCGAGCAGCACACCGCCGTTGGCGCCGCGCACCTCCTTCAGCACCGTGGGCGGGACCTGCTGCCCGCGGTTGGCGAAAGTCGCGTAGGCGTCGGCGAGGTCGATCACGTGCGGCGACGCGACGCCCAGCGTCACGTTGAGCACGACGGGCTGGAGCCCGGCGGCGTCGGCCGGGATGCCGGCGCGGACGGCCGCGTCGACGACCTTCGCCGGGCCGATCTGGGCGGTCAGCGCGACGTAGACGGAGTTGATCGACTGCTCGGTGCCGGTGAGGAGCGAGATCTGGCCGAGCGACTCGTTCGCGTAGTTGACGACCGGCTTGCCCTCGACGACCACGCCGTTGTTGCCGTTCCACATGGAGTCGAGGCTGACGCCCTGCTCGAGCGCGGCGGCGAGGGTGAACGGCTTGAACGTCGAGCCGGCCTGGCCGAGCGCCTGGGTGGCGTTGTTCACCTGGTTGGTGAGGAAGTCGGCGCCGCCGTACATCGCCACGACCTCGCCGGTCCCCGGCTTCACCGCCGCGAGGCCGATCCGCAGGCCGTCCGTGCCCGTCGTCGGTCCCTGGTCCTTGACCGCCTGCACGGCGGCGGTCTGCGCGTTCAGGTCGAAGGTCGACGTCACCCGCAGGCCGCCCCGGTTGATGTCGTCCTCGGTGAAGCCGTGCTGCAGCAGGGCCTGGCGGACGGCGTCGAGCAGGTAGCCGTTCGTCCCGCCGAACTTGTTCGCCGGCTTGCGCGGGACGAACTTCGGGAACACGGCGGCGGCACGCTCGGCCGGGGTGATCCAGCCCTGCTGGACCATGCCGTCGAGCACGTAGTTCCAGCGACCCTTGAGCCGGTCGAGGTTCGTGTCCGGCGAGTAGCCGCCGGGTGATCGGATGATCGCGGCGAGCGCGGCCGCCTGGCCGAGGTCGAGCTTGCCCACGGAGCGGCCGAAGTACTGGGTCGCCGCCGAGGAGACGCCGTAGGCGCCGCGGCCGAAGTAGATCGTGTTGAGGTAGTCGCCGAGGATCGTGTCCTTGGACACGCTCGTGTCGAGCTTGACCGCGAGGATCAGCTCCTGCACCTTGCGGGAGAACGTGCGCTCCTGGCTCAGGAAGGCGTTCTTCGCGTACTGCTGCGTGATCGTCGAGCCGCCCTGGACGCTGCCGCCCGTCGCGTTGTTCCAGACCGCGCGGACGATGCCCGTGGGGGAGAAGCCGCCCTCGTCGTAGAACTGGCGGTCCTCCGCGGCGAGCACGGCGTGCTGCAGCGTGACCGGGACCTGGTCGAGCGGCACGCTGACCCGGTTCGCGTCGCCGAGCCGCCCCAGCTCGTGCCTGCCGTCGTTCCAGTAGACGATCGTGGTCTGCGCCGTCGCCACCTCGTTCGGCTCCGGGACGGTCGTGCGCGCGAGGAGCACGGCGAACGTGCCGACCCCGGCCACGAACCCGAGGACGACGAGCGACAGCAGCTGGCGCCACGAGGGCAGCCAGTGCCGCACTCCGGTCCGTCCGCGGCGCGGGTAGTCGATCCTCACGGGGTCATCCTCTGGTATGTGGTTGAGACGTCGGCGACGCCGGACGGGCGCGTGGTGACGCGCCCGTCCACAGGTGCGACGTACGACGACGGTCCCAAGTTTCGGGCCCGCGGCCGCAATCGCCGCCGTGTGGCACGCGTCTCATGCCCCGCCGGACCGCGCGACAACCCCGGACCCGGTGTGACGGTCGCCTCAGTCGAGCACGTCCGGCGGCCGCCTGAGCGGGCGACGGGGCACGCCGTCGCCGAGCACGTACGACATCGTGAGGTGGTTCCACCCGCAGGAGTCGCACACCTCGACGACGTAGACGCGGAACTGACCGTGCTCGTAGGCCATGACCGGGAGCTCCGCGGACGCCTTCACCCGGCCCGAGTAGGGGCCGAGCTCGTCGCCGAAGACGTAGGTGACGTGGACCAGCTCGTTCGCCCGGCAGATCGGGCAGGGCCGCTCGGTGGCCTCGCCGTGGTTGCGCGCCGCGCGCAGCAGGTACGGGTCGGCGTCGCAGTGGTCCTCGCGGGCCAGCGCGTCGCCGCGGCGGATCCGCTCGAGCACGGCGCGCCGGGTGAGGCCGTGGTCGACGACGGCCCGCGGGCGCGCCGGGTCCGCGACGTCCTCGGCCGCCGGGAGCGGGACGTGCGACGGCTCGGCCGGTCGGGCCCCCCGGATGCGGGTGGCCCGGTGGCTGGAGTGTCGCGGGGTGGCCACGAGGGCGAGCCTACGTCGGGCGACGCGGCCGCCGGACGGCCCGGCGGCTTGCCAGCCGGGCAGCCAGGCCCTACTGTCCCCGCTATATCGCTTCGATACATCGAGCGGTCACAGACAGGTCCGACGAGCACACCGGAAGGAGGGTCCCGAGCATGTCACCGCGCCCCGGCAAGCGCAGCGGAGTGCTCGAGCTGGCCGTCCTCGGGCTGCTCCAGGAGAACCCCATGCACGGGTACGAGCTGCGCAAGCGGCTCTCCGGCGTGCTGGGCACCTTCCACGCGATCTCCTACGGCTCGCTCTACCCCTGCCTCAAGGACCTCGAGGCGCGCGGCCTGCTCGTCGAGGACGGCGAGGCCCAGCCCACCGCCCCGCTGTCGGGCAGGCGCGGCCGGATCGTCTACCGGCTCACCGCGGAGGGCAAGGAGCACTTCCAGAGCCTCATCGCCGACGCCGGGCCGGACACGTGGGAGGACGAGCGCTTCGGCGTACGCCTCGCGTTCTTCGGCCGCACCGAGGCCTCGG
This sequence comes from Actinomycetes bacterium, assembly GCA_021784035.1. Lineage (GTDB taxonomy): Bacteria > Actinomycetota > Actinomycetes > S36-B12 > CAIYMF01 > Longivirga. The sequence goes on along the minus strand of JAJXTD010000091.1, from coordinate 328 downwards.
TCCGCCTGCGCATCCTCGAGGGGCGCCGGTCCCGGCTCGAGGAGCGCCTCGACGCGCTCCGCTCGTCGCTGGCCCGCACCCGCGAGCGCCTCGACGGCTACACCCTCGAGCTCCAGCAGCACGGCCTCGAGAGCGTCGAGCGCGAGGTCCGCTGGCTCGACGAGCTGATCGCCAGCGAGCGCGAGCAGCCGCAGGGCACCACCCAGAACTCCGCCGCCCCGTCGGGGCACGCGGCGACCACCACCACGTCCGGGGCCGGGAACCACCCGTCCGCCCACGGTGTTTGAGAGAGGAATCCCGATGGGTTCGGTACGAGTAGCCATCGTCG
>JAJXTD010000003.1 GCA_021784035.1 Actinomycetes bacterium | reverse complement strand
CGCCCGGCACGATGCGCAGCAGCTGCAGGGCGTTCTCCAGCGGGATGATCTGGTCGTCGGACCCGTGGACGACCAGGGTCCGGTGCGGCAGCGCCGCGATCTCCTCGGCAGGGGTCGTCATCGACTCGACCCAGCGCTAGCCGAGGACCCGCCGTCTCGGCGGGCGGGACAGGCCGGCGGGACGCGACCCGTGGTCACGCTCGGTCACCCTTCGGACACATCACGTGACCGATGGGGCGGACCGGGTCGTTACCCGGGAGGCCGGAGGCATTCCTCACAGGACACCCGCAGCGCAGCGGCGGCGGAGCGCTTCCGCCCAGCGGTTACCGTGGAGCCGAACGTCCTCGGCCGGGGCTGCCCGGCCGCACCCGACCCGGTACGGAGGCCAGACCCGTGCAGGACGGCATGCCCGAGGCGGGTCCCGCCCGCGACTCGGCGCCCACGACCGTCGGCGACCCGGGCAGCGAGCAGCTGCCGGTCTTCGTCGACCCGACCGGCGGACGGCGCCGGCGCACGCGCCGGGTCGGCGTCGGGGTGTCGCTGATCTGCGCCGCCTTCGTCGGGGCCGCGGCGCTGGGCCTCTCCGGCACCGGACCGCTGTCCGGCAGCCCGGTCCTCACCCCCGTCATCAAGGCGCTCGACGGTCTCGGGGTCCCGCACCCCGGCGGAACGCCGGCCGAGGCCGTGTCCGTCTCCGCGCCGTCGGCCGAGCCGACGGCCGGCGCCCGGCCCACCTCGACCGGCGGCGGTCGGGCGACCGCTGCCCTCGTCCGCACGGCCGGTCCGACACCGACGCCGACACCGTCTCCCACCCACCCGTCCCCGACAGCGACACCGACACCGACACCGACACCGACAGCAGCGCTCGCGAGCCCCCGCGCGCTGCCGACCACGCCGGGGTCGGACCACCGCGCGTCTCCGACACCCCAGTCGACGTCCACCCCGCGCGGCCGGCCCAGCCCGACGCCGGCCCCGGGCTGAGCGTGGCCCCGGCGAACCGCCGCGGAGCCGCGGCACGCACCCACTGGGTCGCGCTGACGGCCAGCCTGGTGGTGCTCGTCCTCATGCTCACCGTCGTAGGTCTGCTGCAGCACCGCACCGGTGCGGCCGGGACGGCTCCCGGGTCGGCCGCGACGACAGCGCTGCCCGCGGGGGCGGGACCGGTCTTCCTCGCGACGTCGGCCGACCCGTCGACGACCACCACCAAGGCACCTGCCGCGGGGCTCGTCGCCCTCACGTTCGACGACGGGCCGGACCCGGTGTGGACCCCCCAGATCCTGCGCATCCTGCGGGAGAACCACGTGCACGCGACGTTCTTCGTCGTGGGCGCCCACGCCGCCCTGTACCCCGGTCTGGTCAGGCAGATCGTCGCCGAGGGCCACGAGATCGGCATCCACACCTTCACCCACCTCGATCTCGCCACCGCGTCGGCGTCGCGCATCGAGACCGAGCTGTCGCTCACCCAGAACGTCGTGGCCGCCGCGACCGGCCGCCAGACCCATCTGCTCCGCCCGCCGTACTCCTCGACCGCGGACGCCGTGACCGCCGCCCAGTGGCCGTCGCTGCGCGTGGCCACGGCCCAGGGCTACGCGATCGTGCTCAGCACGGTCGACACCCGCGACTGGGCCACACCCGGTGTCGCGCGGATCGTCGCGTCCGGCACGCCGCCCGCCGGTGAGGGCGCCCTGGTCCTCATGCACGACGGCGGCGGCGACCGCGCCCAGACCGTCGCCGCGCTGCCCACCCTCATCCAGGACCTCCGGGCCCGGGGTGACCGGCTCACGACCGTCTCGCAGGCCGTCGGCGTCGGTGGCGCAGAGCTGTCGGCGACCACCGGGCAGCGCGTGGCCGGCACCGCGCTCGTCGCGGTGGTGCTCGCGTCCGTGTGGGTGCTGCGGTTGCTCACCGTGCTCCTGCTGGTCTTCCTCGTGCTCGGCGTGCTCCGGGCGCTGCTGCTGCTCGTCTTCGCCCGCAGGCACGTGCGTCAGCGTCGTGCCGTCGGGGGCGCGGAGCCGTGGAACCCACCGGTGAGCGTCGTGATCCCGGCGTACCAGGAGGTCGCCGGCATCGCCGGCACGGTGCGCAGTCTCGTCGCCACGGGCTACCCCGGCCTCGAGATCGTGGTCGTCGACGACGGGTCCACCGACGGCACCGCCGACGCCGTCGAGCGGCTCGGGCTCGACGGCGTCCTGGTCGTGCGCCAGGCCAACTCCGGGAAGCCCGCCGCGCTGAACGCGGGCATCCGTGCGGCACGGCACGACGTCCTCGTGCTCGTGGACGCCGACACGGTGTTCGAGCCCGACGCCGTCCGACTCCTCGTGGCGCCGCTCGCCGACCCCGAGGTCGGAGCGGTGAGCGGGAACACGAAGGTCTCCAACCGCACCGGGCTGCTCGGCCGCTGGCAGCACCTCGAGTACGTCGTCGGCTTCAACCTCGACCGCCGTATGTTCGACGTCCTCGACTGCATCCCCACGGTGCCGGGCGCGATCGGCGCGTTCCGCCGCTCTGCTCTCGTCGATGTCGGCGGCGTCGGCGACGACACCCTCGCCGAGGACACCGACCTCACGATGGCCGTGACCCGCGCGGGCTGGCGAGTGGCCTACGAGCAGTCGGCGATCGCGTGGACCGAGGCACCGTCGACGCTCCGCCAGCTGTGGAAGCAGCGGTACCGCTGGGCCTACGGGACCATGCAGTCGATGTGGAAGCACCGGCACGCCGCCGTCGAGGCCGGCCGGGCCGGGCACCTCGGCCGGCGCGGGCTGCCGTACCTGTTCCTCTTCCAGGTGCTCATGCCGCTGCTCGGACCGGTCGTCGACATCATGGCGATCTACGGCCTCGTCTTCCTCGACGCGCGTGTCGTGCTCGGCGTCGCGCTCGCGTTCACGCTGGTCCAGATGTCGCTCGGCGCCTACGCGCTGCATCTCGACCACGAGCCGCTGCGGTCCGTGTGGTGGATGCCGCTGCAGCAGCTCGTCTATCGCCAGCTCATGTACCTCGTCGTCATCCAGTCGGTCGCGTCCGCGTTCGCCGGGGCGCGCGTCGGCTGGCAACCCTTGCAGCGGCATGGTTCCGCGCGGGTCCTGCCCGGCCGCTGACGGGCTAGAGCCCGTGCTCCTCGAGGGCGCGCACGTCGGCGCGCAGGCGCGCCGCGGGCCACACCACGTAGCACGCGGACGCGACGACGAGTCCGAGCACCGCCATGACGACGACCGAGAACGCGGGGCTCGTGACCGTGGCGACCCAGCCCACGACGAGGTAGCCGAGCGCGGTCAGCAGGGCGAAGCCCGCGCCCGCGATGCCGATGACGCTGCCACGCTGCGCGTTCGGGGTGAGCATCGTCGTGAAGGCCATGACCGGGACGAGGAAGGCCTGCGCGGCACCCGACACGAACCACAGCCCGGCCAGGATCCACACCGGCGGCTCGATGCCCGTGACGAGCAGCGGCAGCGACATGAGCATGGCGAGCGGCAGCACGAGGTCGAGCTGCTCGCGCGGCGAGCGCCTCCCGACGAGCACGGCGCCGACCGCGGCGCCGGCCACGACCGCGGCCATGAGGACGCCGCCCCAGCTGTCCGCCTCACCCTCCGCGTTGACGTAGGCGAGGCCCACGGCCTCCGGCGCCACGAGCGGCAGTGCCATGCCCCAGCCGAGCAGGACGAGCGCGCGGCGGGAGCGGTCGGCCATGAGCAGGGTCCAGCCGCGGCTGAGGTCCTTGAGCAGGATGCCGAGCGACGGGGTCGACTCGAGCGCGGCGGGCCGGGGCTTGAGGAAGAGCACGAGGACGGCGTAGGACACGAGGAACGAGATGCCGTCGAGCAGGAGCGCGAGGCGCGGGCTCGTGAACTGGACGATGAGACCGCCGAGCACGAGCCCGACCGCCTGGTTGGCGAGGCTGAGCACGCGCGACAGCGCCGCGCCGGTGGCCACCAGGTTGACGCTGCCCAGGACCTCGGGCGTGGTCGCCGCCCGGGCGGAGTCGAACAGCGGCGTGAACATCTCGGCGACGAGCAGCAGCGCGAACAGGACCCACAGCGGCGTGCTCGGCACGGCGACGAGCGCCAGCAGCACGATCAGCGCGGCGCGGCCGGTGTCGGCGGCGAGCATGAGCGACCGGCGCGAGAAGCGGTCGGCGACGGGTCCGAGGAGTGCCCCGCCGAGGAAGGACGGGATGAACGCGACGGCGAACGTCGCCGCCGCGAACAGCGGCGAGCCGGTGTGCGAGAGGACGAGCAGGGCGAGAGCCACGCGGGCGATCTGGTCGCCCGCCTCGCTGGCGACCTGCGAGATGACGATGCCGCGGAACTCCCGGACGGCGAGGACGTCGCGCATCGACGTGCGCGACCGCTCCCGCGATCGACGCCCCTGCGACTCGACGCTCACGCGTAGAACACCCTCTCCACGACCCCGCGGGCCCGACGGGTCACCCGACGATAGTCGTCGAGCAACGCCCCGCTCTCGCCCGGACGGTAGCCGAGCACCTGCGAGACGGCGGCGAGATCCCGCGCGTCGGTCGGGACCATGTCCCCGGCCCGTCCGCGGACCAGCATGACGGCGTCGCGCACCCGCGTGGCGATGCGCCACGCCGAGACGAGGTGGGCGGCGTCCTCGGGGTCGAGCAGGCCCGCCTCGACGGCCGCGGCGAGGGCGGGCAGCGTGCGCGTGGTGCGCAGTCCCGGCACCGCGTGACCATGCCGGAGCGTGAGCAGCTGGGCGACCCACTCGACGTCGGAGAGCCCCCCGCGACCGAGCTTGGTGTGCAGCCCCGGGTCCGCGCCCCGCGGCAGCCGCTCGGCCTCCATGCGCGCCTTGAGCCGGCGGATCTCGCGTACGTCGGACTCCGGGATGCCGTCGGGCGGGTAGCGCAGCGGGTCGACCAGCGCGACGAAGCGCCGGCCGAGGTCCGCGTCGCCCGCGACCGGCTCGGCCCGCAGCAGCGCCTGCGCCTCCCAGGCCGACGACCACCGCTCGTAGTACGCGGCGTAGGACCCCAGGGTGCGCACGAGCGGGCCGTTGCGCCCCTCGGGCCGCAACGACGCGTCGACCTCCAGCACCGGGTCCGGCGTCGGGATCATCAGCAGCCGGCGCAGCTCGCCCGCGACGGCGAGCGCGGCCTCGTGGGCGTCGCGCTCGTCGGCCCCGGGCAGCGGCTCGTGCACGAACAGCACGTCGGCGTCGCTGGCGAAGCCGAGCTCGCCGCCACCGAAGCGCCCCATGGCGACGACGAGGAACCGGGTCGGCAGCGCCGAGCCGCGCGCTGCCACGACCGCGCGCTCGGCGAGCTCGAGAGCGCCGACGATCGTGGCCGCCGCGATGTCGGACAGGGCGACACCGCACTCGTCGACCTCGGACAGCCCGAGCAGCTCGGCCACGGCGGTGCGGAACAGCTCGCGCCGGCGCAGGGCGCGCACCGCGGCGACGCCGACGTCGGGGTCGTCGTAGCGGCGTGCGGCGGCCAGCGCCTCGACGACCAGCGCGTCCCGGCCGCGCGGCACGAGCTCGCCGTCGTCGGCCAGCATCGCGACGGCCTCGGGCGCACGCATCAGCAGGTCGGAGGCGTAGCGGCTCGACGCGAGCACCGTCGCGAGGCGCTGCGCCGCGAGCGACTCGTCGCGCAGCAGCCGCAGGTACCACGGCGTCGACCCGAGGGCGTCGCTCATCCGCCGGAAGGCGAGCAGACCGGCGTCCGGGTCGGGTGCCCCGGCGAACCAGCCGAGCATCACCGGCAGCAGGGTGCGCTGGATGGCCGCGCGGCGGGTGACGCCGGAGGTGAGCGCCTCGAGGTGGTGCAGGGCGCCGACCGGGTCGGTGTAGCCCAGCGCCTCGAGTCGCTGGCGCGCCGCCTCAGCGGTGAGCCGCGCCTCGCCGGCGTCCAGCCGCGCGACCGCGTTGAGCAGCGGCCGGTAGAACAGCTTCTCGTGCAACCGGCGCACCTCGACGCGGTGGCGGCGCAGCGCGTCGGTGAGCTCGACGACCGGGTGCGTCCGGTAGCCCATCGAGCGGGCAATGCGCCGCAGGTCCTCCTCCGCGTCCGGGACCACGTGGGTACGCCGCAGCCGGTGCACCTGGATGCGGTGCTCGAGGGTCCGCAGGAACGCGTAGGACGACGCGAGGGCGCTCGCGTCGTCGCGGCCCACGTAGCCCCAGGTGGCGAGCGACTCCAGCGCCTGCATCGTCGTGGCGCTGTGCAGCATCACGTCGCTCCGGCCGTGCACGAGCTGCAGCAGCTGCACGGAGAACTCGACGTCGCGCAACCCCCCGGCGCCGAGCTTGAGCTGCCGGTCGGCGTCCTTCGCCGGGACGTTCTCCTCGACCCGGCGACGCATCGCCTGCACGTCCTCGACGAAGTTCGGCCGGTCCGCGGCCGACCAGACGAGCGGGGTCACGAGGTCGACGAACGCCCGGCCGAGGTCGAGGTCGCCGGCGGCCGGACGCGTCTTGAGCAGCGCCTGGAACTCCCACGTCGACGCCCAGCGGCGGTAGTAGCCGTCGTAGGAGGCGAGAGTGCGCACGAGCGCGCCGTTCTTGCCCTCGGGCCGCAGGTTCGGGTCGACCTCCCAGATGGTGCCCTCGCTCGTGGGCGCGATGCAGGCGCGCATGAGGGACTGCGCGAGCCGGGTGGCGGCCATGAGCGCCTCCGTCTCGTCCTCGCCGGCGACGGGCTCGGCGACGAACAGCACGTCGACGTCGGAGATGTAGTTGAGCTCGCGGCCGCCGCACTTGCCGAGCGCGAGGACGGCCAGCCGGCACCGGTCGGCGTCGGCCGGGTGCTCGGCGCGGGCGATCGCGAGCGCCGCCTCGAGCGTGGCGTCGGCGAGGTCCGCGAGCGCGGCCGACACGTCGACGAACGCCGCCCCGTCGGCGATGTCGGCGGCCGCGATGCCGAGCAGCCGACGGCGGTACGCCGACCGCAGGGCGGCGTACGTGGCTCCCGCGGCGTCACGCGCGCGCGGACCGGCCGCCGCCGGGTCGGCACCGACAGCGCGCAGCAGGTCGGCGCGGGCCTCCGCCGCCGACGCGAAGGGATGGAGCGTCGGGGCCGGCTCGTCGGCAGGTGTCGCCGGGCCGCGCAGCACGACCCAGTCCTCGGGGTGGCGCACGAGGTGGTCGCCGAGCGCCGCCGACGTGCCGAGCACGGCGTACGCCCGCGACCGCAGCACCGCGTCGGCGTCGACGGCGGCGACGAGCTCCTCGGCGCCGCGCGCCCGCGTCTCCGCGACACGGGCCAGGGTCGTCAGCGCGAGGTCGGGGTCGGGCGCGAGCGCGAGGCCGTCGACCGCGGCGTCACCGAGCGAGACGAGTCCCGGGTCGCTCAGCAGGCGCACGGCACGTCCGGCGTCGACGAAGCCGAGCCGGGCGAGCCGCCCCTGCAGGCTCCCGGCCCGGGCCGCGGGCGCGCCGTCGGCGGTCATGTCAGCGTGCGGAGCGCACGACGTCGGCGAAGGCGTGCGCGAAGGGACGCCACGCGTCGCGCATCTCCTCGGCCCGCTCGACCATCTCGTCGAGCACGGCGGTCGTCGTGCGGCCGCACTTCTCGACCGGCGCCGGGTCGTCCCCGAACCAGGTGCCGAGGATGTCGGCGTCGACCTCGGGGTGGAACTGCACGGCCCACGCGCGGTCGCCGAGGCGGTACGCCTGGATCGGGCAGTCGGGCGTGGTGGCGAGCAGAACCGCCCCCTCGGGGGCCACGAGCATCGCGTCGCCGTGGTACTGCGCGACGGGCACCTTGTCGGGCAGGAGGGAGAAGAGCCGGTCGTCGGACGCGGCAGCCGTCAGGTCGAGCTCGTAGACGCCCACCTCGGACATCGGTGCGCGGTCGACGACGCCGCCGCACGCGAGGGTCATCACCTGACCGCCGAGGCAGACGCCGAGGACGGGCGCGCCCGCGTCCACCGCCGAGGCGACGAGGTCGCGCAGGGCCGGGAGCCACGGGGCCCGGTGGTCCTCCCACGCGGCCATCTCCCCGCCGAGCACCACCAGCCCGTCGACGTCCCCGGGCAGGGTGGCGGGCACGGGCTCGCCGGCGTCGGCCCGGACGACGACGACCTCGACCCCCACCTCGGCCCACCACCGGCCGAGCAGGGCGGGCGGGTCGGTCGGGTCGTTCTGCACGGCGAGGAGGCGCACGGGGGCGCCGGGCGTGGTCCCGGTGGTCATCGGCGTCCTACAGGACCGGGAGGTAGCGGGAGAGCTCGAACGGTGTCACCTCGCGGCGGTAGTCCGCCCACTCCTGGCGCTTGTTGCGCAGGAAGAAGTCGAAGACGTGCTCGCCGAGGGTCTCCGCGACGAGCTCGCTGCGCTCCATGACCGTGACGGCCTGCCCGAGCGAGCTCGGCAGCGGCTCGATGCCCAGCGCGCGGCGCTCGGACTCGGTGAGCGACCAGACGTCGTCCTCCGCGCCGGGCGGGAGCTCGTAGCCGTTCTCGATGCCCTTGAGCCCGGCGGCGAGCATGACGGCGAACGCGAGGTAGGGGTTGGCCGCCGTGTCGATCGAGCGGAACTCGATGCGGGTGGCGTTGCCCTTCGACGGCTTGTACATCGGCACGCGCACGAGGGCCGACCGGTTGTTGTGGCCCCAGCAGACGTACGCCGGTGCCTCGCCGCCGCCGCCGAGCCGCTTGTAGCTGTTCACCCACTGGTTCGTGACCGCGGTGATCTCCGGCGAGTGGCGCAGCAGCCCCGCGATGAACGCGCGGCCGACCTTCGAGAGCTGGTACTCCGCACCGGGCTCGTAGAACGCGTTGCGGTCGCCCTCGAACAGCGACAGGTGCGTGTGCATGCCGGACCCAGGGTGGTCGCGGAACGGCTTGGGCATGAAGGTGGCGTAGACGCCCTGCTCGAGCGCGACCTCCTTCACCACGAGGCGGAACGTCATGATGTTGTCCGCGGTGGTGAGCGCGTCGGCGTAGCGCAGGTCGATCTCCTGCTGGCCGGGGGCCCCCTCGTGGTGACTGAACTCCACCGAGATGCCCATCGCCTCGAGCATCGTGATCGCCTGGCGGCGGAAGTCGTAGCCCTGCGCGTGCGGGCTGTGGTCGAAGTAGCCGACCTCGTCGATCGGCGTGGGGACGTCGCCGCGCGGGGTCCCCTGCTCCAGCAGGAAGAACTCGATCTCCGGGTGGGTGTAGAAGCTGAACCCGAGGTCCGCCGCCTTCGCGAGCGCGCGCTTCAGCACGTGGCGCGGGTCGGCGTAGGACGGGCTGCCGTCGGGCATGAGGATGTCGCAGAACATGCGCCCGGTGCCCGGGGTCTCGCCGCGCCAGGGCAGCACCTGGAACGTGCTGGGGTCGGGCTTGGCGAGCATGTCGGACTCGGACACGCGGGCGAACCCCTCGATCGCCGACCCGTCGAAGCCGATGCCCTCGGCGAACGCCCCCTCGAGCTCCGCGGGGGCGATGGCGACCGACTTGAGCATGCCGAGCACGTCGGTGAACCACAGCCGCACGAAGCGGATGTCGCGTTCCTCGATCGTGCGCAGCACGAACTCCGTCTGCTTGTCCATGCGCACATCTTGCCCTGGCCGGGTCACGCCCGTGCGTCGGCTCGCCCGTCCGGTCCCCGCCGGCCCGGCCCGGCGCGCGCCCTAGGCTGGGCGCCGTGCCGCAGCTGCGTCTGGCCCTCGCCCAGGTCAACCCCACGGTCGGCGACCTCGCCGGCAACGTCGACCTCGTCCTGGCCCGGGCCCACGAGGCGCACACGGCCGGCGCCCGGCTCGTCGCCTTCCCCGAGATGGTCGTCACCGGCTATCCGGTCGAGGACCTCGCGCTGCGCCCGTCGTTCCAGGACGCGAGCCGGCGCGCGCTCGACGACCTCGCCGCCCGGCTGCAGGACGAGGGGCTCGGCGCGCTCGTCGTCGTCGTGGGCTACCTCGACCGCGTCGCCGGCGGTGGCACGGGGCTCGGCACCCCGCGCGGCGCCCCGCAGAACGCCGCAGCGGTCATCACCGGCGGCCGCGTCGTGGCCCGCTACGCCAAGCACCACCTGCCCAACTACGGCGTCTTCGACGAGTACCGCTACTTCGTCCCCGGCTCCGGCACGACCGTCGTGCGCGTCGACGGCGTCGACGTCGCGCTGGCGGTCTGCGAGGACCTCTGGCAGGAGGGCGGCCCGGTGTCCGAGGTCCGGGACGCCGGCGCCGGGCTCCTCGTCGTCATCAACGGGTCGCCGTACGAGCGCAACAAGGACGACGTGCGCCTCGAGCTGTGCGCCCGCCGCGCCCGCGAGGCCGGCTGCGCGCTCGCCTACGTCAACCTCGTCGGCGGTCAGGACGAGCTCGTGTTCGACGGCGACTCGCTCGTGGTCGACGCGCGCGGCGGCCTCGTGTCGCGCGCGCCGCAGTTCGTCGAGGCGCTGCTCGTGACCGACCTCGACCTCCCCATGGCCGACCCCGCGACGAGCCGGTCGGTCGCGGCGATCGGCTTCCCCGTGCCGGCGTACGACGCCCTGCCGCCGTCGGTGGCCGAGCGGCTGGACGACGACGCCGAGGTGTGGGGCGCGCTCGTGACCGGGCTGCGCGACTACGTGGCGAAGAACGCCTTCCGGTCGGTGCTCGTCGCCATGTCCGGCGGCATCGACTCGGCCGTCGTCGCGGCGATCGCCGTCGACGCGCTCGGGGCCGCGAACGTCTACGGTGTGTCGCTGCCCAGCGCCTACTCGTCGGAGCACTCGAAGCACGACGCCGCCGACATGGCCGAGCGCACCGGTCTCCACCTGCGCACGGTGCCGATCGGTCCGGTGTTCGACGCCTTCCAGTCGCAGCTGTCGCTCTCCGGCCTCGCGGAGGAGAACCTGCAGGCCCGCATCCGCGGGGTGACCGTCATGGGCATCTCGAACGCCGAGGGGCATCTCGTCCTCGCCACCGGCAACAAGAGCGAGCTCGCGGTGGGCTACTCCACGATCTACGGCGACGCCGTGGGCGGCTTCGCCCCGATCAAGGACGTGCTCAAGACCGACGTGTGGCGGCTCGCGCGCTGGCGCAACGACGAGGCCGTGCTTCGTGGCGAGACGCCACCGATCCCGGCGAGCAGCATCGAGAAGCCGCCCTCCGCGGAGCTGCGTCCCGGGCAGCTGGACACCGACTCGCTGCCCGACTACACGCTCCTCGACGACCTGCTCGACGACTACGTCGAGCACGACCGCGGAGCCGCGGAGCTCGTGGCGGCCGGTTTCGACCGGGCACTGGTCGAGCGCGTCCTGCGCCTCACGGACGTGGCCGAGTACAAGCGTCGCCAGTACCCGCCGGGCACGAAGATCTCGGTGAAGGGCTTCGGTCGCGACCGGCGCCTGCCCGTGACGAGCCGCTGGCGCGAGACCGCCGGTTGAAGGACCCGGACAGCGGCTGCACTACTCCGGCGCGGCCGCCAGGAAGCCGCGCAGGATCGCGTCGACGAACTCGGCCGGTCCGGCGCCGGGCGACGCGTCACGACCGCTGGCGCGCATCTGGAGCGTGTAGACCGACGACGAGATGATGAGCGTGGTCATGAGCTCGACGTCGGTGTCCCGGCGGAGCTCGCCCCGCTCGACCCCACGGGCGATCACCCGGCGGTAGAGGCCGCGACGCGGCTCGATCACATGGTCGTAGAACGAGCAGAACATCTCGGGGTTCCGCTTCGCGTGCGCCAGCACGCGGTGGAACAGCTGGCCGCTGGTGCCGCCCTCGAGCTGCTGCGCCCACCAGCCGGTGACCATGCCGACGAGCACGTCGCGCGTCGCGCCCTCGCCGACCTCGGTCGGCAGCGACTCGTTGAGCGAGGCCAGCGACGCGACGACGAGGTCGTCCTTGGTCGGGAACCGGCGGTAGATCGTCGTCTTGCCGACGCCCGCGCGGGACGCCACCTCCTCCACCGACAGCGCGGTCGGCCCGACCTCGGCGAGCAGCGCGAGCGCGGCGTCGAGGATCGCGGCGTCGGCCTCCGCGCTGCGGGGTCGACCGGGTCCGCGCCGGGCACCGGCGTCGTGCCCCGTCGCGTCCCCGTGGATCAGCCGGCGGATGCGCGCGGGCGTCATGCGCGGTCGACCTCCGCGGGCGCGTCGCTCGCGACCACCGGGCGCGGCTCCGCGACCGCCACACCGAACTCCTCCGCCAGCTCCGCGGCGTAGGACTCCTCGAGCTCGGTCGCCTCGGCGTCCGCCTCGTCCCGGGTCCTGGCCTCGCCCACGTGCTGGAGCTCGAGGTCGTCGCCGTGGTTGGCCGGACGTCCGCCCGGCGCGTGCGCACCCTTCTGCGGCGGGGTGATCGGCGGGAGCAGGAACCACACCACGAGGGCCGCCACGACGACGATGCCCGTGGAGATCAGCGTCGTGACGTGCGACGCGCTGAGGAAGGCGTCGAACGCCGTGGCCCTGGTCGCGGCCACGACCGTCGCGGGCAGGCCCTGGGCGGCGGCCTCCTGCAGCACGGTCACCGTGGAGATGACCGAGTTCGACATCGCGTCCTTGGCCGCCGACGGGAACTGCGCGGGCAGGGAGTCGAGCGCCGGCTGCAGGCTCTTCGCGTACTGCGTCGCGAGCACGGTCCCGATCACGGCGACACCGAGGGCTCCGCCCACCTGACGGACGGTGTTCTGCACCGCCGAGCCGGCGCCCGCCCGAGCCAGCGGCAGCGCGTTCTGCATCACGGTCGAGGCCGGCGCCATGACGTTGCCCATGCCGAAGCCGAACACGAAGAACACGGCGAGGATGACCCACAGCGGCGTGTCGAGGTGCAGGGAGAACGACAGGATCAGCAGCGACGCGCCCACGAAGGAGAGCCCGGCGGTCATCACCCGCTTGTAGCCGAACCTGTTCACCATCCCGGCGCTGCGCGGTGCCGCGATGATCTGCCCGATGGCGAAGGGCAGGAAGCAGAGACCGGCCTGCAGCGTCGAGTAGCCGCGCAGCGTCTGCAGGAAGAACGGCAGCGTGAACGTGATGCCGTTCATCGCGAAGAACGCCAGGGTCACGGCGCTCAGGCTGACGGCGTAGCCGCGGTTCTTGAACAGCGTCACGTCGAAGCTGCGGTGGTCGCTGCGGGCCTCGGTGATGACGAAGCCCGTGAGCACCAGCGCGCCGAGGATCATCGGGACGAGGACGGCCGGCGTGAGGAACGTGAGCGTCTGCGAGGCGTGGATGATGCCGTAGACGAACAGCACCAGACCGGTGAACGAGATGAGCAGACCGGGGATGTCGAGCGCCTGCGGGTGCGGGTTCCTCGTCTCGGGCACGACCAGGAAGATGCCGACGAGACCGATGATCACGATCGGCACGTTGATGAGGAACACGCCGCCCCAGTCGTTGCCGGTGAGCCAGCTCGTCCACTGCGGGTTCTCCAGCAGCAGGCCGCCGAGCACCGGGCCGAGCGCCACGGCGCCGCCGACCGCCCCGGCCCAGGCCCCGATCGCCCTGCCGCGCTCGTGCGGCGGGAAGACCACCGTGATGACGGCCAGGGTCACCGGGAGCACCGCGGCGCCACCGATGCCCATGAGACCGCGGAAGACGATGAGCATCGTGGGCGTCGTCGCGAACGCGCAGGCGGCCGAGGCGATCGCGAACACCGTGAGGCCGATGATGAGGATCCGCTTGCGGCCGTACTTGTCGCCGAGGACGCCCCAGGTGAACAGCAGGGCGGCGAACACGAGGATGTAGGCGTCGACGGCCCAGAGCAGCTGGCTCTGGTCGGCGCCGAGGTCCCGCTGGATGGTCGGCAGCGCGATGTTGAGGATCGTGTTGTCGAGCACCACCACGAGCAGGCTCGTGACGAGCACGGCGAGGATCGCCCACCGCCGCGGGTGGCCCGCTCCCGAGGTCTGCCAACCGGCCGTGGGCTGCTCGACCGCGTGCTTCTGCTCTGCCATGGGAGGGCCTTCCCGCCTCGACGCCGTGGACGGGATGACCTTAGGTGAGGCTAATACGAAACGCAACCGTACTGTTTCGATACGCCGGGGGTCCGGGCCGAGACGCCAGCACCGGACCCCGGCGGACCGCCCGGGCTCCGGTGCTGGTCCGCGGGGGTCCGGCATGCGACCATGGGTCCCGAACGGGTACCCCGCCTGGGGACTCGAGTCGGTGGAGGTCCCATGTCCAGCACGTCCTCGCACGCGCCCGAGCCCCTCTACGGCGGCTCCCCCACGGGGCGGCGCGTCACCGTCCGCGACCTCGCCGAGGCCAAGGTCCGCGGCGAGAAGTGGCCCATGATCACGGCGTACGACGCCCTGACGGCCCGCGTCTTCGACGAGGCCGGCATCCCCGTGCTGCTCGTCGGCGACTCGGCCGCCATGGTCGTCTACGGCCACGACTCCACCATCCCGGTGACCGTGGACGAGCTGCTCCCGCTCGTGCGCGGCGTGGTCCGCGGCGCGCAGCGCGCCATGGTCGTCGCCGACCTGCCCTTCGGCTCCTACCAGGCCTCGCCCGCGCAGGCGCTCGAGACGGCGGCGCGGTTCATGAAGGAGGCCGGCGCCCACGCGGTCAAGCTCGAGGGCGGCGCCCGCGTCCTGCCGCAGGTCGAGCTGCTCGCCTCGGCGGGCGTCCCCGTCATGGGGCACCTCGGGCTCACCCCGCAGTCGGTGCACGCGTTCGGCGGCTACCGGGTGCAGGGCCGGGGCGAGGACGGCGCCCGCCTGCTCCAGGACGCCAAGGCCCTGCAGTCGGCCGGGGCGTTCTCCGTCGTCCTCGAGGTGGTGCCGGCCGACCTCGCCGCGCAGGTGACCGAGGCGCTCGCCATCCCGACGATCGGCATCGGCGCGGGCGCGGCCACCGACGCCCAGGTCATCGTGTGGCAGGACATGGCCGGGCTCACCCCGGGCCGGACCGCCAAGTTCGTCAAGAAGTACGCCGACCTGCACGGCGTCCTGCTCGAGGCGTCGAGGGCCTGGGCGGGCGACGTCGTCTCCGGCGCGTACCCCGGCCCGGAGCACGCCTACGAGTGACGCCCGCCCGGCGGCGTCACCGCCGGCGGGGCCACGGCGCCGGCCGCCGCGCTCCGCGGCAACCCCGCTCCCCGGCCTGACCTGCGGCCCAGCCCCGCTCGACATGTGGTGCAGTTCACCCCCCGAACGACCCGTTGTGGCCTGTTTCACGCACGATCGGACTGCCTTTGCACCGCCCGTGGGAACAGGCTGTGCCTGAGGCCAGGACGCGGCTGACGACACACCGGCGACGCAGCCGGACCCGCCACCCGCGAGGCCGTGGGAGGGGTGGCCCGCATGCGCAGCCACGTCGTCGTGGTCGGCGGAGGCGTCAGCGGTCTCGCCACGGCGTACCGGCTGCTCCAGCAGCCGGACGGCCCCGCCGTCACCGTCCTCGAGGCCGGCCCGCGGTTCGGCGGCAAGGTCGCCACCGCGACCGTCGCCGGTCTCCCCGTGGACACCGGCCCCGACTCGCTGCTCGTGCGGATGCCCGCCGTGCGCACGCTGCTCGATGAGCTCGGCCTGGCCGACCAGGTCGAGGGACCCGCGCCGTCGGGCGCCTACGTCTGGACGCGCGGTGCCCTCCGCCCGCTGCCGCCGGCCTCGCTGTTCGGCGTGCCCGAGCGGCTGCTCCCGCTGCTGACGTCCGGGCTCGTGACGCCGCTCGGCCTGCTGCGTGCCGGTGCCGACCTCCTGCTCCCCCGCCGCGAGCTCCCGGCCGACCCCACCATCGCCGACCTGCTGCGTCACCGCCTCGGCGACCAGGTGTTCGACCGCCTCGTGGACCCCATGCTCGGCGGCGTGCACGCCGGTCGCGCCGACCGGCTCTCCGCCCGCAGCGCCGTGCCGGAGGTGATGTCGCTGCTCGAGGGCGCGCGCAGCGTCTACCTCACGATGCGCCGGCGTGAGAAGAAGCCGGCGTCCGGGCCGGCTCTGGTCAGCATGCCGGGCGGCATGGGCCGGCTGCTCGATGCCCTCGTCGCCGCCTGCGCCGACGCCGACCTGCGCACCGACGCCGCGGTCGCGTCGATCCGGGCGAGGGCCGACGGCCGCTACGACGTCACGCTGGCCGGCTCCACGGTCGTCGTCGCCGACGACGTCGTCGTCACGACGCCGGCGTACACGGCGGCGGAGCTGCTGGCCGACGTGGCGCCCGACGCCGCGACCGAGCTCGCGTCCATCGAGTACGTCGACGTCGCCACCGTGATGCTGTCCTACCGCCGCGACCAGGTGGAGCACCCGCTGGACCGCACCGGGTTCCTCGTGCCGCCCGTCGACGGGCGCCTCCTGGTCGGCTGCTCGTGGCTCACCAGCAAGTGGGGGCACCTCGCGCACGACACCCGCGTGGTCATCCGCGCGATGGTCGGCCGCGACGGCGACACCCGGTGGACCTCGATGTCCGACGCCGAGCTCGTGGCGGCGATCCACGACGAGCTCGTCGAGTCCGTCGGCGTCACCGCGCGACCCAGCGAGGTCCACGTCCAGCGCTGGCCCGCCGCGATGCCGCAGTACACCGTCGGCCACGCCGACCGGCTCGCCGCGATCGACGCCGCGCTCGCCGCCGTCCCCGGCATCCACGTGACCGGTGCCGCCTACCGCGGCGTCGGGCTCGCCGGCTGCATCAGCCAGGCGGCGCGCACCTCCACCGCCGTCCACGCCCGCACCGCGCACGACGACGGCACCACCCACGACGACTCGCTCGTCACCGCCCGTTGACCGTTCCTGGAGGGACACGACCATGAGTCAGCCGAACGTCGAGCGGACCGACCCCCAGCCGCTCATCGGGCACCCCCGCACGCACGGCACCGGCCGGCCGGTGAACTACGACCAGCGGCCGATGCTCGTCTTCTGGGAGACCACGCGCGCCTGCCAGCTCGCCTGCAAGCACTGCCGGGCCAGCGCGACCCCCGGGGCCCTGCCCGGCGAGCTGACGCACGACGAGGGCATGGCCTTCATCGACTCCATCGCCGGGTTCGGCCGCCCGCACCCGATCCTCGTCCTCACCGGCGGCGACTGCCTGCTGCGTCCGGACATCTTCGAGCTCGTCGACCACGCGACGAGCCTCGGCATCCCCACCGCGCTCTCGCCGTCTGTCACCCCGATGCTCACGCCGGAGGCGATCGACCGGATCGTCGCCTCAGGCGTCAAGGCCGTGTCGATCAGCCTCGACGGCGCCACCGCCGCCACACATGAGGGCGTGCGCGGGATCCCCGGCCACTTCCCCGCGACCGTCGCCGCGATCCGCGCGCTCAAGGCCGCCGGTCTCACCGTGCAGATCAACACGACCGTCATGGCGGGCAACGTGCACGAGATGCCGGACATCGCCGCGCTGCTCGGCGCGATGGGGGTCGACATCTGGGAGGTCTTCTTCCTCGTCCACGTCGGACGCGGCGTCGCCGAGGGCGCGCTCACGCCGAGCGAGCACGAGGACGTCTGCCACCTGCTCTACGACGCCTCGCAGTACGGCTTCATCGTCCGCACGGTGGAGGCGCCGTTCTTCCGCCGCGTCGTCGCCGACCGCCGCGCCGGGGGCCCGGTGCCGGAGACGGTCCTCTACCGCGATCTCTCGGCGCGCATGCACGAGCTCATGGGCCCCGGGACGCACAAGCCCAGTGCGCACACCGCGGCGACGCGCGACGGCAAGGGCATCGTGTTCGTCGCCCACGACGGCGACGTCTACCCCGCCGGGTTCCTCCCGCTGAAGCTCGGCAACGTGCGCGAGACGCCGCTGGCCGACATCTACCGCGACCACCCGGATCTGCTCGACATCCGCGCCGCGAAGTTCAGCGGCCAGTGCGGAGTCTGCACGTTCTCCGACATGTGCGGCGGCTCGCGGGCCCGCGCCTGGGCGGCCACCGGCGACGTGCTCGCCGAGGACCCGGCGTGCCTGCTGGTGGCCGAGGCCACCTCGGTCGTACCGGTGCCGGGCGGTGCCCGGTGACCATCGTCTCGGTGGGCTGGTCGCACCGCAGCGCCTCGCTCGACCTGCTCGAGCGGGTCGCCGTCGCCGGCGCCGACGTGCCCGCCCTCATGGCGGCGATCTCCGAGCCGCCCGTCACCGGCGTGCTCGCGCTGTCGACCTGCAACCGGCTCGAGCTCTACGGCGACGTCTCGTCGTTCCACCCCGGCATCGACGCGCTGCTGCGCGCGGTCGCCTGGACGAGCGGCGTCGAGGTCGATGAGCTCGCCGCGACCGCCGTCGTGCGTCACGACCACGCGGCCGTGTCCCACCTGCTCACCGTCGCGTGCGGGCTCGAGTCGATCGCCGTCGGCGAGGTCCAGATCATCGGACAGCTCCGCAGCGCCCTGCGGATGAGCCAGGAGGCGGGACGCGCGAGCGGCCCGCTCGTGGCCCTCGCCACGCGGGCGCTGCGCGTCGCGAAGCACGCCCACACCGACACCGACCTCGACCACGTGAGCCCCGGCCTCGTCGATGCCGGGCTGTCCCGGGTGCACGCCGGCCTCGGCGACCCCTCCCGGCTGCGGCACGTCGTCGTCGGCGCCGGCTCGATGAACGGCGTGACGGTCGCGACGCTGGTCCGCGCGGGCGCCGAGCAGATCATCGTCGTCAACCGCAGCCTCGAGCGGGCCGAGCGTCTCGCCGCGTCGTACGGCGTGTCCGCGGCCGCCTGGGACGAGCTCGGAGACCTCCTCGCGACCGCGGACGTCGTGTGGTCGGCGACCGGTGCACCCGACTACGTCGTGACGCCGGAGACCCTCGGGGTGCGCAGTCGCCCCCGCGTCCTCGTCGACCTGGCGATGCCGCGCGACGTCCACCCCGCGTGCGCCGAGCTGCCCTGCGTCGACGTCGTCGACCTCGACGGCCTCGCCGGCGTCCTGGCGCGCCTCGGGCGCGGCAGCCTCGCCGACGTCCGGTCGATGGTGGCGACGGAGGTCGACGGCTGGATGGTGGAGCAGCGCGAGCGCTCGATCGCCCCCACCGTGACGGCCCTGCGGACCCGCGCCGACGACATCGTCGAGGTCGAGCTGGCTCGCCTGCGCGCCAAGTTGGGCGAGGGTGGCGAGCACGCGGCCGCCGAGGCCGAGCGCATGGTGCACCGCGTCGTCGACAAGCTGCTGCACACGCCGACGGTCCGGGTCCGTGAGCTCGTCGACGCGCCCGCGGAGTCGATGAGCGACGCCCTGCGCCTGCTGTTCGACCTCGAGCCGCTGGACGCCGGGGAGGGCCCACAGGGGCGCGCACCGGCGCCGGTGTGACCTCGCCTCAGACGTCGGTGACGCGCAGCCCCGCGTGCGCCTTGTAGCGGCGGTTCATCGAGATCAGGTTCGCCGTCATCGCCTCGACCTGGTGCGCGTTGCGCAGCCGGCCGGCGTAGATCCCGCGCATGCCCGGGATGCGCGACGCGAGCGCCTGCGCCACGTCGGTGGCGGCGCGGTCGTCGCCGACGACGAGGACGTCGGTGTCGAGCGTCTCGACGGTCTCGTCGAGCAGCAGCACCGCGGACACGTGGTGGAACGCGCCCACGACCCGGGCCCCGGGAAGCACGGCCGCCGCCTGCTGCGCGGCGGAGCCCTCGGGAACCTCCAGCGCGAAGGCGCCCTGCTTGTCGAACCCCAGCGGGTTGACGCAGTCGACCACGACCTTGCCGTCCAGCACGACCGCCAGCGAGGCGAGCAGGTCGCGATGCCCGTCGTAGGGGACGGCGACGACGAGGACGTCGGACGCCGCGGCGCAGGCGGCGTTGTCCGCGCCGGTCACGTCACGACCGATCTCCGCGGCGGCGGCCTCGGCGCGCTCCGCCGAGCGCGAGCCGATGACCACCCGCTGCCCGGCCGCGGCGAGGCGCACGGCGAGGCCGCGCCCCTGCTCCCCGGTGCCGCCCAGCACCCCGACGACGAGCTCGGAGACGTCCGGGAGGTCGTGGGCCGACGGTGTGACGTCCTGCGGCGCGGTGCCATCGCTCATGGGGTGATCCAACCAGTGCGGCCCCCCGTGCGGCACGATGCCCCTGTGGACGCATCGAGGGTGGACCTGCTGCGCGACGTGCTGTCGAGCACGGGCTGGGTCGACCGCACCCGCGGCTTCGCCCGGTCGCTGCGCCGCTCCACCGACAGCGGCTCGGGCCTGCTGCTGGTCGGCACGCCCACCCAGGAGCCGTGGCACCTCGCGGCGCACCTCGACGACGAGTCGCGCTACGCCGGCATCCCGACCCTGTCGCCGACGCTCGTGCGCTGGAGCCCCCCGCCCGGGGCGCCGCCGCACCTGGCGGTCGGCCTCGACCGCCTGGAGGCGGCGCGCCGCGGCGAGACGCTGTTCGTCGTGGCACCGGACGACCCCACGGAGGACCTGCTCGAGCGGCTGGCGGACGCGCGCCGCGTCGGCGCCACGCTGCTCACCATCGACACCGGCGACGACGACCTCGCCGGGCTCGCGCACGACCGGCTCATCGTGCCCTCGCGCGGGCTCACGGCACCGGGCGAGCCGTCCGGGCTCGCGCTGGGGCTGCAGCTGTCCGGCCTGGGCGACGTCGACCTGGCCCTGCCCGAGGTCTCCTTCGACACCGTGCAGCACCTCGTCTCGGCCGCGGCCGGCGAGGAGCGGCTGCTGGTGACGACGTCGGTGCCGGGCCGGCGCGGGCTGCGGAGCCGGATCGCCAAGGCTCTCGAGGGCATCCAGGGAGCTCCCGCGCCCGACGACTGGTGACGCGTCCGGTGGCAGCGCACCGGAAACGCGCGTGCGACGACGTCCGATGGTGACCGACACTCGTCGCTCGTGACCGGCCCCACGACGTCGCGCTGGCGCATCGACGCCTCACCCCTGCGCGTGTCCCGCGACTTCCGGCTGCTCTTCGCTGCGGGAGCCGTCTCCTACCTCGGCTCGATGTTCACCTTCGTCGCCGTGCCGCTCCAGGCGCAGCAGCTCACGGGCTCGTACGTCGTCGTCGGACTGCTCGGTCTCGTCGAGGTCGTCCCCATCCTCGTCTTCGGTCTCTGGGGCGGCGCGGTCGCCGACCACTACGACCGGCGGCGCGTCATCATCGCCGCCGAGATCGGCGCAGCCCTCTGCTCGATGCTCCTCCTCGTCAACGCCCTGCAGGCGCAGCCGCACGTGTGGGTGCTGTTCGTCGTCGGCGCGCTCGCGGCCACGTTCGACTCGCTGCAGCGGCCGTCGCTCGAGGCACTCGTGCCGCAGACGGTCGAGCACGACCGGCTCGCCGGTGCCGCCGCGCTCATGTCGTTGCGCTCCAGCGCCGGGTTCATCCTCGGCACGTCGATCGCCGGCGTCGTCGCGAGCTACCTCGGCGTCGCTGTGGCCTACGCCGTCGACGTCGTGTCGTTCGTCGTGTCGGTGCTGCTGCTGCTCGGCGTACGCCCGCGCGGTCGTGTGTCGGAGGACGGCGCACCGGACCTGTCCGCCATCGCCGAGGGGATCCGCTACGCGTGGGGCCGCAAGGACCTGCTCGGGACGTACGCCATCGACACGCTCGCGATGCTGCTCGCCTTCCCGTACGCCGTATTCCCATTCGTCGCAGAGAAGTACGGCACACCGTGGGCGCTCGGCCTGCTCTACGCCGCACCGTCGATCGGCTCGGTGATCGCGTCGTTGACGAGCGGGTGGACGTCGCGCGTGCACCACCACGGACGCACCATCGTCGTGGCCGCGGCGCTCTACGGACTCGCGATCGCCGGCTTCGGGCTCGCGCCCTCGCTGGCACTCGCGCTCGCGTTCCTCGCCGTCTCCGGTGCGTTCGACATGGTGAGCGGCATCTTCCGTCAGCTCATCTGGAACCAGTCGATCCCCGACGATCTGCGCGGCCGTCTCGCCGGTATCGAGTTGTTGTCGTATGCGATCGGACCGCAGCTCGGCAATGCGCGCGTCAGTCTCGTCGCACAGGCACGCGGGCTCACGATGTCCATCGCATCAGGCGGAATCCTCTGTGCCGCAGGCGTTCTCGCGCTTGCTGCTGCGTTGCCGACACTGTGGGGATACGACGTGCGCACGTCACCACACGTCGATGCGGTGCGACGATCGCGCGCTCGTACTGCGACGAGGGACGACGGATGAACGCGTGAGTCGCGCGCATTTGTCGGTACCACGACCGCGACACGAAATCACTCTCCGACTCGAACATCCACACACTTTCTGTCACGCTCTGACACAGTTCGAATGAAGGCTTCCGGCACCAGGATCGGAAGACGACTCAGGGAGGCATCGTGGCGGCTGCAAAGACCACCGCGAAGAAGGTCGCCAAGAAGGCGCCCGCGAAGAAGGCCGTGGCCAAGAAGGCCCCGGCAAAGAAGGTTGCAGCAAAGAAGGCTCCGGCCAAGAAGGCCGCAGTGAAGAAGGCTCCGGCCCGCAAGGTCGCGGCGAAGAAGGCTCCGGCCAAGAAGGCCGCAGTGAAGAAGGCTCCGGCCCGCAAGGTCGCGGCGAAGAAGGCTCCGGCCAAGAAGGCCGTGGCCAAGAAGGCCCCGGCAAAGAAGGTTGCAGCAAAGAAGGCTCCGGCGAAGAAGGCCGCAGCGAAGAAGGCTCCGGCCCGCAAGGTCGCGGCGAAGAAGGCTCCGGCCCGCAAGGCTCCGGCCAAGCGCGTCGCGAAGAAGGCCTGACCCGACCGACGTCAGAAGGGCCCGGCACCGCGAGGTGCCGGGCCCTTCTGCCTGCGCGTGCGACTCAGTCCTCGTCCTCGGCGTCGAAGGCCTCGGTGCGCTTGTGCATCCGGTCGAGCACGCTCTCCGCCTCGGTCCGGGTCGCGTACGGACCCAGTCGCTCGGCGTTCGGGTCGCCCTGACCCTGCTCCACCTGCTGCGTGCGCAGGTTGAACCACCATTCCTCCAGGGCCATCGCCCCTCCTCGTCCGGGGACCGCAGCGCGTGCCGCGTCCATGACGTGCTCCTAGACTCTCCACCATGCCACGTCAGCCCGGTGTCATCAGCCCGATGCGGACGGTGCCCCGGCACATCCCGCGCCCGGAGTACGTCGGGCGCCATCGCGCCGAGCGCCACACCGGCTCCGAGGTGAAGGACGCCGACACCATCGAGCGGATGCGGATCGCCGGGCGGCTCGCCGCCCAGGCGCTCGCCGCGGTCGGTGAGGCCATCAAGCCGGGCGTGACGACCGACGAGCTCGACCGGGTCGGTCACGAGTTCCTGTGCGACCACGGCGCCTACCCGTCCACCCTCGGCTATCCGGGCGGCGGCCGCGGTCCTGTCTTCACCAAGTCGCTCTGCACCTCGCTCAACGAGGTCATCTGCCACGGCATCCCGGACTCCACCGAGCTTCGCGACGGCGACATCTGCAACATCGACATCACCGCGTTCATCAACGGCGTGCACGGTGACACCAACGCCACGTTCCTCGTCGGCGAGGTCGACGAGGAGTCGCGACTGCTCGTCGAGCGCACCCACGAGGCCACGATGCGCGGCATCAACGCCGTCGCGCCCGGCCGGCAGCTCAACGTGATCGGGCGGGTGATCGAGTCCTACGCCCGCCGGTTCGGCTACGGCGTCGTCCGGGACTTCACCGGGCACGGCATCGGCACCGCGTTCCACTCCGGCCTCGTCGTCCCGCACTACGACGATCCGTCCGCCACGACGGTCCTGGAGACCGGGATGACGTTCACCATCGAGCCGATGATCAACCTCGGGACCTACGACTGGCGGATGTGGGACGACGGCTGGACCGTCGTGACGGCCGACCTGCGCCGCTCCGCGCAGTTCGAGCACACCGTCCTCGTCACCGCGACCGGCGTGGAGATCCTCACGCTCCCCTGAGGTGGCGGTGCGTCATGTCGGGTGCCGCTCCCCTAGCCTCAGGGACATGACGAGCGAGACGCACCCACTCGGGTGGCCCGACGACGTGCGCACGCTGGCCATCGACGTCGGCGGCAGCGGGTTCAAGGCCGCGGTCCTCGACCCGCAGGGCGTGATGCTGACCGATCGTGTGCGCGTCGACACCCCCTACCCATGCCCGCCCGAGACACTGGTGTCCTCGCTCGTGCGCCTGACCGAGCACCTCGGCGTCCACCACCGCGTCTCGGTCGGGTTCCCCGGCCTCGTGCGCAACGGCCGCGTGCGCAACATCCCGTCGCTGTCGCGGGCGGCGTACGACGGCGAGACCGACCCCGACCTCGAGCGGCAGTGGCGCGGCTTCGACCTCGTCTCGGCGCTGTCCGGCGTGTTCGGCGTACCGGTGAAGGTCGCGAACGACGCCGACGTCCAAGGCTGCGCGGTCGTCCTCGGCGAGGGCTTCGAGTTCGTCATCACGCTCGGCACCGGCGTCGGCACCGCGCTGTTCCTGGACGGTCGTCTGCTGCCGCACATCGAGGGCGGCCACGCCCCGTTCCGCAAGGAGCAGACCTTCGAGGAGCAGCTCGGCAACGTCGCGCGCAAGGACATCGGCAACACCCGCTGGGGCAAGCGCGTGGTCAAGGCGATCGCCGCCTACGAGCGATTCCTGTTCTTCGACACCGTCTACGTCGGCGGCGGCAACGCCAAGCACCTCGACCCCGAGCAGCTGCCGCCGCACGCGCAGATCGTGGACAACACCGCAGGCATCGTCGGCGGAGTGCGCCTCTGGGACCTCGACACGTGACGCGCGCGACGATAGTTCCACTTTCAATTATCTCGGTTCCCGGGTAGCCTGCAGTCCATGACCGAGTGGCTCAGCGCGGAGCAGCAGCAGCACTGGCGCGCCTACATCGCCGCGACGACGCTGCTCTCCGAGAAGCTCTCCCGCGAGCTGCAGGACGGGCACGGCCTGCAGCTGGCCGACTACGAGATCCTCGTGCGCCTCTCCGAGGCGCCGGGCCGGCGGCTGCGGATGAGCCACCTGGCCGCGTTCACGCTGGCGAGCCGCAGCCGACTCTCGCACCAGGTCGATCGCCTCGAGCGGGCCGGCCTCGTCGAGCGCGAGCCCTGCGAGAGCGACCGGCGCGGCGCGAACGCCGTCCTGACCCGCCGGGGGTGGAACCTCCTGGTCGCCGCTGCCCCGACCCACGTCGCCGGCGTCCGCGCGCACCTCGTCGACCAGCTGACGAGCGACGAGTTCGCCGCGCTGGGCAACGCGCTCGCCAAGGTCGCCGCGCACCTGCAGGGCATCGAGCCCGACTGCGAGCCCGGCGCCGCCTCCGCCTGACCGAGCCCTGCGGCTCGGACGCGTCGTCCGGGCCGGGTCCTGGCCCGATCGGGGACGTTTGGCGAGCCGTTCCCGGGGAACCTGCTCCGCTCAGTCCGGCGCACCTGCGCCGGCCGGGCGGGAGGACGTCATCGTGCTGGGTCAGATCTGGAGCGCAGCGGTGTGGCTGTCCTGCACCGTCGTCGTGGTCTCGCTCCTCGTCGTCGCGGTGGCGTGGCGTCGCACCGGACTGCGCGGCGCCATGCCTCGGCGTACCGGACGGCGAGGGCCGGCACCGGTCACGGTTCCCGTCGTGGCGGCGCAGGCGGCAGAGTCCGCCGGTCACCGCAACGGGGCCGTCGGCTCCGCCCTGGAGGAACTCCTCGAGCCCTCCGTCCGACGCCTCGATCCGTCCGCACGCTAGAACGCGGAGTGTCGTTCCTGCAGAGGCTCAGGGCAGGCGAGCCGGTCTGTAAGCCGGATTCTGTCCCGGTCGCGAACGACCGGGGGCGACCATCCATCTGGGGCCGTCGTCTCCGACGACCTCGGTGCGGTCTACCCGCAGGCTCGGACGGGCCGTCCTCGAACGCCTGCGCAGGTGGCCGGAGCCACCCTTCTTGACCTTGCTCCGGGTGGGGTTTGCCGAGCCGCGACGGTCACCCGCCGCGCTGGTGGTCTCTTACACCACCGTTTCACCCTTACCGCCGGTGCGAGCACCGACGGCGGTCTGTTCTCTGTGGCACTGTCCCGCGGGTCACCCCGGGTGGGTGTTACCCACCGCCCTGCCCTCTGGAGTCCGGACTTTCCTCGGCGCTCGCCCCGAGGGACTCGCACCGCGGCCGCCCGACCGACTCGCCTGCCCGACCAGGCTACCGCCGACGTCACGCGGGGACGAACGCGACCTCGCGACGGGCCGGATCGGCGCGCACGAGGCGCAGCGTGACGCGCCGGCCGAGCTCGAGGCCGCCGCCACGCACGTGCGCCCGCACGGCCGGCCAGTGCAGCTGGACGACGTCGTAGTCCTTGCGCTGGTCGACGACGACCGCGGGGTACTCCTGGCCGACGTACGGCTCGAGCAGCACCGACTCGACGAGGTCGACGCACGCGCGGTCGAGCGCCCGGGCCCGCTGGTCCGCGCCGCGCATCTCCTCGGGGAGCGCCGGCAGCGCCTCCAGCGCCCACTCCGGCACGGGCGACCCGGCGGCGATCGCGAGGCAGCACTCGGTGGCGTAGCGGTCGACGAGGCGTCGCAGCGGTGCGGTCACGTGCGCGTACGGCGACGCCACGGCCGCGTGCCGGAGCACGTCGGGCTCGTCGTTGCCGACCGGGCCGAGCACCTGCCGGTAGCCCGCCGAGCGCAGCAGGACGGTCACCAGGTTGAGGAAGGCCGCATGGGCGGGCCGGCCCGGGTCGAGGTCGCGGACGAGCTCGGCGTACGACGTGCCCGCGGGCCAGTCGATGTCGAGGCCCGCGGCCGTGCGGCGCAACCGCTGGTAGTCCTCCTCGGCGGGTGGCGGCATCGTGCGCACGATGCCCACGCCGGCGTCGAGCATGAGGCGGGCCGCGCACATGCCGGTCAGCAGCGAGATCTGCGCGTTCCACGACTCCACCGGGTGCGGGGCGCGCATCACGAGCCGGTAGCCGGGCCCGTCGTCCTCGATCTCCTGGTCGGGCACGCGCACGTCGATGCCGCCGCGCTCCACCTCGCGCTCGTGGCGGAGCAGGCCGACCTCGCGCAGGCACACCAGCGCGTCGTCGGCCGTGCCCGCGTCGATGGCTCGCTGCACCTGGCCGTAGGACAGCTTCGCCCGGCTGCGCACGAGCGCGCGCTCGACGTCGACCTCGACCGGCAGGCCGGCCGCGTCGAGGTCGATGCGCCACAGCACCGCCGGTCGGTCGACGTCGGGCAGCAGGCTCGCGACCCCCTCGGACAGCACCGGCGGGTGCAGCGACGTGCGCAGGTCCGGGCTGTAGAGCGTCACGCCGCGCCGGTGCGCCTCGGCGTCGAGCGCCCCGCCGGGCCGCACGAACGACGCGACGTCGGCGATCGCGTAGTGCACGCGGTAGCCCGTCCCGCGACGCTCGATGAAGACCGCCTGGTCGAGGTCGGTCGAGCCGAACGGGTCGATCGTCACGAACGGGACGTCCGTGGCGTCACGACGGCGGTGCCCCGCAGGCGCCGGCGGGGGCTGGTCGGCGCGGGCCGCCTCGTCGGCCTCCGCGAGCACCTCCGGGGGGAACGACACCGGGATGCCCTGCTCGTCCCGCACGGCCTGGAACCCGGCGCGCAGCACGTCACCCTGGCGGGCCTGCGCGCGCAGCCAACGACGGGTCACCAGCACAACCTACGATCCGCCCGACGACCCGGCACGCCGTTCCGCCCCGGCTTCGCGGACTGCCGGGCCGTGGGACAGGATCGGCGGGTGCTCGTGCTCCTGCCGCCCTCCGAGGGCAAGACCGTCCCGGCGCGCGGTCGACCGCTCGACCTCGGCACCCTGTCGTTCCCGTCGCTCACCGCGACCCGCGAGCTGGTCCTCGACACCCTCGTGGCCCTTGCCCGCAGCGATCCGCAGCGCGCGCTGACGGTCCTCGGTCTCTCGGCGCGACAGCTCGACGAGGTCGCGCGCGACGCCGTGCTCGCCACGGCACCGACCGCCGCGGCGGCCCGCGTCTACTCCGGCGTGCTGTACGAGGCGCTCGACCTGGCGAGCCTCGATGCCCCAACCCGGCGGCGCGCCGCGCGCCAGCTCGTCGTGTCGAGCGCGCTGTTCGGCGCGCTCCGCGTCGGCGACCGGATCCCGGCGTACCGCCTCTCCGGCGACACGAGCCTGCCCGGGCTCGGCCCGGTGGCGTCCGTGTGGCGCGACCCGCTCGCCACCGCCATGCGCGAGGCGTCCGGTCGCGGCCTCGTCGTCGACCTGCGCTCCGGCGTCTACGCCGCGATGTGGCGACCGACCGGAGACGTTGCCGGGCGCTGCGTGTCGGTCCGCGTGCTGCAGGAGCTGCCGGACGGGAGCCGCAAGGTGGTCAGCCACTTCAACAAGGCCACGAAGGGCCGGCTCGTGCGCCAGTGGCTGCAGGACGGCGCCATGCGCGACGCCGACGACCTGGCCGGCGCGTGCGAGAAGGCCGGCTACGTCGCGGAGCTCGGGCCCCGGCCGCGCACCGGGGCGGTCCGCGGTCTCGACGTCGTGGTCTCGGACCTCTGAGCCGTGTGGGCTGTCGCCGCGATAGGCGGGATCCTCGTGATGGTGACCGGTGAGCTGACGCCGGAGGCCGCGGGAGGTGTCCTGCTCCGACTGGCTCCGATCCTGGTGTTCCTCGTCGCCGTCACCGTGCTCGCCGAGCTCGCGGACGCGTCGGGCCTGTTCGACGTCACGGCGCGCGAGTGCGCGCACTGGGGTCGCGGGTCGACGCTGCGGCTCTGGCTCATGGTGGTCGGGCTCGCCTCCCTCGCCACGATCCTGCTGAGCCTGGACACGACGGCTGTGCTCCTGACGCCCGTCGTCCTGTCGCTGGCCCGGCAGCTCGGCCTCCCGCCGATCGGCTTCGCGATGACGACGGTGTGGCTCGCCAACACCGCGAGCCTGCTGCTCCCGGTGTCGAACCTGACGAACCTGCTCGCGCAGGACTCGCTCGGGTTCACGACCCGCCACTTCGCCGGGCACAGCTGGGCCGCGGCGCTGGCCGCGATCGCGATGACCGTGGGCGTCCTCGGCGTGCGCTACCGCGCGACGTGGCGCACGACGTACGAGGTCCCACCGGCACCCCGCATCGCGGACCGCGCCCTGTTCGTCACCGCGGCGGTCGCGTGCCTGGCGCTGGGGCCGCTCGCCATCGCGGGCCTGCCCGTGGCGTGGGACGCGTCGATCCTCGCGCTCGTGCTGGTCGCGGGCTTCGTCGTACGCCGGCGCGACGTGCTGACGGTGTCGCTGGTGCCGTGGCGCCTCGTCGTGCTCGTCATCGGTCTGTTCCTCGTCGTGGCGGCGGGGCACGCGCACGGGCTCGACGACCTGCTCGCGCGGCTCACCGGCTCCGGCGACGACCTGCTCGCGCTGCTGCACCTGTCGGGCGTCGCGACGGTGGGAGCGAACCTCGTCAACAACCTGCCGGCGTACGCCGCGCTCGAACCGACGGCCGGCAGCGTTCCCCGCACGTTCGCGCTGCTCGTCGGCGTGAACGCCGGCCCGCTCGTGCTGCTCTGGGGGTCGCTGGCGACCCTGCTCTGGCGCGAGCGCTGCCGCGCCCGCGGCGTCGACGTCGGCTGGCGGGAGTTCGCGACGACCGGCCTCGTCGGCGTCCCGCTCGTGGTGGTCGCCTCCACTGTCGCGCTGTCCCTCACCTCCTGACCGCGTGCGCTCACGACGACGACCGGGCCGTTGCCACCCCGCGGCGGACTGCGGGCGCCGTGACTCCCGGTCGCCCGGGCCCACGACAGCGCCCCCCGACCTGGCGAGGTCGGGGGGCGCTGTCGTGCCTGCTCGGCGGCCCTACGGGTCCAGCACCCGCAGATCCCGGTCGATCCGGCACCGGCTAGACAGTGGGGGTCGTCAGGTGAACGGGCTCGTCCAGCGGCCTGACCCTGGGATCCCCCTCGTCGGCGAAGTAGTCCCCCTTGATGGTGACGTCCGCGCCGGCGGGTGCCTTGAGCGCCCGGAGCACGACGGTCGCCACCGCAGCCACGATCACGTTGATCACGAACGAGGTCAGGGCGATGTAGCCCAGCTGCCCCAGGACGGGGATGGCCGCCACCGAACCGGCGAAGTGCTGCGTGCCTCCGGGGATGGGCTTCACGACGTTGTACGCCGCCACGGTGCCGTAGACCATGCCCACGGCCCAGCCTGCGATCAGGGCCCATCGGTGGAACCAGCGGGTGTAGAGCCCGAAGACGATCGACGGGAAGGTCTGCAGGATCCAGATGCCACCCAGGAGCTGGAAGTTGATGGCGTTCTGCTTGTCCATGGTCAGCACGAAGACGAGCGCCACGAACTTGACCCCGAGCGACACCCGCTTGCTGACCTTGGTTTCCTGAGCCGGGGTGGCAGACGGCCTGAACCACTCGCGATAGACGTTGCGGGTGAACAGGTTCGCCGCCGCGATGGCCATGATGGCCGCGGGGACCAAGGCGCCGATCGCGATCGCCGCGAACGCGATGCCGGCGAACCAGGACGGGAACATGTCCTCGAACAGCTGAGGGACGACCAGCTGTGCGTTCGCCTTGCCGTCCAGACCGATCGGCGCGGTGCCTGCAGCGATGGCGACCCATCCCAGCAGCGCCAGCAGGCCGAGTACGAAGCTGTACGCGGGCAGGATGGTCGAGTTGCGACGGATCGTGTTGCGCGACTTGGAGGACAGGGTCGCGGTGATCGAGTGCGGGTACATGAACAGCGCCAGCGCCGAGCCCAACGCCAGGGTCGCATAGGCCCAGTACTGGGTGGGTGCCGGGATGTAGGCCCCCGGCGCCTTGCCGGTCACCGGGTCGGGCGTGACCATCTTGTGCTCGGCGGCGGCGAAGACGTGGTCCCAGCCACCGACCTTGCTGGGGATGTAGATCACGGCCACGATGATGACCAGGTAGATCAGGGTGTCCTTGACGAACGCGATGATCGCCGGCGCCCGCAGACCCGATGAGTACGTGTAGGCGGCGAGGACCGCGAACGCGATGAACAGCGGCAGGTCCTGGACGATGACGTTGCCGGAGCCACCGAGCCCGGTGACCTCGAGGACCGCCTGGATACCGACGAGCTGCAACGCGATGTACGGCATCGTGGCCAGGATGCCGGTGATGGCGACGACCAGGGAGAGCCCCCGGGAGCCGTAGCGACCGCCGACGAAGTCCGACGTCGTGACGAACCCGTGACGATGGCTGACCGACCACAGCCGTGACATGAAGATGAAGATGATCGGGTACAGCACGATCGTGTAGGGGACCGCGAAGAACCCGCTGACCGAACCGAGGGCGAACATCGCGGCGGGCACGGCGATGAACGTGTACGCCGTGTACAGGTCACCTCCGAGCAGGAACCAGGTGATCCAGGTCCCGAAGCTTCGGCCGCCGAGACCCCACTCGTCGAGGCTCTCCAGGCTGGACCGGCGCCACTTCGAGGCCATGAACCCCATGACCGTGACGAGCGCGAAGAGCGCGATCAGCACCGCGAGTGCGACGCCGTTGACGCCCACGTGGTCACCTGTCGTGGCGAGGGCGATGGTGTTCATCGGCCTTCCCCCTGGTTCTTGGGGGCGTCGGAGGTCATCCGCCGGTGGGGGCGCGCCTTCAGGACGAGCCGGTAGGCGGTGTAGGTGCAGGCGGAGCAGAGGAACACCCATAGGAACTGGTACCAGATGAAGAACGGGAAGCCGCCGAGCTTGGGCTCGACCCTGGCGTAGCTGCTGACCCACATCAGGGCGACGATCGGGACGAGCAGCAGCACGCCGGCCACAGTGAGGAGACTCCTGCTCGCCGGGGGCACCGTGTCGTGGTCCACCCCGTCAGGAGTGACAGGGTCTCGACTTTCGGGCATGTGAAACCTCCGGGGTGTGATGTGCGACACGAAGGCGGATCCGCGTGCGAGAGGGTACTGCCCACCCGGCGCCGTGATGGGGAAATCGGCGAGGCGTGGCGACAGTCCTTAAGGTCGACCCGCCGGCGCCGGGACGCCGGGGTCGGCGAGGCGCAACGACCGCCCTCGGGGTCGACCCGCACCCGGCGCCAGGTGCACGCCGCTCCGCCGTCCTGGCCCGCGGCTCAGGGGATCCAGGTCTGCCCGAGCCCCTCGAGGTGGCCGGACTCGGCGAAGGAGCGCATGGACGCGTTGCCGTCGGCGTACCAGGTGAGCGTGGTGATCGACGCCGGCGCGAGCTCCATGCGGTTCATCGACTCGAGCGGGGCGCCGAGCGCGCGCGCGGTGAGCGCGCGGATCGTCCCCACGTGCGCCGCGACGACGATGCGCTTGCCCGGGTGCTCGGCGAGGACGAGGTCGAGCGCGCGGGAGATGCGCGCGCTCACCTCGCGCAGCGACTCGCCTCCCGGCGGGGCGACGTCGGGCGACGCGAGCCACGCGGCCATCTCGTCCGGCCAGCCCCGCATCACCTCGGCGAAGGTGAGACCGTCCCACTCGCCGAAACGCGCCTCCTCGAGGCCCTCGACGACGACGGGCTCGAGGCCGATGCGCGCGCCGATGATCGAGGCGGTCTGCCGCGTGCGCAGCATCGGCGAGCACACGAGGACGTCGCCGCCACCGCGCTGCGCCACCTCCGCGGCCGCAGCCTCCACCTGCCCCACCCCCTGGGGGAGGAGCGGCGGGTCGAACCTCCCGCCGGATCCGGAGAACCGGCGCTCGAGCGAGTGCTCGGTGACGCCGTGCCGCACCACGAGAGTGACCGTGGGGGCGCCGATGTCCGGGCCCCAGCCGACGATCGCGGGGCGGCGCTCCACCCGGACGCCCTCCGGCACGGGCGCCGCCTGCATCGCGACCTCGAACGCATCCGTGCGCGTCCGGCGGATCGTCCCGGTGCGGCCCCGCTCGACGGCGTCCATCGCCTCGTTGGCGAGCGCGTCGGCCGCCTTGTTCTGCTCGCGCGGCACCCAGGTGAAGGTGATGCGCTCGCGAGGGACGACGTCCCGCGCCTGCAGGGCGATCCGGCGCAGCGTCTCGTTCTTGATCGCCCACCGACCCGTCATCTGCTCCACGACGAGCTTCGAGTCGAGCCGCGCCTCGATGTCGGCGTCGGGGTCGATGTCCATCGCCGCGCGCAGGCCCTCGAGCAGCCCGGTGTACTCGGCCACGTTGTTCGTCGTCACCCCGAGGTGGTCGGCGAGCTCGGCGAGCACCTCACCCGTGGCCGCCTCGCGCACCACCGCGCCGTAGGCCGCCGGCCCGGGGTTGCCCCTCGACCCGCCGTCGGCCTCGACGACGAGGCGCCGGTTCACAGCCCGGACTCGGGCGTGCGCACGAGGATGCGCCGACATTCCTCGCAGCGCAGCACCTCGTCGGGTGCGGCATCGCGGATACGGCCGATGTCGGTGGGCGTGAGCTCCATCCGGCACCCCTCGCAGCGCCGCTGGTGCAGCTTGGCCGCACCGACACCGTCGTGGTCGGCGCGCAGCTTCACGTAGAGGGCGAGCAGCTCGGCCGGGATGTCCTCGAGCACCGCGGTGCGCTCGTGGGTCACCCACTCACGGTCGCGGTCGCCGGCCGACCACGCCTCGTCGCGCTCGGCGACGGCGCGGTCGAGCTCGGTGCGCAGCGCGTCGCGCTCGGCCGTGAGGGTCCCGAGGGCGGTGCGGGCGTCCTCGAGTCGCTCCATCACCTCGAGCTCGGCCTCCTCGAGGTCGCCCTGACGCCGGGCCAGCGAGGCGATCTCGTGCTGGAGGTTCTCCAGCTCGCGCGCCGACGACACACGCCCGGAGTCGAGCAGCTCCTGGTCCTTCGCGGCGCGGGAGCGCACCTGCTCGACGTCGGTCTCGGCCTTCGCCAGCCCGCGCTCGAGGTCGTCGACCTCGGTCTCCCCCGCCACGATGCGGTCGCGCAGCGCCGCCAGCCGGGACTCGAGGTCGGCGATCGTGGCGAGCTGCGGCAGCGACCGGCGCCGGTGCTCGATCTGGTCGAGGCGGGAGTCGAGCGCCTGCAGGTCGAGCAGGCGGAGCTGGACGGCGGGCTCGGCGATCACCGGTCTCCTCGTGTTCTGGTGTGGTCGTGCGGTCGATCCGGCGCGGCGGCGGAGCCCCGCGCGTGGGGTCCACCGTAACGCCGCGGGCCGTCACGCAGGGACGCGGCGGGACCGACCGGTCAGAGGCGGTCGGTCCAGGGGTCGGTGACGAGCGTCGACACCCGGGTGACCACGGCGAAGCCGCGCGCGGCGAGGTCCGCCGCGAGCAGCCGTGCCGCCACCGGGAGCCACGGCCACTCGGACGCGAAGTGCGCGACGTCCACGAGTGCCGGCCCACCGGCCGCGAGGTGGTCGGAGGCCACGTGGTGCCGGAGGTCGGACGTCACGACGACGTCGGCCCCGACGCGCGACGCCGCGGCCAGGTCGTCACCGCCGGATCCGCCGAGCACCGCCACCCGCCGTACCGCACGGTCGGCGTCGCCGGCCACCCGTACGCCGTGCGCGGTCCGCGGCAGCGCGTCGCGCACCAGCATGGCGAACCGGCCGAGCGACACCTCCGCGTCGAGGTCGCCGACACGGCCGACACCGGTCGACGGCTCCGCCGCCGACGGCAGGACCGGCGCGGTGTCCCGGACGCCCAGGACGTCGGCGAGGGCGTCGGACACGCCGTCCCGGGCGACGTCGGCGTTCGTGTGCGCGGCGAGCAGGGCGCAGCCGCCGCGGACGAGTCGGTGCACGAGCCGCCCGGCAGGCGTCGTCGCGGCGACCGACGTGACCGGGCGGAACAGCAGGGGGTGGTGGGTGACCAGCAGGTCGGCGCCCCACCCGAGCGCCTCCTCGACCGTCACGGCCACGGCGTCGACGGCGAGGAGCACGCGGCGCACCGGCTGGTCCGGGTCGCCGCACGTGAGGCCGACGGAGTCCCACTCGGCGGCGGTGCTCGGGTCGTAGCGCCGGTGCACGATGTCGACGACGTCGGCAAGCGTGGCGGCGGGAGCGTCCGGCGAGGTCACCGCCCGAGCCTACGCAGGCGACCGGCGCGCCTCGCGGTGAGGCGAGCGACCGCTCCCGGTCGACCCGCGTCCGGTCGCGTGCCGGGAATAGCATCGACGCGATCGCCGTTGCGCAGACTGGCATCCCCGCGGCTCCCCCGACGAGCAGGTCGTCGGGGCGCGGACACCGACCGGACAGGAGACCTCATGGCCACGATCGACCTCACCGCCGGCACGTTCGACGAGACGGTGACGGGCAACGACATCGTGCTCGTGGACTTCTGGGCCGAGTGGTGCGGCCCGTGCCGCAGCTTCGCGCCCGTGTTCGGGAAGGCGTCCGAGGCGCACTCCGACATCGTGTTCGGCAAGGTGGACACGGAGACCGAGCAGCAGCTCGCCGCGGCTGCGAACATCACGTCGATCCCCACGCTCATGGCGTTCCGCGAGGGCGTCCTGCTCTACGCGCAGCCCGGTGCCCTCCCCGCCGCCCAGCTCGAGCAGTTGATCACGGCGGTGCGCAACGTCGACATGGCCGAGGTGCACCAGCAGATCGCGGCGCAGCAGGCCGACGGCCACGACCACGCCGGGCACGACCACGCCGGTCACGACCACGTCGGTCACGACCACGCGGGGCACGACCACGCCCACTGACCACGCACGAACGACAGGGCCGCCACGCAACTGCGTGGCGGCCCTGTCGGCATCTCGGTGCGTCAGCGCGACCCGCGACGCGACCCGGCGCGGCTGGAGAACGCGGCGGCCGAGGTCGAGCCGGCCGGACGGGCGGACGACGGGCCGGCCGAGCGCGACGACGGGCTCGCCGAGCGACCGGCGGCCTTCGTGCCGCTCTGGCTGCGACCGCCGCGCTGCTGCGGGCGACGCGACGCCTCGGGTGCCGGAGCCGCCGAGGGCGCGACGTAGGCCGCGGGCGGGCCGGTCAGCGCCGTGATGTCGGTGGCACCGGGACGCACCCGCGCGGCGGTGGGACGGATCCCGGCCTTGCGGGCGAGCAGCGCGACGTCGGAGCGCTGCGCGTCGGTGGCCACGGTGACGACGACGCCGGACGCGCCGGCGCGAGCCGTGCGGCCCGAGCGGTGCGTGTAGGCCTTGTGCTCCGCGGGCGGGTCGACGTGGACGACGAGGCTGACGTCGTCGACGTGGATCCCGCGGGCCGCGATGTCGGTGGCCACGAGCACACGCACCTCGCCGCTGCGGAACGCGGCGAGGTTGCGGTCGCGGGCGTTCTGCGCGAGGTTGCCGTGCAGGTCGACGGCGGGCACGCCGGCGAGGGTCAGCTGGCGGGCCAGCTTCTTCGCGCCGTGCTTGGTCCGGGTGAACAGCAGCGACCGTCCCTCGCCGGAGGCGAGCTCCTGGACGACCGACGCCTTGTCGGACTCGGTGACCGTGAAGACGTGGTGCTCGAGGTCCAGCTCGGTGGACGCGTCCGAGTCGACCGAGTGGGTCACCGGGTCGACGAGGTAGCGGCGGACGAGCACGTCGATGCCGTTGTCCAGCGTCGCGGAGAACAGCAGCCGCTGGGTGCCGGCGGCGGTCTTGTCGAGGATGCGCTTGACCGCGGGCAGGAAGCCGAGGTCGGCCATGTGGTCCGCCTCGTCGAGGACGGTGACCTCGACGTCGTCGAGCCGCACGTGACGCTGGTTCATCAGGTCCTCGAGGCGACCGGGCGTGGCGACGACGATGTCGACGCCGGCCTTGAAGGCGCGAACCTGGGCGCCCTGCGAGACACCGCCGAAGACGATCGTCGTGCTGAGTCCGGCGGCCCGGGCGAGCGGCGCGATGGTCGCGTGCACCTGCGAGGCGAGCTCACGGGTGGGGAGCAGGACGAGCGCCCGCGGGTGGCCGGGGCGCGTCGAACGGCGCGACGTGGTGAGCCGCGTGACGAGCGGCAGCGCGAAGGCGATGGTCTTGCCGCTGCCGGTGCGGCCGCGGCCGAGGACGTCGCGGCCCGCGAGCGAGTCCGGGAGCGTCGCCGACTGGATGGGGAACGCCTCGGTGATGCCCTGACGGGCGAGGACGTCGGCGAGCGCGGCGGGGACGCCGAGCTCGGTGAAGGACGTGACCACCGGGCCGGTGCGGACCGTGGCGACGAGCGGCGCGGCATCGGCCGGCTCGACGGGGCGACGCGAGTCACGGGCCGTGCCGGCGTCCGGCGTACGACGGCGCTGGCCCTGGGGGCGCGAGCCGCCGGCGCGGGGCCGGCCGCCGTCGGCACGCGGGCCGCGGGAGGTGCTGGACGTGCTGGGAGACATGGGGGTCCTGTCATGGATCAGGTGGCCGCACCGGTGCCCCACCGACGTCGTGCGACATCGGTGGGTGCGAGCACGCGGGGAGCGTGGGCCGGACGACCGTGGTGCATCCCGTCCGGGGCACCGCAACCGGTCACTGCGCCGGAGGCTCGAGGTGGTGCGCATCGTGCGCGCCTCGTGGATCAAGGGATCGCCGCGGGGTCAGTGCCACCCGTGGTCCGGCGAACTGCTGCCAGCCTACCGGACTTCTGCCCTGGCCGGGACCACGGCGCCACGAGTCTCGCTCGCAGCGAACCCGCTGTCGTGCGTCAGCCCCTCGGGGGATGATGAACGGACCTCGACCGCCGGGAGACGTTCGTGCTCATGTCGCTGCTGCGGCGCTACCTGCCGCCCTACCGGAACGCACTCATCGCCGTCGTTGTCCTGCAGTTCTTCGGCACGCTCGCCGCGCTCTACCTCCCGACGCTCAACGCCGACATCATCGACAACGGCGTGGCCAAGGGCGACACGGCGTACATCCTCCAGGTCGGTGGCGTCATGCTCGCCATCACGTTCGTCCAGGTGGCGTGCACCATCGGCGCCGTGTGGTTCGGCGCCCGGAGCGCGATGGGCTTCGGGCGCGACACCCGCGCGGCGATCTTCCACCAGGTCGGCGCGTACTCGGCGCGGGAGGTCACCCACTTCGGCGCGCCGTCGCTCATCACGCGCACCACCAACGACGTCCAGCAGGTCCAGATGCTCGTGCTGCTGACCTGCACGATGATGGTGGCCGCGCCGATCATGGCCGTGGGCGGCATCGTGATGGCGCTGCGCCAGGACGTCGGCCTCGCGCCGCTCATCATCGTGAGCGTCTCCGTCCTCGTCGTCGCCATCGCGCTGATCGTGTCGCGGATGGTGCCGCTGTTCCGGCGCATGCAGAAGCGGCTCGACAACGTCAACCGCGTGCTGCGCGAGCAGATCACCGGCATCCGCGTCGTGCGGGCGTTCGTCCGCGAACCCGTGGAGCGCGAGCGGTTCGAGCTCGCCAACGCCGACCTCACCGACGTCGCCATCCGGGTCGGCCGGCTGATGGCGCTGATGTTCCCCATCGTCATGTTCGTCCTCAACGCCTCGAGCGTCGCCGTCATCTGGTTCGGCGGGCACCGCATCGACTCCGGCGAGATGCTGGTCGGGTCGCTGACGGCGTTCCTCAGCTACCTCGTGCAGATCCTCATGTCGATCATGATGGCCACCTTCATGCTCGTGCTGATCCCGCGGGC
The DNA here is from genome assembly GCA_021784035.1 of Actinomycetes bacterium. Classification (GTDB taxonomy): domain Bacteria; phylum Actinomycetota; class Actinomycetes; order S36-B12; family CAIYMF01; genus Longivirga. Next base: position 6,319 of record JAJXTD010000003.1, on the reverse strand, counting down.
CGCGGTCAGCGCCGAGCGCATCGTCGAGGTGCTCGACACCGAGTCGTCCGTCGTCCCGACCGGGACACCGGTCGCGACGGTCGTGTCCCGCGGCACTGTCGAGTTCCGCGGCGCGACCTTCCGCTACCCGGGTGCCGACGACCCGGTCCTCAGCGAGATCACGTTCACCGCGTCCGCCGGCCGGACGACGGCGATCATCGGAAGCACCGGCTCGGGGAAGACCACGCTGCTGTCGCTCGTGCCGCGGCTCTTCGACGTCACGGACGGTTCCGTCCTCGTCGACGGGGTCGACGTCCGCGACCTCGACCCCGAGGTGCTGCACTCCCGCATCGGGCTCGTGCCGCAGAAGGCCTACCTGTTCAGCGGGACCGTGGCGAGCAACCTGCGCTACGGGCGTGCGGACGCGAGCGACGAGGAGCTCTGGGACGCGTTGCGCATCGCGCAGGCCGACGACTTCGTGTCGGCGCTCGCCGAGGGGCTGGAGGCGCCGGTCGCGCAGGGCGGCACGAACTTCTCCGGCGGGCAGCGCCAGCGCCTGGCCATCGCGCGGGCCGTCGTCCGCCGGCCCGAGATCTACCTGTTCGACGACTCGTTCTCGGCGCTGGACCTCGCCACCGACGCGCGCCTGCGCGCCGCGCTCCGCCCCACGACGCGCGACTCGACAGTGCTCGTCGTCGCCCAGCGCGTCTCGAGCGTCGTCGACGCCGACCAGATCCTCGTGCTCGACGGCGGCCGGCTCGTCGGCGTCGGCACCCACGACGAGCTGCTCACCAGCTGCCCGACGTACGCCGAGATCGTGCAGTCCCAGCTGCCGGCGGACGTGGCCGCATGAGCTCCCCCGCGCGCATCCCGAACCGCCCCCCTGCACGAGGTCCGGCCCACATGATGGGCGCCGGCATGCCGGTCGAGAAGTCGCTCGACTTCTGGCCGTCGGCCAAACGGCTCGCCGCTCGGCTGGGTCCCGAGCGTGGCCTCGTCGTCGCCGTGCTCCTCCTCACCGTGGGCAGCGTGACGTTCAGCGTCGTCGGGCCGAAGATCCTGGGCAACGCCACGAACCTCATCTTCGAGGGGGTGATCGGCAAGCAGCTGCCCGCGGGGATGACCCAGCAGCAGGCGGAGGCGGCCGCCCGCGCCAGCGGCAACGACGGGTTCGCGAACCTGCTGTCCGGCATGACGATCGTGCCGGGCCAGGGCATCGACTTCACCGAGCTCGCCCGCGTCCTGCTGTTCGTCCTCGCCCTCTACGCCCTCTCCTCGCTGTGCATGTACGGACAGGCCTACATCCTCAACGGCGTCGTGCAGCGCACCGCGCTCCGCCTGCGCCGCGACATCGAGGACAAGCTGCACCGCCTGCCGCTCAGCTACTTCGACCGTGTTCCGCGCGGCGAGCTGCTCAGCCGGGTCACGAACGACATCGACAACATCCAGCAGACGATGCAGCAGACGATGAGCCAGCTGCTGACGTCGCTCCTCACGCTGGTCGGCGTGCTCGGCATGATGCTGTGGATCTCCCCCGTCCTCGCCCTCGTCGCGCTGGTCTCCGTTCCGCTGTCGATCGTCGTGACCGCCGTCGTCGCGAAGCGGTCGCAGCCGCTGTTCATCGAGCAGTGGGCCCAGACCGGCCACCTCAACGGGCACATCGAGGAGGTCTACACCGGTCACGCCCTCGTCAAGGTCTTCGGCCACCAGCGGGAGGCGGAGGAGACGTTCCGGGAGCGCAACGAGGCGCTCTACCAGGCGAGCGCGGGGGCCCAGTTCCTGTCCGGCATCATCATGCCGGCCATCCAGTTCATCGGGAACCTCAACTACGTCTTCATCGCCGTGATCGGCGGGCTGCGCGTGGCGTCCGGTGCGATGACGCTGGGCGACGTCCAGGCGTTCATCCAGTACTCGCGGCAGTTCAGCCAACCGCTCACGCAGGTGGCCTCGATGTCCAACCTGCTGCAGTCCGGCGTGGCCTCGGCCGAGCGCGTCTTCGAGCTGCTCGACGCCGAGGAGCAGTCGCCCGACCCGACGGCGCCGCAGGTCGTGCACGAGCCGCAGGGCCGGGTCGCGTTCGAGGACGTGTCCTTCCGCTACGACCCCGAGACGCCGCTCATCGACGACCTGTCGCTCGTCGCGGCACCCGGGCAGTCGGTCGCGATCGTGGGGCCGACCGGCGCCGGCAAGACCACGCTCGTCAACCTCGTCATGCGCTTCTACGAGATCGACAGCGGCCGCATCACGCTCGACGGCGTCGACATCGCGTCGATGACCCGCGACGACCTGCGGGGCGAGATCGGCATGGTGCTCCAGGACACCTGGCTGTTCGGCGGCACCATCCGGGAGAACATCGCCTACGGACGCCCGGGCGCGACCGAGGAGGAGATCCAGGCCGCCGCGCGCGCGACGTACGTCGACCGGTTCGTGCGGGCGCTGCCGGACGGCTACGACACCGTGATCGACGACGAGGGCAGCAACCTGAGCACCGGCGAGCGCCAGCTCATCACGATCGCCCGGGCGTTCCTCGCCGCGCCCTCGCTGCTCATCCTCGACGAGGCGACCAGCTCGGTCGACACCCGCACCGAGGTCCTCGTGCAGAAGGCCATGTCCGCGCTTCGGTCGGACCGCACGAGCTTCGTCATCGCGCACCGGCTCTCGACGATCCGCGACGCCGACCTCATCCTCGTCATGGAGGACGGACGCATCGTGGAGCAGGGCACGCACGACGAGCTGCTGCAGCGCCGCGGCGAGTACTACGCGCTCTACAACGCCCAGTTCGTCGGGGCCCTCGAGGACGAGGACCTCTCCCCCGCGCGGCTCTGAGCCGGCCGGCGGGGCCGTGTCCGACGTCACAGTTAGGGTACCCTTACTCCCTGCTAGCCTGCCGGTATGACCTTGGACGACGCACCGCTGGGACAGCGTGTGCTCGTCGCGTCGGCGGACGTCGAGCCGGGCCTCGCCCGGCGGCTCGCCGAGCTCGGCATCCGCGGTGGTGAGGTCGTGACGCCGTTGCACCGGACGTCCGGCGGCGGCCGGGTGCTCGCCGTCGGCGACACCCGCCTAGCCCTGGCCCGGTCGGTGCTGCGCCGCATCGAGGTGGCCCGGTCGTGACTGCCGCGACGAACCGCCCGGCGGCCCGTGCCGTGCCGTCGTGCCACGACGAGGCGGTCGCGGTCGAGGCGCCGGCCGGGGTCCCCGTCGTCGCCCTCGTGGGGAACCCCAACGTGGGCAAGTCCACGCTCTACAACCAGCTCACCGGGCTAAGCCGCGACGTCGGCAACTGGCCGGGGACGACGGTGGCGGTCGGCCGGACCGTGTGGGCCGCGCCGTCGGTCGGCGACGTGCTCCTCGTCGACCTGCCGGGCACGGTGAGCCTGGACCCGCAGTCGCCCGACGAGCAGCTCACCCGCGACCTGCTGGTGGACCGTCCGGCCGACGAGCGCCCCGACCTCGTCGTGGTCGTCGTGTCGGCCGTGCACCTCGCCCGCGGGCTCTACCTGCTCCGCCAGGTGCAGGAGGGTGGGCTGCGCGCCGTCGTCGCGATGACCATGACGGACGTCGCGGACCGGCGCGGGGTGAGCGTCGACCTCCGGGCGCTCGCGACGGCGGTCGGCTCCCGGGTCGTCGTCGTCGACCCCCGGCGCGGCCTCGGGCGGGCGGACCTGCAAGACGCGCTCCGCGACGGCCTCTCGGTCGCCGCGCCCGTCGGGACCGCGACCGAGACCGGTTCCGCCCCGGGCGATGCGCTCGCCGCGGCCGAGGCGCGGTTCGCCTGGGTCACCCGGGCCGTCGACGTCGCGACGAGTCACGGCCCCGTCGGCCGCACGTCGTGGTCGGACCGGCTCGACCGGATCACCACCGCGCCCGTGCTCGGCCCCGTGCTCTTCCTGGCCGTGATGTGGCTGCTGTTCCAGGCCACGACCACGGTGGCCGCACCGGTGCAGGCGGCGCTCGACTCGTTCTTCTCCGGACCCGTCTCCAGCGCGGCCGTTCGTCTGCTCGGCACGGTCGGCCTCGGCGGCACGTGGGTCCAGGGGCTCGTCGTGGACGGGCTCATCGCCGGCGTGGGCATGCTGCTCACGTTCGTACCCCTCATGGCCGTCATGTTCGCGTTCCTCAGCCTGCTCGAGGACTCCGGCTACCTCGCGCGCGCCGCCGTCGTGACCGACCGGACCATGCGCGCGATCGGCCTCCCCGGCCGCGCGTTCCTGCCGCTCATCGTCGGGTTCGGGTGCAACGTGCCCGGGATCAGCAGCACGCGCGTGCTGCCCGATGCCCGGCACCGCCTGCTCACCGCGCTGCTCGTACCGTTCACGTCCTGCAGCGCACGGCTCACCGTGTACGTGCTCGTGGCGACGACGTTCTTCGGCGAGCACGCCGGCACGGTCGTCTTCGCCATGTACCTGGTGTCGATCCTGCTGATCGTCGTCGTCGGGCTCCTGCTGCGGGCGACGCTGCTGCGCACGATGGGCAACGACCCCCTCGTCCTCGACCTGCCGCCGTACCAGCTGCCCCTCCCCCGGCTCGTGGCCACCGGCACCTGGCGGCGACTGCGCGGCTTCCTGCGCACGGCGAGCGGCATCATCGTCGCGACCGTGGTCGTCGTGTGGGCGCTGAGCGCCACGCCGGCGCCGGGATCCGCGGGGACGTTCGGCGACGTGCCGGTCCAGGACAGCGTCTACGCCGCCGCTGCCGGTGCCGTGGCGCCGGTGTTCGACCCGGCCGGGTTCGGCGACTGGGAGGCCACCAGCGCGCTCATGGTCGGGTTCGTCGCCAAGGAGGCCGTCGTGTCCTCGTGGGCGCAGACTTTCGCGACTGCGGAACCCGGGTCCGCCGACGACCCCGGGTCGCTCGGCGACGCCCTGCGCGCGAGCTTCGAGTCGTCCTCGCGCGGGCACCCGGTCCCCGCGGTGCTGGCGTTCCTCGTCTTCCTGCTCGCCTACACCCCGTGCGTCGCCACGCTCGCTGCCCAGAAGCGCGAGATCGGTCTCCGCTGGACCCTGACAGGCGTGGGGATGCAGCTCGTGGTCGCGTGGATGCTGGCCGTCGCGGTGTTCCAGGTCGGGCGGGTGTTCGCATGAGCACTCACGTCGCACCGCGGACGGGCGCCCTCGGCGACGTCCTCCGGGAGTTCACCCGGGGTGCCGCCACCACGGACGAGATCGCCCGAACCACCGGCCTCGACCGCGAGCTGGTCGCGGTCGCCCTCGACCAGCTCGTCGCGCTCGGGCTCGTCATCCGGGAGTCGATGTCGTCCGGCTGCCCGGCCGGTGGCTGCGGCGGCTGCCCCGCGCCCACGGGACACGGCTGCGGCGCCTTCGCGGCCGCGCCCCGCGGCGGCGTCGTGACGCTCAGCCTCAGCCGGTGCGCCAGTACGCCGGACGCCGTCGACCGCGCCGCCGTGTCGCCGGGCTGAGGCGCCCTGCGGGACGGGTCCCCGCGCGCGGTCGCCCAGCGAGACAGGATCTCCCGGTGACCGCTGGGCTGCTGTTCGACCTCGACCGAACGCTCGTCGACGTGCAGTCCTTCACCGACTACGCCGCCGCGCGGCTGGACGCCGAGGCCGTCGTGGGGCACGACCGCACCCTGGCTGCCGTGCCCGCGACCGACTGGTCGAGCGACACCCAGGCGACGATGGCCCTGCTCGTGACGTACGCCGGTGACCCTCGGTGGGACGCGATGAGTGAGGCCATCGCCGTCCACGAGCTCGCCGCGGTCGTCCGCTCGACGCCGATGCCGATGCTCGCCGAGGCGTGGGCACTCTCGGCGTCGGTCCCCCGGGCCGTCGTCACACTCGTCCCCGAGCGCGTGGCCCGCGCGGCCCTCGCCGCGCATGGCATCGACGCGTCGCCGGACGCCGTCGCCGTTGTCGGCCGCCGCGCCGGCCAACGGCCGAAGCCCGCGCCGGACGGGCTGCTCTCCGCGTGCGAGTCGCTCGGGGTGGACCCGACGCGGGCCGTGATGATCGGCGACTCGACGTGGGACGCCGAGGCCGCGCATGCCGCCGGGACGGGCTTCGTCGGAGTGCCGTTCCACCCGGGTGCGCTGCCCCCGGGAACGGTCACCGCACCGGACCTCGCGTCGGCCGTGCGTCTCGCGTTGGGCTGACGCGGAGGACGCGGCTGGTCGCGCACGGACGACGACATCGCTCTGCGAACGGTGACCGGCACTCGGCCGGGTCGTGCGCCGTCAACCTGGCCGGCGAGGCGCTCAATACGCCGCGGTCGAGGGGTGGTCGTGCGCCCTGCTGGTCAGGGCCGGGTTCGTGGTGGGGTGAAGGTCCAGCAGCCGGTGGTGTGCGGGTCGATGCCGTCGGTCGGGGTGATGGTCCAGCCGC
>JAJXTD010000269.1 GCA_021784035.1 Actinomycetes bacterium | reverse complement strand
CCGACCTGCGAGCCTTGGGGATGCTCGAGGAGGAGACGGCATGAGGTCCTGGATCGCCGGCGCGGACGGCAGCGGGTTCGGCCCGGAGCACCTGCCGTACGGCGTCGTCACCCACGAGGGCGGGCACCGCGAGCTCGCCGTACGCATCGGCGACCGCGCCCTGTCCCTCGCCCGGCTGCACGACCTCGGCCTGCTCGACGGGGTGGTCCGGCACGCGCGGTCGGTCTTCGACACCGGGTCGCTCAACTGCCTGCTCTCCCGCGGGCCGGCGGAGTGGGCCGCGGCGCGCCGCCGCATCCAGGAGATCGTCACCGACGCGGCCCTGGCCGACATGGCGCGCGAGGCGCTGCTCCCGCTCGCCGACGTCGTCCTGCACCTGCCCTGGGACGTCGCCGACTACGTCGACTTCTACTCCTCCGAGCAGCACGCCACGAACGTCGGCCGGATCTTCCGGCCCGACGGCGAGGCGCTGACGCCGAACTGGAAGCACCTGCCGATCGGCTACCACGGCCGCGCCGGCACGGTCGTGGTCTCCGGCACCGACGTCGTACGGCCGAACGGCCAGAGAAAGTCGCCGCACGAGGAACTGCCGACGTTCGGGCCCTCGCGTCGCCTCGACGTCGAGGTCGAGGTCGGCTTCGTCGTCGGTACGCCGTCGCCGCAGGGCACCGCGGTCGCGGCCTCGGAGCTCACCGACCACGTGTTCGGGGTCGTGCTCGTCAACGACTGGTCGGCGCGCGACATCCAGGCCTGGGAGTACGTCCCGCTCGGCCCGTTCCTCGCCAAGTCCTTCGCCACGAGCGTCTCGGCGTGGGTCACACCTCTCGCCGCGCTCGCCGACGCGCGCGTCCCCGCCGTGGCCCAGGACCCCGTGCCGCTCCCCTACCTCGCCGACGACGACCCGTGGGCGCTCGACCTGCGGCTCTCGCTCGAGCTCTCCCGGGGCGCGGTGTCGGCCGTCGTCGCGCGACCGCCGTTCGCGCAGATGTACTGGACGCCGGGCCAGCAGCTCGCGCACCTGACGGTCAACGGCGCCTCGCTCCGCACCGGCGACCTGTTCGCGAGCGGCACGGTCAGCGGCCCCGAGGCGGACCAGCGCGGCTCCTTCCTCGAGCTGTCGTGGGGCGGTCGCGAGCCGGTGGCCGTCGAGGGCATGGGCGAGGTCACGTTCCTCGAGGACGGCGACGTCGTCACGATCCGCGGCGAGGCCGCGGGGCCCGACGGCACGACGATCCGCCTCGGCGACGTCGTGGGCCGGATCCTCCCCGCGCGCTGACCGCTCGGCCGGCTCCCCGCGAGACATGTGCCCAGCCGCGGGAAGCGGCGGCGCTGGACACATGTCTCGGCCACGTCCCCGAGAGACAGGTGCCCAGCCGCGACCCGCGGCGGCGTCCAGGACCACCTCTCGGCGTACGCCGGCGACCTCAGAGCACGAGCGGCTTGATCGGCGCGCCGATCAACGACGGGTCGGCGCGCCAGTCGACCCCGGGCACGTCGATGAACAGCTCGATCTCGTTGCCGTCGGGGTCGGCGATGTAGAGGCTGTGCGTCACGGTGTGGTCGCTCGCGCCGCGGATCTCGACGTCGTTGGCCACGAGCGTGGCGAGCGCCTCGCGCAGCTCGTCGTCGCTGTCGCCCACCTTGAGCCCGAAGTGGTAGAGCCCGACCCGACGGCCCGCCGGCAGCGCGGCGGCGTCCGGACCGACCTCGATGAGCAGCAGCTCGTGATGGGTGCGGTTCGAGGGTGCGTTGAACGCCGCCGCCGGGAACGGCAGCGGGGCGTCGTCGTCACCACCGAGGATCGGCCGCCAGCCGAGCACGTCGCGGTAGAAGTGCACCGACCTGCGCAGGTCGCGCACGTAGAGCACGAGGTGCCCCAGCTCCTTGATCTCCACGCTGCCTCCGTCCGTCGCAGACTCGGAGACTAGCGCCGGAGCGCCTGCCGTCCCAGACGCGCGGCCCTCGGCACCGGACCGGGAAACTACGCTGACGTGGTGGTCGAGCCCTCCGTCCTGCCGATCCCGCTGCGGTTCGGGGCGTATGCGCTCGACACCGCGACCCCCGACGACGTCGACGCGGTCGTCGCCGCGTTCGCCGACCCCGACATCGCACGGTGGAACAACGGCCCGCGGCGTCCCGGGGAGACGGTGCACGACCGGGCGGTCCGGTGGGTCGCCGCCCGGACGGCGTGGTCGCCGGACCGCTGCTCGTGGGTGGTGCGCGACGCCGACGGCCGGCTCGTCGGCCAGGTCTCGATCCACTCGATCGACGACCCCGCGGGGACCGGCGAGATCGGCTACTGGCTCACACCGGACGGGCGCGGGCGCGGCATCGGGGCGGCCGCCGTCGACACGGCGACCCGCTTCGGGTTCGACCTGCTCGGCCTCGCGCGCCTCGAGCTGTTCCACGCCGTGGAGAACGAGGCGTCGTGCCGGCTGGCCCTGCGCTGCGGTTATCTCCTCGAGGGGACGGCGCGGCAGAGCTTCGTCTACGGCGACGGCCTGCGGCACGACGAGCACCTGCACGGCCGTCTCGCCGCCGACGCGGTCGCGCCGCCGCCCCTCCCGCGCTGACGCCGCACGCGGCGACGCG
>JAJXTD010000090.1 GCA_021784035.1 Actinomycetes bacterium | reverse complement strand
GGAGATGGGCATCTTCGGCCTGATGATCCCGGAGGAGTACGGCGGTCTCGGCGAGTCGCTGCTCACCTACGCGCTGTGCGTGGAGGAGATCGCGCGGGGCTGGATGTCGGTGTCCGGCATCGTCAACACGCACTTCATCGTGGCCTACATGCTCATGCAGCACGGCACCGAGGAGCAGAAGCAGCACTTCCTGCCGCGGATGGCGACCGGAGAGGTGCGCGGGTCGTTCTCGATGTCCGAGCCGCACTGCGGGTCCGACGTCGCCGCGATCCGCTCCAAGGCCGTGCGCGACGGCGACGACTTCGTCCTGACCGGTCAGAAGATGTGGCTGACCAACGGCGGGTCCTCCACGTTGACCGCGGTGCTCGTGCGCACCGACGGCGAGGCCGCAGAGGACGCGAGCGTCTACAAGCGGATGACGACCTTCCTGATCGAGAAGCCGGCCGGGTTCGGCGAGGTCCTCCCGGGCCTGACGATCCCGGGGAAGATCGACAAGATGGGCTACAAGGGCGTCGACACCACCGAGCTGGTGATGGACGGTCTGCGCGTGCCCGCGGACCGGGTCCTGGGCGGTGAGCCGGGGCGCGGCTTCTACCAGATGATGGACGGCGTCGAGGTGGGCCGGGTCAACGTCGCAGCTCGCGCGTGCGGTCTGGCGCTGCGCGCCTTCGAGCTCGGCATCGACTACGCCCAGCAGCGCCAGGCCTTCGGCAAGCAGATCGCCGACCACCAGGCCGTGCAGTTCCGCCTCGCCGACATGGCGGTCAAGGTCGAGGCCGCGCACCAGATGATGGTCCGCGCGGCGCGCACCAAGGACGCCGGCGAGCGCAACGACCTCGAGGCCGGCATGGCCAAGTACCTCGCGAGCGAGTACTGCAAGGAGGTCGTCGAGGACTCCTTCCGCATCCACGGCGGCTACGGCTATGCCAAGGAGTACGAGATCGAGCGCCTCTACCGCGAGGCGCCGATGCTCCTCATCGGCGAGGGCACCGCCGACATCCAGCGCATGATCATCGGCCGCCGCCTGCTCGAGGACTACAGGCGCCGCTAGGTTCGCCGGCGCGATGGCGGGGAGGTGCGCCGTAAGGTGGGGGCATGAGCACCCCCATGGGCCGGCCGAACCCCGCGATGGACGTGACGAGGCGTCCCGTGCTGGCGTCGTACGACGACTACACCGCGGCGCAGAAGGCCGTCGACACGCTCTCCGACAAGGGCTTCCCGGTGCAGAACGTCGCGATCGTCGGGGTCGACGTGCGCATCGTCGAGTCCGTGATGGGGCGCCTCTCCTGGGGCCGCGCGGCGATGTCGAGCGGCCTGTCCGGCGCGTGGTTCGGGCTGCTCATCGGCCTGTTCGTGGGGCTGTTCAGCTCGACGACGGACAGCCTGATGCCGCTCGTCGGCCTCGGACTGCTCTACGGCGCCGCCTTCGGCATCGTCCTCGGGCTCGTGACGCACGCCATCAGTGGCGGTAAGCGCGACTTCGTCTCGCGCCAGCAGCTGCAGGCGGCGCGCTACGACGTGCTGTGCGAGCGTGCCGTCATCGGCGAGGCGCGCACGATCCTCGGCCTCGGCGGTACCTGGCCGCCGGAGCCGCCGGAGGTCGTCGCGACCACGCCGACGCCGCCGCCCGCGCCGGAGACGGCGGAGCAGCCGGCCGGCGCGGTGCCGCGTCCGGGCGACGGCGGAGACGTACCGCCCCCCACCACCTGACGAGGCGACCGCACGGGCGAGGCCGCCCGGCCGAGGCAGAGGCGCCGTCAGAGGCCCGACCCGACGGAAGGGCCATGCGCGTCAGCGCAGCCGGTCGAGCACGCCCCACGCGTCGAGCGTGTCGTGCAGCAGGTCGACCAGGGGGAGGGCCGCGAGCTCCGCGCGGGTCACCCAGCGCGCGTCGTCCGCGTCGTCGCCGGCGACCGGGTCGTCGGGACCGCGCACCGAGCACGCGAGGTCGTCGATGACGTACGTCGACCCGTCCGGCGCGGGTCGCTCCACGCGTCCCACGGGCTCGTGGACGTCGACGCGGAGACCCGTCTCCTCGTGCACCTCGCGCGCGCACGCGGCGGCGAGCGACTCGCCGGTCTCGACGCGTCCGCCGGGCACGGACCACCGCCCGCGCCCCGGCTCCTGCCCCCGCCGCACCACGAGCAGCCGCCCGTCGTGCACGACGACCGCGCCGACGCAGGGCACGCGCCGACCAGCTCCAGGTCCGTCGGTCACGTGCCCAGTGTGGCCCGGGCTGCGGCGTGCCGCTTGACTCCGGCCGCACCGCTGGACGACCGTCCTCCCGGGAGGACCCCATGCCCGATCCGGTCTGCGTGCGCTGCCGGGGTGCCCTGCACACCCCCGAGGTCGTCGGAGAGTGGACGTGCGACGCGCACGGCGTCGTCGAGCCGCTCCACCCCGCGCTCCCCGCGGAGGCCTACCACCTGTCCGACGTCGCGTCCTCCGCCGCGGTCCCCGTCTGGCTCCCGTGGCCGGTGCCGCTCGGCTGGACCGTGAGCGGCGTACGGCGCACCACGGGCACCGGCCCCTCGCGCGCCGTCGCGGTCGGGCTGCTGGGCCCGGGCGTCACGGCCCGGCAGGCCGAGCTCGTCATCGTCGCGGAGGAGCCGGGGGTGGGCCTCGGGGCGTCGTACGCCGGCATCGGCACGACCGATCCCGGTCCCGAGGTCGCGTCGCTGCCCAGCGACACGAAGGTCACCGCCGACGGTCGGCCCACCGCGCTGTGGTCGCTGCCCGTGTCCGACCGCGCGGCCTACGTCGGCGAGGCGAGCGGGCTCTGGCTCTGGGTCGTGGCGTGGCCGGTGACCGAGTGGATGGTGGTGCACGACGACCTCAGGCTGGTCGACGTGCGCGCGCCCGAGAACCGCCTGCACCTCGCCGAGCTGCCGGTCGGTCCGCTCTCGCCGCGACTCGCCGGCTGACGGAGTCCGTCGCGTCGTCCGGCGTACCACCGGGCCTGCCGTAGATTGACGACCCATGTCGTCCTGGCTCGATCTCAAGCTCCTGGGATCGGTCTACCTCACGCTCTTCGTGATCATGGACCCGCCGGGGATCATCCCGATCTTCCTGGCGCTCACCGCCCGTCGCGGCGCGGCGGCGATGGCGCGGCTGGCCCTGCAGGCGGCGCTCACGTCGTTCGGCGTCATCGTGCTCTTCGCCGTGTTCGGCGACCGCATCCTCGCGTTCCTCGGCATCAGCCTGCCGGCGATGCAGGCCTCGGGCGGCCTCCTGCTGCTCATCATCGCGCTGGAGCTGCTCACCGGAAAGACCGACGAGCCGGAGGAGGTCGACGACGTCAACGTCGCGATGGTGCCGCTGGGCACGCCGCTGCTCGCCGGGCCGGGCGCGATCGTCGCGACGATCCTGTTCGTGCGCAGGGCCGACACCACGCCCGAGCTGGCCGCGCTGGTCATCGGCATCGTGGCGATACACGTGACGATCTACCTCACGATGCGCTACTCGGTGTTCCTCGCGCACCTGTTGCGCCCCACGGGGATCCTCGTGCTCACCCGCATCGCCGGCCTGCTCGTGGCCGCCATCGCCGTGCAGCTCATCGCCGACGGGGTGTTCGGCTTCATCGCCGCCCAGGGCGGCTGACCGTGCAGGACACGCTCGACGGGATGCCGCGCCGGATGTGGACCGGCACGCCGACGAAGCTCGACACCTGGCTGTCCTGCCCGCGCAGGTTCCGGTTCACCTACCTCGACCGGCGCCCGAAGGGTCCGCCGTGGGCGCACAGCAGCGTCGGGTCGTCGGTGCACAACGCGTTGCGCGACTGGTGGTCGCTGCCGGTCGACGGGCGAACGCCGTCCGCCGCGGCGGACCTCGTCGCGCGCGGCTGGCTGACGGACGGCTTCCGCGACGGCGCGCAGTCCGCGCTGTGGCGGGACCGCGCCGCGGCGATGACGTCGGCGTACGCCGCCCGGCTGGACCCCGCCGACGAGCCCGTGGGCGTCGAGCGCACGGTCGCCGCGGCGACGCACGGCATGGCGCTGTCCGGCCGGGTCGACCGGATCGACCTCCGACCCAGCGCGGACGGCGGGACCGAGCTCGTCGTCGTCGACTACAAGACCGGCCGGCGCGCGCTCGACGACGACGACGCGAAGTCCTCGCTCGCCCTCGCGGTCTACGTCGTCGCCGTACGGCGAACGCTGCGCCGGCGCTGCCGTCGCGTCGAGCTGCACCACCTGCCGAGCGGGACCGTCGCCGGGCACGACCACACCGAGCAGTCCCTCGAGCGCCACCTCGGCCGGGCCGGGTCGATCGCCGAGGAGGCGTCGTCCGCCGAGCAGGCCTGGCGCTCCACCCTCTCCGCGCGGGCGGAGGACGCGGCCGCCGGTGACGCGGACGCGATCGAGGCGATCGACGCCGTGTTCCCGGCGGTCCCCGGGTCGATGTGCTCGTGGTGCGACTTCCGGCGGCACTGCCCGGCCGGTCGCGCGGCGTCGCCGGACCTCGCGCCCTGGGACGGTCTCGCCGAGTAGCCCCGGTGGACGCCGACGGGCCCCGCGCGTGATCTCGGGCTTCGTCGTGCTCGGTGCCGTCGTGGCGACGTGCGGATCGGTCCTGTTCTCCGGTCGCCCCTGCCTCGCGGCCTCAGACGTTGTCGACCGTGTGCTCGCCGAGGATGCCCTCGGGGCGGAACACCATGACGAGGATGAGCACCGAGAAGACCACGGACTGGGACCAGCCCTGACCGAGGCTGTGCGGCAGTCCGTCGTTGAGCGCCTGGACCTCGCCGATGAGGTAGCCGCCGAGCACCGCCCCGGGCAGGCTGCCGATGCCGCCGAGCACGGCAGCGGTGAACGCGATCAGCCCGAACTGGTAGCCGATGCTGTAGTTCGTGCCGCCCAGCGTCGCGAAGTACAGCACCCCGGCGGCACCCGCGAGCGCCCCACCGACGGCGAACGTGAACGAGATCGTGCGGTCGACGTCGATCCCCATGAGCTGCGCCGCGTCCCGGTCCTGTGCCGTCGCCCGCATCGCCCGGCCGCGACCCGTGCGCTGCACGAGGTGGGACAGGACGAGCAGCAGGGAGATCGTGACGCCGGTGACGACGAGCGTCGACCAGTCGATCGTGACCGGGCCGAGGACCAGCCCGCCGTTGGGCACGACCGCGGGCCAGATCCGCTGCCCCGACCCGTTGAGCCGGAGCCCCACCCACTGGAGGAAGAAGCTCAGTCCGACCGCCGCGATGAGCGACGCGAGGCGGGGCGCCGTCCGCAGCCGGCGGAAGACCAGGCGGTCGGCGGTGATGTTGATGCCGGCGCTCACGACCATCACGACGACGAGCACGACACTCGCGAGCGCCCATGCGCGCCCCCCGGGCGCGACCACGCCGAGACGCTCCGCGAGCAGGATGGAGGTGACCACCGCGGCGAGCATGAACAGGTCGCCGTGGGCGAAGTTGATGAGCCCGATGATCCCGTAGACCAGCGTGTAGCCCAGTGCCACGAGCGCGTACAGGGCCCCCGGGCGCAGCCCCGCCACCGCGACGTCGACGAACTGCTGCGGGGCGGCCGCGACGTTCCACACCAGCCAGCAGGCGACGGCGGCGACCAGCGCCAGGCCGAGGGCGCGACCGATACGCGCCCGGAGCCGGAGCACCGGCCGGGAGTCGGCTGCCTCCGCTCCGGTCAGCGTCATCGGGCGACGTCCTCCTTCAGGTCGGTGCGTCGGACCCTAATGCCGTCGGGGCGGGTCCCGGTGGTCCCGGCTGCGCGCCGCGGACGGTCCTCCGGTGGCGTGCCGCTGCTCGGGGTGGCGAGACTGGGGACGGACGTCGTCAGACGGTGGGGGCCGAGCGGTCCCCGGCAGGTGCCGGGTGGACCCGCGGACGTCGCGAGACGGATCCGGAGTCGCGCCGAGGGCAGCTCGCTCTCGTGATGTGAAGGGAGGCCCTCATGGGCAACGGATCCAGGTCCACGCAGGCCGCGTCGGGCGGCGCAGGTGCCGTCTACGGCCTCGGGTTCATCGGGGCCATCGTCTACTACTGGCAGCACGCGGACGGCCTCTGGTGGCACCTGTGGTCCATCGTGGAGGCGATCTTCTGGCCGGCGTTCCTGGTGTACGACCTGCTGAGCCACCTCGGCAGCTGACGCCGTCGGCTAGCGCTCGAGCGTCGCGGTGACGGTGGTGTGGCGCTCGTTGGCGTCGATGTCCACTCGCGTGCACAGTGCCCGCACGAGGACCAGACCGCGACCTCCCGACGAGCTCGGGTCGGTGCCGTCCCACGGCCCGCCGTCGCGGCAGGTCACCACGACGCGGTGCCGGCCGTCGGCCACGACGAGGTCGACGTCGAGGCTGAGCGGCGGTCCGCCGTGCCGGACCGCGTTGCCGAGCAGCTCGCTGGTCACCAGGCGGACGTCGTCGACGAGCTCGTCGAGGCCGTCCAGCGCCGGCCAGGTGGAGCGGATGTGCTCCCCGGTCTCACGACGCGCCGCGCCGACCACCTGAGGCTTGTGCTCCAGAGGCAGATGGAGCCGGGTCACAGGAGACGCCTACCCCGCGCGCCGGGCCGCGAAACCGCGCAGCAGCGAGTCGAGGGTCTCGGCGGCCAGCTGCGGGCGCTCCGCAGCGGGGGAGTGGCCGGTGCCGGGGATGACCACGGGCGCGGTCCCGACGGCGGCCGCGACGGCGTCCTGCTCCTCGAGCGTCCACGCGTCGTCACCGGGCCCGTAGGCGACGGCGACCGGGAAACCGTCGCGCGCCAGGGCGGCGAGCTCGTCGGTCCGGTCGGGGGTGTCGAGCAGGATCCCCGTCTTCGCGCGCAGCCCGTACGCGTTGTTCGAGACGAAGCGGCGTCGCATGAAGTCCGCGACGGCGTCCGACGGCGGCACCCATCCCCCCTCACGGTCGGCGGCCTCCTTGACGTCGTAGACGATCCCCAACGGCACGGCGGGCAGCGCGCTGCACAGCGCCCCCATCCCGTCGTGGTGCCGCTGCGGGAGGGTGCCGGGGCCGGAGCACAGCAGGGTGAGCGACGCGAAGCCCGCGCCGCCGGTGGTGAGGACCGCCTCGCGCGCCACCAGGCCGCCGAAGGAGTGGCCGACGACGTGCACCGGGTCGTCGCCGAGGCCGGCCGCGACCTCGATCAGGTCGCCGGCGAGCCGCGCCAGGGAGTACGCCGCCTCGTCGTCGGGCCCGGGCGACTCGTACTGCCCGCGCTGGTCGTACGCGACCGTGCTCCAGCCCAGCGCCGCGAGGGGCTCGAGGACCGCGATGAAGTCCTCCTTGGACCCGGTCCAGCCGGGGACCAGCAGGACAGTCCCCACGGCGTCCCCCGCGGGGTCGGTCCGCAGCCCGGCCAGCCCGCCGTGCGCGGTGGGGAGGGTGACACGGCGCGCGGACGCGGGGAGGTCGACGTAGGGCGGGGTGCTCACGGACGGCAGACTACGGACCGGGACGTACGACGGGCGTCCCGGGACCGGGGGAGGTGGCGGCCAGGTGGCACGGACGATCGCCGTGGCGAGCCAGAAGGGCGGCGTCGGCAAGACGACGACCGTGGCCTCCCTCGGCGTCGCCCTGGCCGAGCTCGGCCAGGAGGTGCTGCTCGTCGACCTCGACCCGCAGGCCTGCCTCACGTTCTCCCTCGGCATCGACCCCGAGGATCTCACCCGGTCGGTGCACGACGTCCTGACCGGGGACGCGCGGGTCCGCGACGTCGTCGTGGCGACAGAGGACGGCGTCGACCTCGTGCCGGCGACGATCGAGCTCGCGCAGGTCGAGGCCGTGCTGCTGACCCGGGGCGGCCGCGAGCACGCGCTCGACGACGCGCTCGGCGACCTGCGCTCGCACTACGACTGGATCATCCTCGACTGCCCGCCCACGCTCGGGATCCTCACCGTCAACGCGCTCACCGCCGCCGACGAGGTGATCGTCCCGCTGCAGTGCGAGACGCTCGCGCACCGCGGCGTCGGCCAGCTCGTGGAGACCGTGCGCGACGTCGCACGCGTGACCAACCCGCGGCTGCGCATCGGCGGCATCCTGCCCACGATGTTCGACGGGCGCACGACGCACGCCCGCGCTGTGCTCGCCGACATCGCGGACCGCTACGACGTGCCGGTGCTCGACCCGCCGATCGCCCGCTCGGTGCGCTTCGCCGAGGCGCCCGCGCTCGGCCGCTCGGCGCTCCGGACCGCCTCGACGCTGCGCGGGGTCGAGGCCTACCGCAGCCACGCCCGACGGATGCTCGCCGCGCGGCTGGATCCGGAGCCGCCCGGGTAGCCGTCGCCCGGGGACCGGTGCGGCACGGCTCCGGCCGGGTCCGCTACGTCGTCACTCGCCGCCGTCGCCCGCGGCGTCCGGAGCGCCGGCGGACTCACCGGCCGCACGCCCGCGGCCGCGGCCGCCGCGTCGACGACGCCGGCGCGGGGCGTCGCCCTCGTCGGCCGCTGCCCCCTCGGGCCCGGTGGTGGGCGCCGTGGCGGCCACCGCAACCGACGTGGCCGTCGCCGTGCCGGCCGACCCGCCCCTGGTGCGCTTGCGCTCCCGGGGGGCGCGCGGCTCGCGCGGCGGACGCTCGGTGTCGGCGTCCTTCGTCCCGTGGTCCGGGTGCGCCGAGCCGCTCGCCGGTCCGCGGTCGTGCTGGTGCTTCTGGTGCTTGTCCCCGTGCTTGTCGTGCTTGTCCCCGTGCGGCTTGTTGCGCTTGCCGGCGGCGGCACCGGTCTCGCCGAGGTCCTCGAGCACCTCGGCGTCGAGGCCGGCCCGCTTCTGCTTGGCCTTCGGGAGACGACCCTTGGTGCCCTCGGGGATGTTGAGCCCGGTGTAGATGTGCGGGCTGGAGGAGTAGGTCTCGATCGGCTCCTCGAAGGGGAGGCCGAGCGTCTGGGCGATCATCTTCCACCGGTGCAGGTCGTCCCAGTCGACCAGCGTGAGCGCGACGCCGGAGTTGCCCGCTCGGCCGGTGCGGCCGATCCGGTGCAGGTAGGTCTTGTCGTCCTCCGGGCACTCCCAGTTGATGACGTGGGTGACGTCGGCGACGTCGATGCCGCGGGCCGCGACGTCGGTGGCCACGAGCACGTCCACCTTGCCGTTGCGGAACGCGCGGAGCGCCTGCTCGCGCGCGCCCTGGCCGAGGTCGCCGTGGACTGCGGCGGCCGCGAACCCGCGGTCGACCAGGTCGTCGGCGACGCGCTGCGCGTTGCGCTTCGTGCGGCAGAAGATGATGGTGAGCCCCCGGCCCTCGGCCTGCAGGACGCGGGCGATGACCTCCTGCTTGTCCATGCTGTGCGCGCGCCACACGTGCTGCTCGGTCGCGGCGACGAGCGTGCTGTCGTCGTTGGGGTTGATCGCCCGGATGTGCGTGGGGTGCGTCATGTAGCGGCGCGCGAGCGCGACGATCTGGCCGGGCATCGTGGCCGAGAACAGCATGGTCTGGCGGACCGCGGGGACCATCGCCACGATGCGCTCGACGTCGGGCAGGAAGCCCATGTCGAGCATCTCGTCGGCCTCGTCGAGGACGAGCGTCTTCACGTTCTTGAGGTTGACGTGACCCTGGCGCGCGAGGTCGATGAGACGTCCCGGCGTACCGACGACGACCTCGATGCCCTTCTGCAGCGCCTCGACCTGGGGCTCGTAGGCCCGGCCGCCGTAGACGCACAGGACGCGCACGCCGCGCTTGCGGCCGGCCTTCTCCAGGTCGCTCGCGACCTGGATGCCGAGCTCGCGGGTCGGCACGATGATGAGCGCCTGCGGCTTGCCGCGCACGGAGTCGGGCTGCTCGTCGAAGCCCTCGTCGTCCGGGGCGATGAGCCGCTGGAGCGCGGGGATGCCGAAGCCGAGGGTCTTCCCGGTGCCGGTCTTCGCCTGGCCGATGAGGTCGTTGCCCTGGAGGGCGAGGGGGAGGGTGAGCTCCTGGATGGGGAACGCGGTGTGGATGCCGTCCTCGGCGAGCGCCTCCACCGTCTTGGGGTGGACGCCCAGCTCGGCGAAGGTCTTCGGCTCGACGATCGGGGTGACCATGTCGACGTCGGGCGTCGCGTCTGCGTGCAGGTCGGTCTCGGTGCTCAGGGTCTTCTCCGTGGGTTGGCCGAGGCGCGGTGTCGCGACACTGCGCGCGGCGGTCCCCGGGGTCAGCGGAGGGGTCCTGCGACTCCCGGGACCTGCCGTGCTCCCGTGAGGGCGCCGTCGGCGGGCTGGTCACGGAGGTGGTTGATGCGTCGGCCGTGACCGGTGGTGACCCGCCCAGTCTACCGGTGAACCGGCCGTTCCCCTCCCGCGCGGGCGTGCGGCGCCGGGCGGACCCTCCGGCGACGTCCCGGCGGCCACGTCGGGACGCGTCGCGACGGTCGACGCCGTACGCTCCGGAGCCGTGAGCGACACACCGAGCGAGTCCGGCCACCCGGGCGCACCGCCGCCCTCCGCGCTCGTCGACGACGAGGGCTACCGGCTCGCGGTCGTCGACCTGCTCGGCGTGCTGGCCTACACCGAGCTCGTCGCGTTCGAGCGCCTCGCCGCCGACGCCTCGCTCGCCCCGACCATCTCCGACGAGGTCGCCCTCGCGCTCATGGCCACCGCCGAGATCCGGCACTTCACGCGGCTGGCCGAGCGGCTCGCCGAGCTCGGCGCCGACCCGTCGACCGCGATGGAGCCGTTCGTCGAGCCCATCACCGAGTTCCACGCCCAGACCGCGCCGGGCGACTGGCTGGAGAGCCTGGTGAAGGCCTACGTCGGTGACGGCATCGCGTCGGACTTCTACCGTGAGGTCGCAGCCCAGGTCGACCCGGAGACGCGCGCCCTCGTGCTCGAGGTCTGCGGCGACACCGGCCACGCCAACTTCGCCGTCGCGACGGTCCGGGCCGCGATCGACGCGGACCCGCGCATCGGCGGCCGGCTCGCGCTGTGGGGCCGGCGCCTGGTCGGCGAGGCGATGTCGCAGGCCCAGCGCGTCGCAGCCGAGCGGGACGGCCTGGCGTCGCTCATCGTCGGTGGCGTCGACCGGCCCGGCATGGGCCTCGCCGAGCTCGGCGCGATGTTCTCCCGCCTCACCGACGCGCACACCCGCCGCATGCAGACGCTGGGGCTCCAGGCGTAATTCCTGCGCCTCCAAAAGCCCGCGCTCCGCGCGGGCTCGTCGGCGCACCCCTCCGCTGCGGCGGCTGGTCGTCGCGTGTTCCTGCCCCTCCATGCTCACGCCCTTCGGGCGCTCGCGTCGGGGTCGGCTCCGCTGCGCGGCCCTCGACACCCCCATGCGGGGGTGGTCTCGGACCGCGGCCGCCTCCGCCTCGGGCGCCGACCAGGCCGCGCAGCGGAGGGGTCGCCGACGACGCAGCACCGGAGGTGCGGCGTCTTGGAGGCGCAAGAAAGAACTACACCTGGAGCTTGATGTCCTTGCCGGAGATGGTGAAGGGGACGGGAGCGAGGGGGGCGGGGGCAGGTCCGCCGACGACCGAGCCGTCCTTGATCGAGTACTGACTGCCGTGGCACGGGCAGTTGATCGTGCCGTTCGCCACCGAGGCCACGGTGCAGCCCATGTGCGTGCAGACGGCGGTGAACGCCTTGAACTGGCCCGCGGTCGGCTGGGTGACCACGACCTTCTGGTCGGCGAGGATCGTCCCGCCGCCCACGGGGACGTCGGACTCGGGGACGGTCGTCCCGCCCGCGGCCGGCGACGACGCGGCCGGACTGCCGCTGTCCGTGCCACTCCCGGCGGTCGTCGCGGCGGCGCCGGACGCC
>JAJXTD010000089.1 GCA_021784035.1 Actinomycetes bacterium | reverse complement strand
TTCACGGGAACCGCGGGCTGCTGCCCACGCGGACGTCGTCTGCCGTGCTCCTCGACGACTCCCGCGGTGGGTCGGGCTCACCGGTATCAGGACGTCAGGACGGGTTCAGACCCATCAATCCTAGCAAGGCCGAGGTGGCCTCCTCGACCGACGCGTTCACGACCGTCGCGTCGAACTCCGACTCGGCCGCCAGCTCCACCCGGGCCGTCTCCAGCCGGTGGGCGATCACCTCGGCCGGCTCGGTCCCGCGGCCGACCAGCCGGCGTACCAGCTCCTCCCACGACGGGGGCGCGAGGAACACGAGCAGCGCCTCGGGCATGCTCGCCCGCACCTGGCGGGCGCCCTGCAGCTCGATCTCGAGCAGGACCGGCGTACCGGCTGCGAGGTGCTCCAGGACGGGGGCGCGCGGCGTGCCGTAGAAGTTGCCGGCGAACTCGGCGTACTCGAGCAGCTCGCCGTGCTCGACCATGCGCGCGAACTCCGCGTGGTCGACGAAGCGGTAGTTGACCCCCTGGGTCTCCCCCGGCCGGGGCCGGCGGGTGGTGACCGACACCGAGAGCCAGACGTCCGGGCGGGTGGCCCGGAGCGCCGCGACGACCGTGCTCTTCCCGACCCCGCTGGGGCCGGACAGGACGGTCAGGCGCCCGCTCAGGCGGAGAACTCCTTCTCGAGCGCGGCGATCTGGTGGGTGCCCAGGCCGCGCACGCGGCGGTTCTCCGCGATCTGCAGGCGCTCCATGATCTCGGCCGCGCGGACCTTGCCGACGCCGGGCATCGACTCGAGCAGCGCCGAGACCTTCATCTTGCCGATGATGTCGTCGCTCTGGCCCGCCGCGATCACCTCGCCGATGGACGCGCCGGAGCGCTTGAGCCGGTTCTTCACCTCCGCCCGGATGCGTCGTGCCTCGGCGGCCTTGGCCAGCGCGGCGGAACGCTGCTCGGGGGTCAGGGGCGGCAGGGCCACGATCGGTCCTCTCCTCGGGGTCTGGTCTGGACCCTAGCGAGGTTCGGCGAGCGGCCACCAGCGCGGCCCCGGTCCGGCGACGTCCGCGCCCCTCGGTGGCCGCGCGACGGCACGGTCCGGCCGCCGGGATCCGGGTGGTCGGGCTCGGGCCGACGGCCGCCCCGACGTACGCCGGCCCGAGCGCGTCGGCGTACGGCTAAGGGCAGGTTTCCCTTATCGCCGTGGGGATCCGGGCGCGCACGTCACATGCCGGGACGGGGACGCGGCGGTGCGGAGCGGCGTAGCGTGAGGCCGTGGAGATGCCCGAGTTCCGTGACCGCGCCCGCACGCTCGTCGACTCCCCCGCGCTGACCTACCGCCAGCGGGTCCAGGCCCTCGCCGGCCTCGCCGAGGAGTCCCTCGACCCGCCGAAGGTCTCCGCCGAGTGCGCCGACGCGCTCGCGTCCGGCCTCGTGTGCGACCTGGCCGAGGGCCACGCGCCGTACCGCCCCCGCTACCTCCTGCCCGACTACGCCCGCGCGCTCGAGCGCGGCTCGGAGTTCCTGGGCCTGGCCGCGCCGACCGACCTGTACGAGGCGGTCGCGTTCCTGCTCTCGATGTACTCGCAGGTGCCGTCGATCACCGGCTACCCGGTCTACCTCGGCGACGTCGACCGCCTGCTCGAGCCGTACGCCGCCGACGTCGACGACGAGACGCTCACGAAGCTGCTGCGGCTGATGTGGGTCACGATCGACCGGACGCTGCCCGACGCGTTCACCCACGCGAACCTCGGGCCCGACGACACGCGCGTCGGGCGCACGGTCCTCGCACTCGAGCGCGAGCTGCTGCAGACGGTCCCGAACCTCACGCTGCGGGTCGATGCCACGCGTACGCCGGACAGCCTCCTGCTCGACGCCGTGCGGACGGTCTTCGCGTGCGGCAAGCCGCACTTCGTCAACCACGCGATGATGACCGCCGACCTCGGCCCGGACTACGGCGTGGTGTCCTGCTACAACTCGCTGAAGGTCGGTGGCGGCTCGCACACGCTCGTGCGGCTCAACCTCGCCGAGTCGGCCCGGCGCCACGACGGCGACGTGGAGAGCTACCTCGCGACCACATTGCCGGCGCACGTGGCGCTCAACGCCGAGCTCATGGCCGCGCGGATCACCTCGCTCGTCGAGGAGGCTCGGTTCTTCGAGCACAGCTGGCTCGTCGACGAGGGTCTGCTCTCGCTGGACCGGTTCTCCGCGATGTTCGGCGTCTACGGCCTCGCCGAGGCGGCCGACCGGCTCGTCGCGCGGTCCGGCGGCACCGGCCGCTACGGGCACGACGCCGACGCCACGGCGGTCGGCTGGCGCATCGTCGAGCGGGCCGCCGAGCTCGTGTCGCGCACGCCGCTCCCGTACTGCGAGGGCAACGGCGGCGTCGCGTTCCTGCACTCGCAGTCCGGCATCGACTCCGACCTCGGGGTCACCGCCGGCACGCGCATCCCGATCGGCGACGAGCCGCCGCTGCTCGAGCACCTCCTCGCGGTCGCCCCGAACCACAGGCACTTCGCGTCGGGCGTGAGCGACATCGTGCAGTTCGACGACACCGCGACCCGCAACCCGCAGGCCGTCGTCGACGTCATCCGCGGCGCGATGGCCACGGGGATGCGCGACGTCACGTTCAACCTCGACAGCAACGACTTCATCCGGATCACCGGCTATCTCGTGCGCAAGTCCGACCTCGCCCGGCTCGAGGCGACCGGGCAGGCCAGGCACGGCAGCGACGTCCTCGCGGCGGGGTCGGTGGCCAACTCCCACGTCACCGCCCGCGCGGTGAAGCGGGTGATCAGCAGTGAGTCGGCTCCCCGGGTCACCGGCTGAGACCGTGCCGCGCGTCGAGCCGGACGCCGCCGGCGAGCCGGTCGGCCTGCTCGCGGACACCGTCCCGTTCTCCTGGGTCGACGGGCCGGGGAACCGGTTCGCCGTGTTCCTCCAGGGCTGCAACCTGGACTGCCTCGCCTGCCACAACCCGCACACGATCCCGCGGCGGACGCCGCTCGCCCGGCCGGTGACGGTCGAGCAGCTGCTCGACGAGGTACGCCGGGTCGCGCCGTTCCTGTCCGGCGTCACCGTCTCCGGCGGCGAGGCCACGCTGCAGGCGCCGTTCGTCGCCGCGTGGTTCGCCGCGCTCCGCGACGATCCGACCACTGCCCGGCTCACCCGGTTCGTGGACAGCAACGGCTGCGCCGACGACGTCACGTGGGACCTCCTGCTCCCGGTCACCGACGGCGTCATGCTCGACCTCAAGGCGCTCGACGTCGCGACCCACCGCGAGCTCACCGGGCTCGGCAACGCGCAGGTGCTGGACAGCCTCGACCGGCTGGTCGCCGAGCAGCGGCTCGCCGAGGTGCGGCTCCTCGTCGTCCCCGGGTACAACGACTCCGCGGACGTGCTGCGCCGCACGGGTGCCTACGTCGCTCGGCACGCACCCGGAGTCCCGGTGCGGGTCATCGGGTTCCGGCCGCACGGCGTGCGAGCCGCGGCGCGCCACATCCCCGCGCCCACGCCGGACGAGCGCACGGCGTACGGCACCTGGGTCGCCGAGTCCGTCGGCCCCGAGCTCGTCACGGTCGTCTGATTCCGGGCCGACCTCGCGACGGGTCCGGCGCCGTCGTAAGCCCGCAGATCACGAAGGACACCGAGCGGCACGTCCTTGACCAGGAAGGTCGCGCCCCTCGGCATGGCAGCCCGACCGTTGTTTCGACGGCGCGGCTGGGGTCGCGGCTGGTCGGGCGGGTCGGGCGGGTCGGTTCACCGCTGCTGGCGCAGTCTCCCGATTTCGCCGATCGTGCTCGCTGGCGTTGTCTCCGCGAGGCTCGCGGCCTGCAGCTCGCCCGACACCGGACAAGAGCACCACGACCACGAACGCCTCCACTGCCGACAGCAGCGGTGTGGCCAGAGTGCCGTTCAAGATCAGTAGGGCGACCATCGGCTATCGGGTCGTGGTGACGGTCACTGCCAAGGCGGGGGTGCAAGCGCCATGTGCTCGACATCGCTCACGCCGGCCTGAATAGCTTCGGCACGAGGCTGCGTCGCGGATATTGCAGCGTGTCAGGCGTCACCCTGGGCCTTGCGGATCTCCGCAACCTCCGCTCGTAGGGCGCGCAGCTCGATCAGCACCTCGTCCTCGGCGGCGCGGGTGTGCGACACGAACCAGGCCGCCACGCTCGCCGTGATGATCCCGAGCATGGAGATGCCCACCAGCATCAGGGCGAGGGCGACCAACCTGCCGGTCACCGTCACCGGGTAGGTGTCGCCGTAACCGACCGTCGTGACCGTGACCCCGGCCCACCACAAGGCCTGCCCGTAGGTCTCGATGTTGGAGCCGGGGGCACCACGCTCGGCGTCCAGCATCGCGAGAGCGGCGACCAGGACGAGGAACCCGGCTGCGACGACCGCCGACGTGATCGTGCGACCGACGGCGAATCGACCGCCTCGAGCGACGAGAAAGTTCGCCGCGGTGAACACCCTCAGGACCCGCAGCGGCCGCAGCATCGGCAATGCGATCAACAGGAAGTCGATCGGATGCCGAAGCAGATACGCGACGGGACGGCCAGACAGGTAGGCGCGGGTGCCGAGGTCGATCACGAAGACGAACCAGATGATCGCGCTCAGGGCATCGACGATCCAGTGCGCCGAGTCCGAGATGCTCGGCCAGATGATCGGGATGGCATACAGGAACAGGAAACCGACGGCGAGCACGACCAACGGGATCGTCGTCCGCTGCTCATATCGGCTCAGCCGTTCCCGGTCCGACTCCCGCATCTCCACGATGGGGACGCTAGGACATCGACAAGTGAGGGGCGTGGTCGACACGATCCGAACTGGACGATTGGCCGAAGTTCGACGCTCGAGTCAACTGTTGTCGCCGGACACAGCTCAGGCACGAGGGCGGCATACGAGTTGACGCGGTTGGCCAGGTCGGTCGGACTTCTCCGTCACTGCTGCACGGGTCCCTCTCGACCGACGACTGGGCTCACGGCCGTGGGTCGTGCGGGTGGGCTGACGGGTGGCGCGCCCTGCTGGTCAGGGCCGGGCTCGTCGCACGGGTGGGGTGAAGGTCCAGCAGCCGGTCGCGTGCGGGTCGATGCCGTCGGTAGGGGTGATCGTCCAGCCGCCCTCGTGCACCGCGTGGTGATGTCGGACGCACAACAGCACGGTGTTGGAGATCGCGGTCTCGCCGCCGTCCTCCCATTCGCGGACGTGATGGCCGTGGGTCCGGGACACGTCGACGTGGCAGCCGGGGAACGCGCAGTGCCGGTCCCGCACCTCCAGCGCGCGACGGAGCCTCGCGGTGACGGTGCGCTGGGTCCGGCCGAGGTAGAGCACGCCGCGCGACCGGTCGCGGAGCCGGTCGAGCAGCGCCGCCTGCCACCTGCCCACGGCCCCGGCGGCATCGGCATCAGCGGTGCCCGCGGCATACGCGTCGGTGCCGCTGACACTGTCGCGGCCATCTGTCCGCCCGCACCCGCCCGCTCCGGTGGGCCTGGTGGTGATGACGGGGTGCAGGTCGGCGTCGCAGAGGATCCGTCGGATCGACTCCGAGGGCAGCAGCACCGGCTGCTCCCGGCCCGGGATGAGCAGCTCCCCGCCGAGTCCGGCGATGACGTGGTCGGCATCGACGGTCAGGGCCACGTGCGGCTTGACGCCGTGGCGGGTGCCGAGCAGCCCGTCGTCGAGGAACCGGGTGGCCAGGTGCCCCAGGGCCAGGGCGAGCAGGTGCGGGCGGCGCTGCCGGCGCCTCAGACCGTCGAGCGGGCCGTGCCCGCCCGGCTGGTCCTCGGCGGTGAGCGACCCGGCGCGGTGCCAGCCGTCGACGATCCCGTCCAGCGCGGTGGTCAGCTTCGCGGCGGTCTCCGCATCGAGGTAGCCGGAGAGCTGGAACCCGGCCCCGGCCGGGGTGAGGGTGAGCTGCTGGTCGTCGTAGGCGTCCAGCTGAGCCTGCCGCGCGCCGTCGGGGTCGGCGACGAACCGTAGGTACTTCCCGGCCCGCGCCACGTCCGCGACCGGCGACCGGCGGGCCAGGTCGAGCAGCACCGCCTCCGCCCGCCCCGCCTGGACGGCACGCTCCGCGACAGGGAGGGCGCGGACCGCAAGGGTGATCCCGCGGGTGATCTCCCGCACCGCACCACCGGACACGTCCCCGGCGAGCCACGCCCCGGCGGTCGCCGGGTAGTCGCGGCGCAGCGCGGTCGACGAGGCGACCAGGACCTTCGACTCGGTCTCGGACTTGCGGCACGGGCCGGCCAGCCACGCCTTCGTCGAGGCGAACCCGTCCGCCGCGAGCGTCCCGGAGTCGTGCACCACCCCGGTCGCGACCGTCGCCACCGCGGCACCGCGGTCGAGCGCGCGGTGCAGCGTCTCGGCCAGCCGAGTCAGCGCCGCTCCCGGGACCTCGACCAGGGCACCATCCGCGGTCAGCTCCGCAAGCCGGGCGACCGCGTCCTCGAGGTCCGCGACCGCCGTGGCGAGCAGCCCGCCCGGGTTCCCCGGGGTGCGCGGCGGATCGAAGCTCATGCCTCGAACCTACTCAGGGGGTCCGACAGTCCGACGGCCCGAAATCGCCCTGTGCACAACTACTTTCAGCGATCTGTGACCACACCGCGTGACGACGAATCGGTGCTCCCGGCGAACCCGACGCGCACCGGTCGCGAGGATCCGGGTGGCGGGGTCGGCCAGGGCGGGGGCGCGCAGTCCGTCACCTCGGGTCAGCGCACCGCGAGGCCGCAGCCGGACCGGCGACTCAGCGGTGCGCGAGCGCTCCGGCGATCGCGGCGGCCGCGACGGCGACGTCGGGCGCACCGGTGATCGGGCGGCCGATGACGAGCAGGTCGGCGCCGTCCGCGAGCGCCTGCTCGGGGGTCGCGACGCGGGACTGGTCGCCGACGGCGGCACCCGCAGGGCGGACTCCGGGGGTGATGAGGACGATGCCGTCGCCGACCTCGGCGCGCACCGCGGCAACCTCCTGCGGCGAGCAGACCACGGCGAGCGCGCCCGCACCCACGGCGAGGGCGGCGAGCCGGCGCGCGGCGTCGAGGGACGGGCCGAGCAGCCCGACCGCGGCGAGGTCGTCCTCGGACAGCGACGTGAGGACCGTGACGGCCGCGACCCGGGTCGCGGGCAGCTCGGCCACGGCGGCGCGGACCATCGCCGCTCCCCCGGACGCGTGCACCGTCAGGTACGCCGGCTCCAGGTGCGCGACCGAGCGCGCCGCACCCGCGACGGTGGTGGGGATGTCGTGCAGCTTGAGGTCGAGGAAGACGTCGCGGCCGCCGGAGGCCTCCCGCGCGGCGCGCACCGCGGCGTCGCCGTCGCGCAGGAACGTCTCGAGCCCGACCTTCATCGTGGAGACATAGGGTCCCGCGGCGCCGGCCCAGGCCGTGACTGTGACGAGGTCCGGGCCGTCGAGCGCCACCGCGACCGGGGCGAGCGGGCTCACCCCTCCACCCCGGCCTCGACCGCGGTGTCGGGCTCGAGGTCGTCGGTGAGGTGTCCGTGGCCGGCGACCGGACCGCCTGGAGCGGGCGCCGGGTCCGGAGCGCGGTGGGCGTGGCCGACGGCGTCCTCGAACCGCTCGAACCCGCGTTCGGCGAGGGCGACCGCCAGCTCGCGGGCCACTCGCGCGGGGGTGCTCGGGTCGTGGAACGTCGCCGTGCCGACGCTGACCGCGCTCGCACCGGCGAGCACGAACTCGAGGGCGTCGAGACCGGTCCGGATCCCGCCCATCCCGAGGATGGGGACGTCCGGCATCGCCGCGTGCACCTGGTAGACGCAGCGGACCGCGACGGGGCGGATGGCCGGCCCGGACAGGCCGCCGGTGATCCCGGCGAGCGCCGGGCGCATCGTGTCGGTGTCGATGACCATCCCGAGCAGCGTGTTGATCATGGACAGGCCGTCGGCACCGGCGTCGACCACGGCACGGGCGATCTCGACGATGTCGGTCACGTCGGGCGAGAGCTTCGCCAGGACCGGTACGCCGGGGTTGGTGTTGCGCCGCACGGCCGAGATGACGTCGGCGGCCGAGGCCGCCTGGCAGGCGAACACGAGCCCGCGGTCCTCGACGTTGGGGCAGGAGATGTTGACCTCGATGGCCGCGACGTCGCTCACGTGCCGCAGCTTCGAGGCCAGGCGGGTGTACTCGTCGACCGAGCCGCCGGCGATGGAGACGACCGCACGGGCCCCACGGGCGCGAAGCCACTCGAGGTCCTTGTCCAGGAACGCGTCGATGCCCGGGCCCTGCAGGCCGATGGAGTTGAGCATGCCGCTCGGCGTCTCCGCCATGCGCGGGGTGGGCCGCCCGGAGCGCGGGTTGAGCATGATGCTCTTCGTGACGATCGCGCCGATCGTGGTGATGTCGAAGAACTGGTCGAGCTCACGCCCGGCCGCGGCGCAGCCGGACGCCGTGAGCACCGGCGACGGCAGCTCGAGTCCGGCGAGGTACGTCGTCATGTCGACGTCGGGCACCTCGGCGGCCGCGTCGGGCCGCGGCCCGTGCGTGATCACGGCGCGAGTCATCAGTGGCCTCCGCTCACGGGCGCCCCGAGGGTCCCCTCGGGGATCGTGCCCACCTCGTCCCAGCGCACCCGGTCGCCGCGGAACACCGGCCCGTCGACGCACGAGCGCAGCATGCGCGTGACGCCGTCGTCGCCCATCACCGGCAGCACGCAGGTCATGCAGACGCCGATGCCGCAGGCCATCGACTCCTCGACGGCGCACTGCGAGTAGGCGCCGTGCTGGGACGCGACCTCGGCCACCGCGCGCAGCATCGGCATCGGACCGCAGGCGTAGACGACGTCGGCGTCGGTGCGCTTGAGCACCGCCGGCAGGGCGTCGGTGACCCGGCCGTGCTCGCCGAGCGAGCCGTCGTCGGTCGTGATCGTGAGCGTGGCCGCGATGCGCTTGGCGTCCAGGACGCCGAACAGCTTGCCTTCGGTGGAGGCGCCGAGCACGACGTCGACGCGACAGCCTCGGGCCCGCAGCGCGTCCGCGAGGGAGAACATCGGTGCGGACCCGTAGCCGCCGGCCACGAGCACGCAGGACACCGGCTCCTTCGGCAGCGCGAACGGCCGGCCGAGCGGGCCGACGATGTCGACCGTGTCGTGCCGGTGCAGCCGGGACAGCCACTCGGTGCCCTTGCCTTGCGTGGCGAACACGATCTCGAGGGTGCCGCCGTAGACCCCGCGGCTCTGCACCGAGTAGATCGAGAACGCGCGACGCAGCAGCATGGACGACTCCGGGCCGCCGACCGAGAGCGCCACGAAGTGACCGGGACGCGTGAGGTCGGGGATGCCGCCGGCGGTGAGGGTGAGCACGTGGTACTCACCTGCGCGGCGCAGCCCGATCACCTCGCCGGTGACCTGGATCGCCCCGTTCCTGCCCTGAGCTGACGTCGTCAACGCGCCCTGCCCTCGCTCGTGGTGGTCCCGCTCGTGTCGGACGATCCGGTCCCCGTCGACGCCTGCGCCGCGCGCAGGGCCTCGAGGTCGGCCGCCCACTCCTGGAGGGACCGTACGCCGATCTCCCCGGAGATCAGCGCCTCGATGCCCTGGACCGTGGCGGCGAGGCCCTGGACCGTGGTGATGCACGGCACGCCCCGGGTGACCGCGGCGGTGCGGATCTCGTAGCCGTCGAGCCTCGGCCCCACGCCGTACGGCGTGTTGACGATGAGGTCGATCTCCCCGGCGAGGATGGCGTCGACCGTGGTCGGCTCCCCCGCGGCGCCACGCCCGTCGTGCTGCTTGCGCAGCACCGTGGCCTTGAGCCCGTTGCGCCGCAGCACCTCGGCGGTCCCCTCGGTCGCGAGGATCTCGAAGCCGAGGTCGGCGAGCCGCTTGACCGGGAACACCATGGAGCGCTTGTCCCGGTTCGCCACCGACACGAAGGCGCGCCCGCTCGTGGGCAGGCCCGAGGAGTACGCCGCGGTCTGCGACTTCGCGAACGCGGTGCCGAAGTCCGAGTCGATGCCCATGACCTCGCCGGTCGAGCGCATCTCCGGACCGAGGACGGTGTCGACGCCGTGGAACCGGCCGAAGGGCAGGACGGCCTCCTTCACCGCGATCGGCGCGCCGATCGGCAGCGTCCCGCCGTCGCCCTCGCGGGGCAGGACGCCGTCGGCGCGCAGCTGCGCGATCGTGGTGCCCATGGTGACGAGCGCCGCGGCCTTCGCGAGCTGCACGCCCGTCGCCTTCGAGACGAACGGGACCGTGCGCGACGCGCGCGGGTTGGCCTCGAGCACGTAGAGCACGTCGCCGGCGAGCGCGTACTGCACGTTGATCAGGCCGAGGACGCCGACACCGCGGGCGATCGCCTCGGTGCTGCGCCGTATCCGGTCGATCTCCATGTGCCCCAGCGTGATCGGCGGCAGGGCGCACGCGGAGTCGCCGGAGTGGATGCCGGCCTCCTCGATGTGCTCCATCACGCCGCCGAGGTAGAGCTCCTCGCCGTCGAAGAGCGCGTCGACGTCGATCTCGACCGCGTCGTCGAGGAACCGGTCGACGAGGACCGGGTGCTCAGGTGTGGCCTCGGTGGCGCGGGCGATGTAGTCGTGCAGCATCGCCTCGTCGTAGACGATCTCCATGCCGCGACCGCCCAGGACGTACGACGGACGTACGAGCACCGGGTAGCCGAGGCGGCCGGCGATCTCGACGACCTCGTCGTAGCTCGTGGCGACGCCGTGCGCGGGCGACGGGAGCTCGGCCTCGGCCAGCACGCGGCCGAACGCGCCGCGCTCCTCCGCGAGGTGGATCGCCTCCGGGCTCGTGCCGACGATCGGCACGCCCGCGTCCTTGAGCGGCTGGGCGAGGCCCAGCGGGGTCTGGCCGCCGAGCTGGACGATGACCCCGGCGACCGGCCCGACGGCCAGCTCCGCGTGGTAGACCTCGAGGACGTCCTCGAGCGTGAGCGGCTCGAAGTAGAGCCGGCTCGAGGTGTCGTAGTCGGTCGACACCGTCTCCGGGTTGCAGTTGATCATCACGGTGTCGTAGCCGGCCTCGCGCAGGGTGAGGCTGGCGTGCACGCACGAGTAGTCGAACTCGATGCCCTGGCCGATGCGGTTCGGGCCGGACCCCAGGATGAGGACCGCCGGATTGGTGCGCGGCTCGACCTCGGTCTCCTGGTCGTAGGACGAGTAGTGGTACGGCGTCCGCGCCGCGAACTCGGCCGCGCAGGTGTCGACGGTCTTGAACACCGGGCGGATCCCCAGCGCGTGCCGCACGCCGCGGACGACGTCCTCCGGCATGCCGCGCACCGCGCCGATCTGGGCGTCGGAGAAGCCGTGCCGCTTCGCGAGGCGCAGCAGCTCCGGGGTCAGCTCGTGCGACTCGCGCAGCGCGTCGCCGATCTCGTTGAGCAGCACGATCTGGTCGAGGAACCAGGGGTCGATGTTGGTGGCCTCGTGGACCTCCTCGACCGTCGCACCGGCCCACAGCGCCTGCTGCACCTTCGTCAGCCGGCCGTCGTGCGGGACCCTCACGGCCGCGAGCAGTGCGGCGACGTCCACGACGCTGCGCTCCCCCGTCCAGGAGAACGGCGCCTCCTTGCGCTCCACGGAGCGCAGCGCCTTCTGCAGCGCCTCGGTGAAGCTGCGGCCGATCGCCATCGCCTCGCCGACGCTCTTCATCGTCGTGGTGAGGGTCGGGTCGGCCAGCGGGAACTTCTCGAACGCGAACCGCGGCACCTTGACGACGACGTAGTCGAGCGTGGGCTCGAAGC
>JAJXTD010000088.1 GCA_021784035.1 Actinomycetes bacterium | reverse complement strand
GGGGACCAGCGGGGGACCGACGACGTTGCCGTCGGCGTCGCGCGTCGGCTGCGGGACACCGCCGAGCACGGTCATCCCGTGCAGCAGGTTGTACGTCGCGAGCCGGATGGGCATGCGGCCAACCTAGGTGGTCCCCGTCCGGGGCCGCGATCCCGGCCCGCGGCCCTGGCGGCCGGGGTCAGCCGTTCTCGAGCGCGATCTCCTCGACCGGCTTGGGCCGCTCGCCGGAGCGCTTGCGCATCCACTCGCGGGCGGGCTCCTCGACGAACCGCCACATGAGCCACGCGATGACGATCGCGCCGGCCACCAGCCCGAGGAACGAGATCAGGTAGAGGACGCCGCCATCGATGTGCACGGCCCTCATCCCGGCGCGCCACAGGCCGTACCAGACCGTGTGCGTCATGTAGAGCGAGAACGAGATGAAGCCGCCGAGGACGAGGCGGTCCGTCGACAGGAAGCGCGACGGCCCGCGGCGGGTGAGTGCCAGCGCGCCGATCCACGCCACGAGCAGCGGCACGAGGACGAGGTGGTACTTCGGCGGCAGGTCGGCGGCGTTCGGCGTGTCCGGCAGGTCGCTCACCGACCACTGCAGGGCCCCGATGTGCCCGAGGACGAGCGCCATGGCGACGATGGCGACGGGGATCGCGACCGAGAGCGTGGTCGCCAGCCGCTCGACGCGCGGCCGGACACCGTCCGGCGTCGCGCCCCACTGACGCAGGACGAACAGGTAGGTCAGACCGCCTGCGGTGAACTCGGTGAGGATGCGGATCGTCGAGCCCCAGTCCGAGATGTAGTACGGGTCGCCGTGGTAGGCGATGCCGTACCAGAGCAGCGGGACGAGGACGACGCACCACAGCAGCGCGATGGCGCGGGTGCTCAGCCGGTCGCGGAACCGGAACAGCGCGAGCACGAACAGCGGGAACAGCAGGTAGGCCAGCCACTCCATCGACAGCGACCACGCCGGGTAGTTCCACCCGCGCTGGGGGTTCGGGCCCCACTCGTGGACCAGCAGCACCTGCCGGAGGTAGTCGACGGGCGTGAGCCAGTCCTTGCTCCCGGAGACGGACGAGCCGAGCTTCTGCTGCGCGACGGCGGCGACGCCGGCGACGTTGAGCATCACGAAGTGCACCGGGTAGATGCGCGCGAGCCGCAGCCACCAGAAGTGCCGCGCGCCCGCCCAGGTGGCCCGCGGCCCCATCTTCGTGAGGTACGTGTGGGTGAGGATGAAGCCGGACAGGGCGAAGAACAGGTCGACACCGAGGCGTCCCACGCGCAGCACCTCGTGCAGCACCGGGACCAGCAGCCCGGCCGTCGCGAGGGCGCCCTGGAAGTGGTAGAGCAGCACCCAGAACGCCGCGACGAAGCGCACGCCGGTCAGCTGTCCGATGAACCGTTGCTCCGAGCCCTGCGTCACCGGCTGCCCACCTGCTGTCCGTCGTGTCCACGCCCCCGCTCCTCGCGGCGGCTCGACCCGCATCCTCCCACGGGCCCCGGCCGGGGCCGCCGTCCCGCGCCGCCGTCGTAGGGTCGGGCCGTGAGCAGCGACGTGACGCACGACCCCGCCGTCCGGGCCTTCGTGGCCGAGCACCGCAGCCGGCTCGTCGAGGAGCTCTCCGCGTGGCTGCGGATCCCCAGCATCAGCGCCGACCCGGAGCATGCCGACGACGTCGCCCGCAGCGCCGACTGGCTCGCGCAGCGGCTCGTCCGCGCCGGGTTCCCCACCGTCGAGATCTGGCCCACCGAGGGCCTTCCCGCGGTCTACGCCGAGTGGCCCAGCGACGACGCCGACGCGCCGACCGTCGTGCTCTACGGCCACCACGACGTGCAGCCCGCCGACCCGATCGAGCTGTGGGAGACCTCGCCGTTCGAGCCGCTGGTCCGGGCCACGCCGTACGGCGAGGAGCTCGTCGGGCGCGGCGCCATCGACGACAAGGGCCAGGTCTACTTCCACGTGGTCGGGCTCGCGGCGCACCTCGCGACGACCGGGCGCACGTCGCCCGCCGTCAACCTCAAGCTCGTCGTCGAGGGTGAGGAGGAGTCGGGCTCGGCGCACTTCGCCCAGCTGCTGCGGGACCACCGCGACCGGCTCGACTGCGACGTCGTCGTGGTGAGCGACACCGGGGTCTACGGCCGCGACGCGATCTCGGTCTGCGTCGGCATGCGTGGCATGGTCGAGGTCCAGCTCGAGGCGCGCGGACCCGCGGGCGACCTGCACTCGGGGTCGTTCGGCGGCGCCGTGCCGAACCCCGTCACGGTGCTCGCCCGCATGGTCGCCCGGCTGCACGACGCGGACGGGCACGTGACGCTGCCAGGCTTCTACGACAGGGTCGTCCCCCTCACCGACCGGGAGCGCGAGCTGCTGGCCCGGCTGCCCTACGACGAGGAGCGCTGGCTCGCGAACGCGCAGTCCACCGCGACGTACGGCGAGGCGGGCTTCACCACGTTCGAGCGGATCTGGGCGCGTCCCACCGCCGAGGTCAACGGGCTGTGGGGCGGCTACACCGGGCCGGGCGGCAAGACGATCATCCCGAGCGAGGCGCACGCGAAGCTGTCGTTCCGCCTCGTCGCGGACCAGGACCCGGCCGACGTCCGCCCGGCGATGGACCGGTGGCTGGAGCTCCTCCGCGCCGAGGGGACGATCCCCGCCGGCATCGAGGTGACCGCGCACTACGAGAAGCCCGGCGTCGGCCCGTTCCTCACCCCGCTGGACCACCCGGCGCTGCAGAGCGTGACCCGGGCGATGGGCCGCGCGTTCGGCACCGAGGTTCTCTACACCCGCGAGGGCGGCAGCGGACCGCAGGCCGCGCTGGCCGCGGTGCTCGGTGCTCCCGTCGTGTTCCTCGGCGTGGGGCTGCCCGACGACCGCATCCACGCGCCCAACGAGAAGGCCGACCTCGAGTTCCTGCTCGCCGGGGCCGAGGCCGCGGCGTACCTGTGGGCGGACCTCGCGGCGACCTGGGAACGCTGACGACGTGCCCGACACCCGGCTGCTCCGCTCCCTGACCCTCGCCCGCGGCGACCTCGACCGCGCGGCCGAGCGGCGCGACGACCTCGAGTGGCTCGACTCCGTGTGGCAGGACCCCGCGACCCGCGTCCTGCTCGTGCACCACGGCCGCGCCCTCGTCACCGGGGACGCGGCGCTCGCGTTCGTCCCGCCCGCGGACGCGGCGTACGACGGGGTGCGCGTCCTGCTCGCCGTCGAGGACGGCCGCGCCTTCGTCGCGCTGCTCGTCGACGCCACGGTCGAGCCGTGGGAGGGCGCCGACGGCACGCGGTGGGAGGGGCTGCGCGAGGTCGGCGCCGCGCTGGGCGACCGCGACGCGGGGCTGCTCGTCATGGCGGTCGCGCTCGCGAACTGGCACGCCACGCACCCGCGCTGCCCGCGCTGCGGCGTGGTCACCGTGCCCGCGCAGGCCGGCTGGTCGCGGACCTGCCCGGCGGACTCCAGCCAGCACTTCCCGCGGTCCGACCCGGCCGTCATCGTGCTCGTGAGCGACGACGCCGACCGTGCGCTGCTGGGCCGTCGCGCCGAGTGGCCCGAGGGCTGGTACTCCACGCTCGCCGGCTTCGTCGAGGCCGGCGAGTCCGCGGAGATGACCGTCCTGCGCGAGCTCGCGGAGGAGTCCGGCATCGTCGTCGACCGGCTCGACTACCTCGGCTCGCAGCCCTGGCCGTTCCCGTCCAGCCTCATGCTCGGCTACCGGGCGCGCCTCGCGGCCGGCTCGCCGGAGGCACGTCCCGACGGTGTCGAGATCACCGAGGTGCGCTGGTTCACCCGCGAGGAGATGCGCGCGGGGTGCGAGTCCGGCGCCGTACGGATCCCGCCCCGGGTGTCGATCGCCCGGCGACTCGTGGAGCACTGGTACGGCGCGGAGCTCCCGGGCTCCTGGCCGCGGTCGTAGGTCGCGGCGCGGCCGTCCCGGGTCAGCCCATCGGGCCGCGCTGGGCCAGGCGGATGCTGTTGCCCGACGGGTCGCGGAACCCGCAGTCGATGCCGTAGGGCTGCTGGGTCGGCTTCTCGGTGAACTCGACGCCGCGCGCCGACATCTCCTGGTAGGCCTTCATGCAGTCGTCGGTCGTGAGGAACAGCGTGCCGGCGAAGCCCTTCGCCATCAGGTTCGCGATCTCCTGGCTGGTGGCGGGGTCGAGCACGGGTGCTCCGGGGATGGCCATGAGGACCAGCGCGACGTCGTCCTGCCCCGGTGGGGCCACGGTCACCCAGCGGAAGTTGCCCAGCTCGGGAACGGTGACGTCCTCGCGGACCTCGAAGCCGGCCTTCTCCGTCCAGAACGCCAGCGCCTCGTCCTGGTCGTGCACCCAGAGCTGGGTGGTGCTGATGCGGATCACGGTGTCCTCCAGCGGTCGGTCTCTCGAAGTGACGACGGTAGGGACGCACCTCAGCGCGCGTCTTCTCCGATCGTGCTGTTCACCGGTCGGCCGTATGCCTTCAGCACGCACAGGGGGATGCGCGCCAGGCTCGCCGCCGACGGGAACGCCGCGCGGTACTGCGTGGGGCTCACGCCGTAGGCCCGGGTGAAGCTCGTGGTGAACGAGCCGACGCTACTGAGACCGACACTCATGCAGATGTCGGCGACGGTGTAGTCGGTGCCGCGCAGGAGGGTCGCCGCGCGCTCGAGCCGGCGGGTCAGCAGGTAGGAGTACGGCGACTCGCCGAAGGCGCGGCGGAACTCGCGGCTGAAGTGCGCGCGGGACAGGCACGCCGCGGCGGCGAGGTCGTCGACGGTGAGCGGCTCGGCGTACCGCGCGTCGGCGACGTCGCGGGCCCGCACGAGATGGCGGACCGGCGGGACGGACGTACGCGGGGACGGCACGGGGCCAGGCTAGATCCGGCGGGAGTACCGGGACTCGGGAAGCGCGTCGATGCTCGACGCGGTGACCTCGCCCGTGGGTGCGAAGCCCTGCCGCTCGTAGAAGGCGATGCCCCGCGCGTTGCCGCTGAGCACCCACAGGCTCACCGCGTCGTACCCCTGCTCGTGCAGCGCCTCGAGCGTGGCCGTCATGAGCGCGTACCCGGCGCCGGCCCCCCAGGCGTCCGGGTGCACGTAGAGCGCGTACACCTCGCCGCGGCCGGCGATGGCCGGCGCGAGGTCGGAGCGCTCCGCGCCGTACGCCGAGAAGCCGATGACGCGCCCGCCGCTCACGGCGACGAGCGTGCCCGCGTCCGTCGCCGCCGCCGTGCGCCCGGCCCAGCTCCTGAGGCGGTCCGGCGTGCCGATCGCCTCGAGCTCGGCGTCCGGGACGAGACCGGCGTAGGCCCGGCGCCAGGACGCGGCGCGGACGCGGGCGACGTCGAGCAGCTCGGCGGGGTCCGCGCGGCGCACGACCAGGTGGGTGAGGGCCACGACGCGATCCTGCCGGGTCCGGGCGTACGACGGCCCCGCGGACGCCGAGGTCGCGCGGGGCCGTCGTGGAGCGGGTGGGGTCACATCGCGGCGAGGCGCGCCTGGACCTCGCGGATGCTGGGGTTCGTCGCGGCGGAGCCGTCGGGGAACACGAGGGTCGGGACGGTCTGGTTGCCGCCGTTGACGCCCTCGACGAGCTTCGCCGCTGCGGGGTCACGCTCGATGTCGACCTCGACGAACTCGATGCCCTCGCGCGTCATCTGCGCCTTGAGCCGCGAGCAGAAACCGCACCAGGTCGTGGTGTACATCGTGACCGCCATCGCGGGCGCGCTCCTTCGTGTCGTCGTGGCCGCCGGGTGCGGCCGGGCCGGCACGGCAGCCGGCAGAACCTTCAACGGCGGCTGGCGTCCGGTTTGTTCCGCGGCGGACGCCCCGCCGGGTCCAGGATCGCGGCTCCGGGACGGGTCCGCCCGGCGGGGCCGGCCGACGGGCGGGGTCGGGGGCGGCTGCGAGGATGGCCCCGTGACGGCGGCCGACGACCTGCTCCTCCACGCCTCCGGCGCGTCCGCGTCCTCCGGCCGGCGCGCCGTGCGCCGCCCCGGCAGCGCCGAGGCCGTGCTCGCCGAGCTCGACCCGGAGCAGCGCGAGGTGGCGCAGGCCCTGTCCGGGCCGGTGGTCGTCCTGGCCGGCGCCGGCACCGGCAAGACCCGCGCCATCACCCACCGGATCGCCTACGCCGCCCTCACCGGTCAGCACGACCCGCGGCGCACCCTCGCCGTGACGTTCACCGCCCGCGCGGCCGCCGAGATGCGCCAGCGGCTCGCCGAGCTCGGCGTCGACGGCGTCCAGGCCCGCACGTTCCACTCGGCCGCGCTGCGCCAGCTGCGCTACTTCTGGCCGCGCGTCGTCGGCGGCCAGGTGCCCGACGTCCTGCCGAGCAAGGTGCGCGTCGTGGGCCCGGTGCTGCGCCGCGCCGG
The DNA here is from genome assembly GCA_021784035.1 of Actinomycetes bacterium. Lineage (GTDB taxonomy): Bacteria > Actinomycetota > Actinomycetes > S36-B12 > CAIYMF01 > Longivirga. Next base: position 5,371 of record JAJXTD010000088.1, on the reverse strand, counting down.
GTTCGCCGACCCGTCGTTGGCGCGAGACGTCGCGGCCGAGATCGAGTGGGCCAAGTCCAGTCAGGTCGTCGCGGCGGACTACGTCGCCGTCGCCACCGCCGCGCGGCGCGAGCCCCCCGGCAGCCTCACCCGCGGCAACGTCGCCGAGCTCTACGCCGCCTACGACGAACGGACGAGCGCCGAGGGACTCATCGACTTCGAGGACGTCCTGCTGCTCACGGTCGGCATGCTCGACACCCGGCCCGACGTCGCCGACGAGGTGCGCAGCGCCTACCGCTGGTTCACCGTCGACGAGTACCAGGACGTCAACCCGCTCCAGCAGCGGCTGCTCGACCTGTGGCTCGGCGAGCGCGACGACCTCTGCGTCGTCGGCGACGCGAGCCAGACGATCTACACGTTCACCGGCGCGAGCTCGTCCTACCTCGTCGACTTCCGCAGCCGCTACCCGCACGCCACCGAGGTCCGCCTCGTCCGCTCCTACCGGTCCACGCCGCAGGTCGTCGCCCTCGCCAATCGCGTCCTGGCCAGCGCGACCGGCCCCGAGGCGCGGCTGCGCCTCGAGCTGCGGGCCACCCGGGCCGACGGCCCCGAACCCCGGGTGCGCGCGTTCGACGACGAGCAGGGGGAGGCCGCCGCCGTCGCGAAGGGCGTCGCCACGCTCGTCGCGGCCGGCGTCCCGGCGCGCGAGATCGCGGTGCTCTACCGCATCAACGCGCAGTCGGAGGTCGTCGAGGAGGCGCTCGGCGAGGCCGGCATCCCCTACGTCCTGCGCGGCGAGTCGGCGTTCTTCGACCGCGCCGAGGTGCGCGAGGCGGTCACCCGGATCCGCGGGGCGGCTCGCGGCGGGGAGTCCTCCGGCGACCTCGGCGCCGACGTCCGGTCCGTGCTGTCCTCGATGAACTGGTCGCCCGAGCCGCCGAGCGGCACCGGGGCCGTGCGCGACCGCTGGGAGAACCTGCTGCGCGTCGTCACCCTCGCCGACGACCTCGCCGGCGCCAGCCCGGCCGCCACCCTGGGCGACCTCGTCGCCGACCTCGACGTGCGCGCGGCCACCCGGTCGGCGCCCGCCGCCGACGGCGTCACCCTCGCGACCGTCCACGCGGCCAAGGGCCTGGAGTGGGACGCCGTGTTCGTCGTCGGCCTGGTCCAGGGCACGTTCCCGATCCAGTACGCCGACACCCCGGCCCGGCTCGAGGAGGAGCGCCGGCTGTTCTACGTCGCCTGCACCCGGGCCCGCACGCACCTCGCCCTCTCCTGGGCGCGCACACGCTCGGGTCGCGGCCGGCGCGACCGCTCGCCGTTCCTCGACGTCGCCGTCGGTCCCGACGCCTCGGCGGGCGAGGCCGGTGGGGTCGTGCGCGGGAGCGGGTCGAGGTCCGTTCGGGGGCGCCGGCGCGGACCCGCCACCTGCGCGGTCTGCGGCGCCGCCCTGGTCACCGGCGCCGAGTCGGCGCGCGGCCGCTGCCGCACGTGCCCGGCGTCGTACGACGAGGCGCTCCTCGGGCGGCTCACGGCCTGGCGGACCGAGGAGGCCGGCCGCCGCTCGGTGCCGGCCTACGTCGTGCTCACCGACGCCACCCTCGAGCGGATCGCGACCGAGCTCCCCGCCGACGCCGCTGCGCTCGTGGCGATCCCCGGCATCGGCGCCCGCAAGCTCGCGGCCTACGCCGAGCCCCTGCTCGCCCTCGTGCGCGGCGAGACACCTCTCTCGTCCGCCGACGACCCCGCCTGACCGTCGGTCGCGACGCGCCGACGACCGGCTCCCGGCACGGGGTCGGAGGCGCGAGATTCCATGTCATTGCGGGAATTCCCGCGCCGGAACGACGTCGTCCGGGAGATTCCGCCGAAATCCTCGTTGCACGGACCAGGACGGACTGCGTAACCTCGCTCGTGCGCACGAGGTACGTGCCCGCCTGATCCCGATCAGGCCCGGACTGCGAAGGAGGTGGCCAGGATGTCGAACCTCACCAGCGACCCGGCCGCCTTCGTGCTGCCCGTGTGCGCCTCCTTCGCCGCCGTCGCCGCGGCCTTCGGTGCGTTCACCGGCCGTCGGGCCGCCGTCGTCGCTGTCGCGGCGAAGCGCCCGCACGCCGTCGAGCTCATGCCGACCACCTGGATCGGCACCGGCATCTCGCGCAACGCCGTCGGCACGTCGTACGACCCGCAGTCTCGAGGATCCTCTGGGTGAACCCCACCCACCAGGCACCTCGAGGCCGCGGATCCCGACACCGGGAACCGCGGCCTTCGTGTTTGTCCGGGCCGACCGCCCGGGGGAGCGCACCGCACGATCGCACGACCCGCACGACGTGGCGGGTGGCCTTCCCTCCCGGCCGCCACGGGCCCGACCCCTTGCCCTGCACGACTCGAGGACCGCGGAGACCCCGCGGAACGTGAAGGAGGTGACCGCACGATGAGCGTCCTGACGGACTTGACCCACACCCTCGGAGCCCAGCCCGCGTCGATCGACTGGATCGACACCAGTACGCCGTGCCGGTCGTACGACCCGGAGCTGTGGTTCGCCGAGCGACCCGACCAGGTCGCGCTCGCCCAGGCCCTCTGCGGCGACTGCGCACTGCGCGCAGCCTGCCTCGCCGGGGCCCTGGAGCGGCGCGAGCCGTGGGGCGTCTGGGGTGGCGAGCTGTTCGAGCGCGGGAACGTGGTGGCGCGCAAGCGCCGTCCCGGTCGCCCGCGCAAGGACGACCACCTCGACCGGCGCGCCGCCGAGGCCGCGCTCGAGCAGCGGATGACCGAGCTCGCCGCCGAGCTCGCGTCCGACGCCGACGCCGAGCCCGACGACGACCTCTCCGACGTCTGCGTCATCCCGACGCAGCGCGGAGGTGCCGCCGCGTGACCGGACGTACTGAGGACCGCGCACCCGCGCGGAACTCCCTCCCCGCCCTCGTGGCGGTCCCGAACACCGGGGCGTCGCCCACCGCGACCCCCTCCTCGACCCTGGAGACCGACATGCATCTCATTCCCGAGCAGATGGCTCGCAGCCATATCGAGAGCCGCCACAAGGAGGCGGAGGCGTGGCGCATCAGGCGCATCGCCCTCGCCGCCCGTCGGGCGGAGGCGGCCGAGCGCCGCGCCCGGCTGGCACGTGAGGCGGCCGTCCTGGCCGCCCGCGAGTCCGCCGTCCTCCTCGCGCACTGAGCGTGCGACGGGGCAGCACGGGCGGGTGACCCACCTCGAGGGGTCACCCGCCCGTCGCCGTCCCGGGGACGTGCGCCCTGAGGCAGGATCGACCCGTGCATCACCCCGACCCGTCCGCCGTGACCGCCGCGGTCACCGCCCTCGTGGCCCCCGAGCTCGCCCCGCTCGTCGCGGTCGTCGCCTGGCCCGACCCCGACGCCGGCCGCGACCGCGCCGGCCGCCCGCTCGCCGTGCTCGTCGCCGACCACGGCGGCCTCGCCCGGCTCGACGACAGTGCACCCGATGGGGCAGTCCTGCGCGGACGGCACCCGCTGCCCAGCACGGACCCGCTCGCCTTCCTCCCGCACGCCGAGGAGGCCGCGGACCCGTCGCCGCCGCACGACCGCAACTCCTACCCGCTCCCGTGGCCGCGACTCGCGTCGTTCTTCACCGACCCGCGCAGCCCGGACGTCGCGATCGTGCACACCGCGGGCCACTACTTCCCCGAGCAGGGCGGTCACCGCGGCGAGCACGGCTCGCTCGACGTCATCCAGTCCCGTGCCCCGTTCCTCGTGTCCGGTGCCGGCGTGACGAGGCGGGGCCTGATCGACGGCCACGCCCGCCTCGTCGACGTCATGCCGACGCTCGCCTGGGCCGCGGGCGTCGAGCGGGACGCGCTCGAGCACCTCGACGGGGTGGTCCGCGACGACCTGGTCGGGCGCGGTGCGGCGTACGTCGTCGGGCTGCTCTGGGACGGCGGGCATCCCGGCTCGCTGCTCGAGCTCGCCGGGCGGGGCGAGCTGCCGAACGTCGCCCGGCTGCTCGAGCGCGGCTGCGCGCTCACCGGGGGCGCGGTCGCGGAGTTCCCGAGCCTCACCCTGGTCAACCACACGAGCATGCTCACCGGCGTCGGCCCCGGGCGGCACGGTGTCGTCGGGAACGTCTACTGGGACCGCGCCGAGGGCCGGCGGGTGGTGCCGAACGACGCCGCGACCTGGCACCGGACCGGCGAGCTCTACCGCGACGGGGTGACGACGCTGTTCGAGGCCGTGCAGGCCGCGCACCCCGGCCGGCGTACGGCGAGCGTCAACGAGATGACCGAGCGCGGGTCGTGGGCCTCGACGTTCGCGCTCGTCCGGGCCGCGCTGTCCTCCGGGCAGGCGGTCGACCCGGGCGAGGCGGGCAGCGGCGAGTCGCGCGACTTCGTCACCGCCGTGCGCGCGCTGCTGCCCGACCCGACGGCCTCCGAGCTCGTCACGCACGCGCGCTGCGCCGAGGACGACGACTACGCCTTCTACTCCGCGATCGACCTGCTCGGCCTGTCGACCATGGTCGGGCTGTTCTCCGCACCCGAGGAGGACCGGCCGCGCGTCGCGTGGTGGTCGCAGTACACGACCGACGCGGCCCACCACCACGGCGGACCCCGGTCCCCGATCGCGACCGACGGGCTGCGCGACTGCGACGCCCGCCTCGGCGTGCTCCTCGACCACCTCGAGCGGATCGGCGTCCTCGACGAGACCCTGTTCCTGCTCACCGCGGACCACGGGTTCGAGACGGCGGTCGACGAGGTCCGCGGCTCGTGGGCGCCGGCACTCGCGGCCGCGCTCGACCCGCTCGGGGTCCCGTGGCGCGACGAGGGCCCCGGGTTCCTGTACGTCGGCGGCGTCCCGCCGGTCTCCGGGCCCGGGCCTGCGGGAGGATGACCCCATGACGGTGCTTGTGTGCGCGCTGTGCGGGACGCAGCTCGACGCCGACGCCGACGAGCAGAGCGGGATGCTCGCGCTGTCGTGGATCGCGGCGCACGAGAGCGGGCGCGACGTCCGCTTCTGCCCGCAGTGCGCCCGGGACAACCTGCGCGCGATCGAGGGCAAGCTCGACAGCGAGCACTGGTAGCCGCACCGCCCCCGGGACCCCGAGGGTCGCTCCGGCGTCAGACGACGAAGGCGGGGAGCCAGCGCTCGAGCTCGCCGCGCATCGGGACGGTCGCGTCCATCTGCGACAGCACGCCGATGCCGCCGAGCCACACCCGGTGGATGAGCATGTACTGCGGCGGCAGGTTGATCTTGAACCCGGTCGCGAAGTCGGGGTTGCGCGGGTCGGAGAGCCGGGTGAAGTGGCCGCGCATCCACTCCCGCGAGAAGTGGAAGTACTCGTGCTCCGCCGGCTCGGCGAACGGCCGCATCGCCTCGAAGAACTGCTCGGCGTCGACGTCGACCCCGGGCTTGATGAACCCCTCGTC
>JAJXTD010000268.1 GCA_021784035.1 Actinomycetes bacterium | reverse complement strand
ATGGCAGCTCGGGAGAGAAGGCGCCGAGCGCCTCCCGCAGCGACACGACGTGCCCGACGACGACGACGGCCGGCGAAGCGACGCCGCGGTCCCGGGCTGTGTCGGCGATGTCGGCGAGCGTTCCGATCGTGGTGCGCTGCAGCGGGGTCCAGCCCCGCTCGACGACCGCGACGGGCGTGGCGGGGTCACGGCCCGCCGTGACGAGCGCGGCCGCGGAGTCGCGCAGCTGCCGGACGCCCATGAGCAGGACGAGGGTGGTGCTCGGCGCGTGCTCGTGCGCGGCGCGTTCGACCGGTTCGACGCCGTCGTGCGCGGAGACCAGGGCGAACGAGGAGGCCACGCCGCGGTGCGTGACGGGGATGCCGGCGGCGGCGGGCACGGACACCGCGGACGTCACGCCGGGGACGACCTCGACCGGGACCCCGGCCGCGTGGCAGGCCAGCGCCTCCTCGCCGCCCCGGCCGAGCACGAAGGGGTCGCCGCCCTTGAGCCGGACCACGTCCTGGCCGTGCAGCGCCCGGTCGACGATGACGTCGTTGATCTGGTCCTGGGTGAGCTGGTGGTGTCCCGGGGACTTCCCGCAGTCGATCACCTCGACGCCGGCGGGCAGCTGGTCGAGCAGGCCGCGCGGGGCGAGACGGTCGACGACGACCACGTCGGCGGTGGCGAGCAGGCGGCGGCCGCGCACGGTGATGAGCCCCTCGTCGCCGGGTCCCCCGCCGACGAGGTGCACGGTGCCGATACCGGTGCGCCGTCCGGGCCGGGTCGCGCGGACCGGGAGCTCGCCGGTGTCCAGGGCGACGGACACGGCGTCACGGATCGCGCGCGCCCGGCCGGGGTCACCGCCGCCGGAGACGGCGACGAGGACGCCGTCGGCGCCCCGCGCCACGGCGGGGGTCCACGCCGGTGAGGCGTTCGCGTCGTCGGCGCGCACGCACCACACCCGGGCCTGCTCGGCGGCGAGCGCGACGGCGTCGTCGGTGGCACGGTCGCCGGTGGCGGTGTGGACCAGCCAGGCTCCCTCGACGTCGCCGTCTGCGTAATCCCGGGGCTGCCAGGCGATGACGCGGTCCGCGACGAGCGTCGCGACGTCCTCGCAGACCCAGGGGGCGACGAGCTCGACGACCGCGCCGGCGTCGAGCAGCGACCTGGCGCGGCGGGCCGCGACCGGGCCGCCCCCGACGACCAGGACGCGCCGCCCGGTGAGGTCGAGGACGAGGGGGTACGACGGCGAGCTCATGGCGACACCAGCCCCCGGGACCCGCGCAGGCGCCGCTCGAGCGGTGCGAAGATCCCCACCTCGACGGCGATCCCGACGGCCAGGACGACCGCGACGACGGCGAGGACCAGGGCCATGTCCCCCCTGCGGCGACCGGCGTCGAGCAGCTGGCCCAGCGACGGTGTCGAGCCGGCCGCGGCCGCGATGAGCTCGGCCGCCATGAGCGAGCGCCAGGCGAACGCCCAGCCGAGCCGCAGGCCGGACAGGTAGCCGGGCAGCGCGGCCGGCAGCACGACGTGGCGGAGCGACCCGGTGCGGCTCGCGCCGAGCACGTGGCCCACCCGCAGGAACAGCGGCGGGACGGCGTCGACGCCGGACACGAGTCCGAGGGCGATCGACGGGACGGCGCCGCACAGCACCACGGCGTAGACCGCGGCATCGCTGACGCCGAACCACAGCACGGCCACCGGCAGCCAGGTTGCCGACGGGAGCGACTGCAGGCCCGAGACCAGCGGGCCCACCGCGGTGCGCAGCCACCGCCACTGCGACAGCAGCACGCCGAGCCCCGTACCCAGCACGACCGAGAGCGCGAACCCGAGGGCAGCACGCCGCAACGAGGCACCGGTCGCGGCCTGCACGATCCCGCCCTGCCAGGACTGCACGAGAGCGTGCCCGACGTCGGCGGGCGTGGGCAGCATGCCGGGTGGGGTGACGCCCGTGGTGGCGACGGCCGCCCATCCGGCGACCAGCACGGCCAGGGCCACGACGGGTGGCAGCGCGGAGCGCCGGACCCAGCCGTGCGGTGACACCCGACGGACAGGGTCGGCGTCCAGGGCGTCGAGCCCGGCCTCGAGGCTCGCGACGTCGTCGATCGAGGGGGCGCTCACGTCGCGGTCCTCGCGTGCCGGCGGATCTCGTGGCGCAGGCTCTCGGTGATCTCGAGCGCCAGGGCCGCGACGTCGGGGGACTCGATGCGGCGTGGACCCTCGAACCCGACCTGCCACGACCGGACGAACCGACCCGGCCGCGAGGACATGAGCTCGACGCGCTGTCCGAGCCGGACGGCCTCACGCACGTCGTGGGTCACGAACACCACCGCCGTGCCGGTGTCCCGCCACACGGAGGTGATCTCCTCGTGCAGCACGTCCCGGGTTATCGCGTCGAGCGCGGCGAAGGGCTCGTCCATGAGCAGCAGCCGCGACTGCTGGGCGAGTGCCCGCGCGAGGGCGACCCGCTGCTGCATCCCGCCGGAGAGCTGATGCACTCGGGTCCCGTGATGACCGCCGAGGTGGACGCGTTCGAGCAGGTCCCTCGCCCGGTCGCGGCGCTCGCGGCGCCCGATACCGCGCAGCCTCAGGGCGAGCTCGACGTTCTCCCCGGCGGTGAGCCAGGGCA
>JAJXTD010000002.1:20937-44852 GCA_021784035.1 Actinomycetes bacterium | reverse complement strand
CCGGCGTTGCGCAGGATCTTGACGTCGCCCTGGCTCATGCCGAGCAGGCCCAGCGGGTCGATCCGGCTGTCCATGCACGTGACGAGCGCGAGCCCCTTGGCGGCCCGGCCACTGAGACCGGTGCCGGGGAAGTCGGCGGCGTACGCGCGGTTGCCGTCGAGGACGTCGGTGAACGTGTCACGGGGAAACGGAGGAGTCACGCGCTCGACGTTAGCGAACGCGGCTCCCGGCGCAACCGCGGAGTGGTCAGGCCCAGTCGGGCAGACGCTCGGGGACGCCCGCGACCCAGACGTGCGCGTCGATGGCCGCCTTGCCGCAGGACTCGGGCTTGGGCTCCGGCAACGTCGTGCGGACGACCTCGACGTGCCAGGCTCGCCCGTCGCGGTGGCGCACCTGCACCTGCGCGACCTCGCCGTCACCGGTCCAGCGCAGTCCGGCGGGAACGGCGCGCCCGTCGACCAGGCGCAGGGCGTCGAGGTCGTCGAGGCCGAGGACCCCGGTGGCGGCGCGGACGGCTGTCTCCGCGGCCTGGGCGGGCTGAGGGAGCGACGTACGGCCGCGGTGGTGCTCCAGCGCGCCGATCTCGCCGGCGGCCGCGCCGTCCAGCACGGCCCGGGTCGAGGCGGCGTCGAGCCGGCCGAACGCGTGGCCGGAGGGCAGGAGGAGCGCCGTGGGGGCGAACCGGTGGCCGCCGAGATGGCTCACCTCGAGCACCCGGGAGGCGTACGCCGGGTCCGCCGCGAGCGACTCGGCCACGGGACGGCCCTCGATCGCGCAGCAGATGTCGCGCCGGGCGTTCGTGCAGACGAGCAGGAGCGGATCCGTCCCGCGGGCGCCCCACGGGGGCAGCTCGCCGCGGGACGCGGCGGCGAGCACGTCGGCGAGATCGGGGCGGAGCAGCTCGGCGTCGTCGAGCAGGCCGCTGCGCATCCGCACGCCACCGGGGGCGACGTGGGCGAACCAGAACCGTCGGGATCCGGTGCCGGCGTGGTCGTCGGCGTGCCGGCCCACCCGGCGCGCGAGCACGACCGTCGTGCCGGAGTCCTTCGGCAGCCCGCCGAGCGCCTCGCGCACCCGTTCCGGCAGGTGCGACGTGGTCAGCGCCCGGAACCCGTACGGCCCCGCCTGCTCGAGGACGAGCCAGGCCCGGGCACGGGGCGCCGTACCGGCCAGCGGCTCGCCGGCGGCGCGGGCCAGGACGGAGCAGCGGGCGACGGCCGGGGCGGGCGACCCGGTCGCCGTCACTCGGCGGACCCGTCGGGCGGGGTCGGCCTCGGCCCACCGGGCACGATCGGACCGCCGACGGCCGCGACCGGCTTGGACGTCGGGAGCCCGGACGCGTCGCGCCGGGGGTCGACCGGCGGCAGCGGCGCCGGCGCGCCCTGCGGCGTCGCGGCGCGCGCCGGCGCCGGGCCCACCCACGCCACGAGCAGCGTGTCCTCGCCCTTGAGGAAGCGCTGGGCGCGCACGCCGCCGGTGGCCCGCCCCTTGCCCGGATACTCCGCGAACGGCGTGACCTTGACCGTGGCGCCGGACGTGCCCGGCAGGGCACCGCTCGTGCCGGCCGCCGTGACGACGAGGTTGTCCCGGCCGGCCTCGACGGCCCCGAAGAACACCACCCGCTGACCGTCGGACAGGCGCACGCCCGCCATGCCGCCGGCCGGCCGCCCCTGGGGCCGGACGGAGGACGCCGGGAAGTGCAGCAGCTGCGCGTCGCTGGTGACGAACACCAGGGTCTCGTCGCCCGTCGCGAGCTCGACGGCCCCGACGACGCGGTCGCCGTCCTCGAGCCGGATGACCGACCACGAGTCGGCCGAGGCCGGGACGTCGGGGGCGACCCGCTTGACGACGCCGTCGGCCGTGCCGAGCGCGAGTCCGGGGCCCTCGGCCGCGATCGAGCACAGGCCGACCGGCTGCTCGCTCGTGTCGAGCTCGACGAGCGCGGCGAGGGGTACGCCGCCGGCGAGGGAGGGGGCGCCGTGGGTCGGCGGGAGCGTGGGCAGCTCGAGCACGGGGACGCGGATCACGCGCCCCGCACTCGTGACGAGCCCGACCTGGCCCCGGGCGGTGCCCCGGACGGCGGAGACGACGACGTCGTGCGGGCCGCGCTCCCCGTCGGGCGGCAGGTCGCGGTCGTCGCCGGTCCGCGCGAGCAGCCCGGTGCTCGACAGCAGCACGACGCACGGGTCGTCGGCGACCTCGAGCGGCACCGACGTCCGGGTCGGCGCGCCGGCCGACTCGAGCAGGACGGTCCGGCGCGGGGTCCCGTGGTCCTTCGCGACGGCGGCGAGCTCGTCGCCCACGACCCGGCGTAGCCGCTTGTCGTCGTCGAGGATCTCGCTGAGCTCCGCGATGCGGGCCCGCAGCTCGTCGCGCTCCGACTCGAGCTCGATCCGGCTGAACTTCGTGAGCCGGCGCAGCGGCATGTCGAGGATGTACGTCGCCTGCACCTCGGACAGGTCGAACACCTGGATGAGGCGCGTCTTGGCGGCCGCGGCGTCGTCGCTCGAGCGGATCAGGGCGATGACCTCGTCGATGTCGAGGATCGCGACGAGCAGGCCCTCGACGAGGTGCAGCCGCTCCTCCGCCCGCCGACGGCGGTACGCCGACCGGCGGCGTACGACGTCGAGCCGGTGGTCGACGAAGACCTGCAGCATCTCGTGCAGGCCGAGCGTGCGTGGCTGGCCGTCGACGAGGGCGACGGCGTTGATGGCGAACGAGTCCTCCATCGGGGTCAGCGCGTAGAGCTGCTCCAGGACGGCCTCGGGGTGGAAGCCGTTCTTGATCTCGATGACCAGGCGCTGCCCGGACTCCATGTCGGAGAAGTCGTCGACGGCGGCGATGCCCGCGAGCCGCTTGGCGTCGACCGCCTCCTTGATCTTGGCGATCACCTTCTCGGGTCCGACGTTGTACGGCAGCTCCGTGACGACGATGCCCTTGCGCCGCGGCGTCACGTTCTCGATGTGCGTGGTCGCGCGGATGCGGAACGTGCCGCGCCCCGTCTCGTAGGCCTCCCGGATGCCGTCGAGGCCGATGATCCGGCCACCGCTGGGGAGGTCCGGGCCGGGCACGAATCCCATGAGGTCGTCGAGCGTGGCCCGCGGGTGGCTCAGCAGGTGCCGGGCCGCGGCGATGACCTCGACGAGGTTGTGCGGTGCGACGTTCGTGGCCATGCCGACCGCGATGCCCGCAGCCCCGTTGACGAGGAGGTTGGGGTAGGCGGCCGGGAGCACGACCGGCTCCTGCTCACGCCCGTCGTAGTTGGGACTGAAGTCGACGACGTCCTCGTCCAGCGACGCGGTCATGAGCAGGGCGCTGGGGGCGAGGCGGCACTCGGTGTAGCGCATGGCGGCGGGGCCGTCGTCGAGGGAACCGAAGTTGCCGTGGCCGTCGACGAGCGGCAGCCGCAGGGAGAAGGGCTGCGCCATGCGGACCAGGGCGTCGTAGATCGCGCCGTCGCCGTGCGGGTGGAGCTTGCCCATCACGTCGCCGACGACGCGGGCGCTCTTCACGTGGCCGCGGTCGGGACGCAGGCCCATCTCCGCCATCTGGAACAGGATGCGGCGCTGCACGGGCTTGAGCCCGTCCCGGGCGTCGGGCAGCGCGCGGGAGTAGATGACGGAGTAGGCGTACTCGAGGAACGAGCCGCGCATCTCGTCGCCGACGTCGATGTCGACGATCTTCTCGGGTACCGCCGGCGGGGGCGGTGTCGTACGGCGGGCCATGCGGTGTCGCGTGCTCCTGCGTCGGGGCGCCGACCGCGGGTCGTCGCCAGGGGTGGGTCAGCGGGCGGTCGGCACCCGGGTGTCGGTGGCCACGGCCGCGAGGATCAGGGTCATGAAGCCCGCGACGGCCGCGCCGTAGGCCCCGAACTGGATCTGGGCCAGCGGTACGCCGCCGTCCGGGCCGGAGATCGCGTTGCTCAGGATCCAGATCGCCGGGACGGCCACCGACAGCAGGCCGCCGATGATCACCAGCGTCCGCGAGTTCAGCAGCGCACCCACGCACACCACGACCGCGGCGACGAGCATGGCGAGCCCGATCGAGGTGGCGATGACCACCCCGTCGTTCTGCCCGGGGCTGAGCAGCGAGCGCAGGTGCAGGTGCCACGCGTTGACCGACCGCACCCACGGCAGGAACGCGCAGGCGGCCACGGCGAGCCCCAGGAGCAGCGCGACGAGCCGGGCGAACGTGGTCATGGCGCCCACTCTGCCATTGGCCGCCGTCGGGGCGTGGCACCGCTCCCGGCCCGGCCCCGTGTCGGCGGTCGGAGTCGCCCCGGTGCGCCGGCCACGACGCGGGTCACGGCCGCGCGCCCACCCGGGTGACCACCTGGGCGGCGACGTGGTTCCCGCGCTGCAAGGCGACCGCCGGCTCGACGCCGGACCGCCAGGCCGGCAGCCAGCCGGCGGCGAACGCGTCGCCGGCGCCCGTGGTGTCGACCGTGTCGACGTCCTCGGCCGGCGCGTGGGCCGTGACGCCTGAGGCGTCCTGCACGTAGGCCCCGCGGGAGCCCAGCTTCACGACGGTGGTGCCGGCGACGCTGCACAGCGTGCGTGCCGCGAGCGCGGCACCCGCGAGCAGCCGGCCCTCGGGCTCGTCGGGCCGGGGCTCGGGGAGCCCGGCCAGGAGTGCCGCCTCGGACTCGTTGGCCAGGAGTACGTCGATCCCGGTGACCCACGACAGGAACCGCCCGGCACCGGCGTCGGCCAGCGGCCCGACCGACGCGACGTCGACGCTCGTGGTCATGCCGCGCAGCCGGGCGCGGTCGAGCGCCGCCAGCCCCGCCATGCGGCTGCCGTCGACGAGCAGCGTGTAGCCGGACAGGTGCAGGTGGGCCCCGGCGACGAACACGTCGTCGGGCAGGTCCTGCGGCGCCAGCGCCTCGTTCGCGCCCGGGTCGGGGATCATGGTGCGCTCGCCGTCGGGCGTCACGAGCACGATGCACGTGCCGGACGGGCGCCGCGGGTCGACGGCGAGGCGGCACACGACGCCGATCCGCTCGAGCTCGGCCCGCCCGGCCCGGCCGAGCAGGTCGTCGCCGATCCGTGCGACGAGCGTGGTGTCCTGGCCGTCGTGGGCGAGCCAGGCCGCGGTGTTGGCGGCGGCGCCGCCGCCGAGCACCTGCACCGAGGCGTTCGTGTCGGTGCCGTGCCGCAGCGGGCCGGGCAGCTCGGCGACGACGTCGGTCATCCACTGGCCCACCACGACGTAGCGCACGCCGCCGTCCCTCATGCGACGAGCGCCGCGGCGATCGCGGCCGCCAGGGCCGCGTTGCCGCGGACCAGGGCGACGTTGACCTCGAGGCTGCGCCCCCCGGTGGCCGTGTGGAAGAACTCGAGGAGGAACGGCGTGACGTCCTTGCCGCGCACGCCTGCGGCCTCGGCCGCCGCGAGCCCGGCCTCCAGCACGCTGTCGTGCAGGGCGCGGTCGAGCTCGTCGGCCGGCGCGACGGGGTTGACGACGAGGACGCCGCCGTCGCACTCGAGGGCCGAGCGGGCCTGTAGCACGGCGGCGACCTCCCCGGGCGACTCCACCCGCCAGTCGAGGCCATGGCCGGAGTCGGCGAGGTAGAAGCCGGGGAACCGGTCGGTGCGGTAGCCCAGCACGGGGATGTTGAGGGTCTCCAGCCGCTCGAGCGTCGCGCCGACGTCGAGGATCGACTTCACCCCGGCGCAGACCACCGTGACCGGCGTGACCGACAACGTGGTGAGGTCGGCCGACTCGTCCCACGTCTCGCGGGCACCGCGATGGACGCCGCCGAGGCCACCCGTCGCGAAGACGGAGATGCCGGCGAGCGCCGCCAGGTGCGCGGTGGCCGCCACCGTCGTCGCCCCGTGCCCCCGCTTCGCCACGAGCGTGCCCAGGTCCCGGACGCTCACCTTCACGACACGGTCGTCCTCGGCCACCGCGCGCAGGGCGTCGTCGTCGAGGCCGATGCGGGGCACCCCGGAGACGACGGCGATGGTCGCGGGCACGGCACCGGCCGAGCGCACCGTGTCCTCGATCTCGCGCGCGATCCGCAGGTTGTCGGGGCGGGGGAGGCCGTGGCTGATGATCGTGGACTCGAGGGCGACGACGGGGAGGCCGTTCTCGAGGGCGTCGGCGACCTCGGGCTCGATCTGCAGGTGCATGTCGTCACGCTATCGCCGGGACGGTCCCGAGGCAGGGGCGCGCGACGACCGTGGCCGGGGCGCGGTCCAGGCCCGTGCGTAGTGGCCAGGCCCACTACGGTGGGCCCGTGACCCGAGGGACGGCGCAGAGCGCTCCGGCACCCGCGCACTGGGAGGCCGACGTCGCGGTCCGTGACGGCCGCACCGTGCGGATCAGGCCCATCACCGCGGACGACGCCGACCGTCTCGTGGCGTTCCACCGGTCGCTGTCCGACGAGACCGTGTACTTCCGCTACTTCGCGCCGTACCCGGAGCTCACCGAGCGCGACGTCCACCGGTTCACGAACGTCGACCACGACAACCGAGTGGCGCTGGTGGCCACGGTCGGCGGCCAGTTCCTCGGCGTCGGTCGCTACGACCGGATCAACGACCGCGACGCGGAGGTGGCGTTCGTCGTACGGGACGACCACCAGGGCCGAGGCCTCGGGTCGGTCCTGCTCGAGCACCTCGCCGCCGCCGCCCGCGAACGCGGCGTCCGGCGCTTCGTGGCCGAGGTCCTGCCGACGAACCGGCGCATGCTGGCGACGTTCGAGGAGGCCGGCTACCACCCGTCGCACCACATCGAGGACGGCGTCGTCAGCCTCGCGTTCGACATCGAGCCCTCCGAGTCGTCGGAGTCGGTGCGGGCCGCCCGCGAGCACCGCGCCGAGGCAAGGAGCGTCGCGCGCCTCGTCGCCCCGGACTCCGTCGTCGTGGTCGGGGCCAGCCGGGACCCCGACTCGCTCGGTCACCGGCTGCTGCACCACCTCGTGTCCGGCGGGTTCACCGGCCGGGTGCTCGCGGTGAACCGGGCCGCCGCCGCCGAGGGGGCGCGGGTCCTCGGGGTCCCGACGTACGCCTCGGTGTCCGACCTCCCCGAGCCCGTCACCCTCGCGGTCGTGGCCGTGCCGGCCGACGAGGTCTCCGCCGTCGTCGACGAGTGCGGCGCCACCGGCGTGGCCGGGCTGCTCGTGGTCTCGAGCGGGTTCGCCGACGCCGGGGCCGAGGGGCTCGCGCTCCAACGGTCGCTCGTCCGGCGAGCGCGGGGGCTGGGCATGCGCGTCATCGGGCCCAACGCCCTCGGCGTCGTCAACACCGATCCGGACGTCCTGCTCAACGCGTCGCTCGCACCGACGATGCCGGGCCGGGCACCGATCGGCTTCTTCTGCCAGAGCGGCTCGCTCGGCCGCACGATCCTCGCGCGCGCGGTCCGGCGCGGTCTCGGCGTCTCGACGTTCGTCTCGGCGGGCAACCGCGCCGACGTCTCGGGCAACGACCTGCTGCAGTACTGGCAGGACGACGAGCAGACGTCCGTCGTCCTGCTCTACCTGGAGAGCCTGGGCAACCCGCGCAAGTTCACCCGCATCGCGCGCCGGCTCTCCCGGACCAAGCCGGTCGTGGCGATGCGGACCGGCCGGTCCACCCAGGCCTACCCGCTCGGGCACACGATCCGGCGCACGACGCTGCCGCCCCGCGCCGTCGACTCGATGTTCGAGCAGGCCGGCGTGATCCAGACCGACTCGCTCGGCCAGCTCTACGACGTGGCCGGCCTCCTGGCCTTCCAGCCGCTCCCGGCCGGCCGTCGGGTGGCGGTCGTGGGCAACTCCGACGCGCTCGCCGTGCTGGTGTCCGACGCCTGCGACGCCGCGGACCTCGTCGTCGTCGGCGATCCGTTGACCCTGGGCCACGACGCGACGCCCGAGGACCTCTCCCGTGCCCTCGCGGGCGTGCTCGACGACCCGGCGGTCGAGTCCGTCGTCGTCGTCCACATCCCGGCTCTGGGCGCCCACGGGCGGCCGTGGGAACGGGTCGTGGCCGAGACCGTGGCCCGTGGCACCAAGCCGGTCGTGGCCGTGCTGGTGGCGGCCGAGGAGGAGAGCGGCCTCATCGTGCCGGACGACGACGTCGAGGAGGGCCCCGAGCACGGCTCGGTCCCGTTCTACGGCACGGTCGAGGAGGCCGTGCTCGCGCTGCAGCGGGTCACGCGGTACGCCGAGTGGCGCTCCCGCACGCTCGGGGAGATCCCCGAGCTCGACGGGATCCAGCCGGCGGCGGCTCAGGCGGTCGTGGCGGAGGTTCTGGCGACTGCGGCCGGCAGGGGCGGCGCCGACCTCGACGACACCGACGTCATCCCGGTGGTCCGCGCGGCTGGCGCGGACGTCGCCGAGCCGCCCGACGCCGACGAGGGCGAGCGGGACGAGGTGATGCTCTTCGCCGAGGATCCGGAGGACCCGCTCACCCGGCTGCTCGCGGCGTACGGCATCGACGTGTGGCCGGTCGTCCCCGTGTCGAGCGAGGAGGAGGCCGTGCGTGCCGCGTCCGCGATGGGCTACCCCGTCGTGGTCAAGACCCTGGACCCCCGGTTCGCCTCGCGCACCGACCTCGGGGCGGTGCGGCTCAACGTGGAGAACGACCGCGCGGTGCGCACGGCGTACCTGTCCATGGTCGCCTCGCTCGACCCGGACGCGGTGCGGCACCTCGTCGTCCAGCGGATGGCTGCGCCCGGGGTCGCCTGCGTCGCGGCCTCGGTGGAGGACCCGCTGTTCGGTCCCGTGGTGTCCTTCGGGCTGGCCGGTGTCGTCCCCGCACTGCTGGGCGACCGCGGCTACCGCATCCCCCCGCTCACCGACGTGGAGGCCCGCGACCTCGTGGCCGAGCCCGGCGCCGCGCCGATGCTCGACGGCTACGGCGGTTCCTCGCCGGTGGACAAGGCCGCGCTCGAGGACCTGCTGCTGCGCGTCGGTGAAGTGGCCTACGACGTCCCCGAGCTCGCCGAGCTGCGCCTCGAACCCGTGGTCGTGGCCGCGTCGGGGCTCGCGGTGCTCGGCGCCCGCGCGGTGCTGCGCCGGGCCGCGGCCCGCGCCGACACCGGGGTCCGCCGGCTCGGCGGGTGAGCCGCCCCGTACGGCCGACAACCCGTTTCCCCGCTGTCCCACGTCCGTGATGTCATGCCAGGCATGGGCGGCGACTCGGTGACGACGGACCCCTCGATCCGTTCAGTTCTCACGCCGTCGCTCACCCGCATGCTGGCCGGCCTGGGCGCGTCCAGCCTCGGCGGCGGGCTCACCATGGCGCTGTTCGTGGTCTACCTGCACTCGGTGCGCGAGTTCTCGCTGCAGACCGCCGGGCTGGTGCTCACCTACCAGGCGCTGCTCGGACTGGTGCTGGCCCCGCTCGTCGGCGTCCTCGTCGACCGCATCGGCCCGCAGCCGGTGCTCCTGGTGGCGTGCCTGGTGGAGGCGGCGGCGACGTTCGCGTTCGGGCTGGTCACGACCGTGCCGCAGGCGATCGGCGTCGCCACGGTCATGGCCGTGGGCAACGCGGGGACATGGCCGCCGCAGGCGGCGCTGCTGTCCCGGCTGTCACGGCCCGAGACCCGGCAGCGGGTCTTCGGGCTGCAGTTCATGCTGCTCAACCTCGGGCTGGGGCTCGGCGGACTCGTGGGTGCCTCGATCCTCGACGTGACCCACCCGGCGACGTTCACCGCGATGTACACGATCAACGCGCTGTCCTACGTCGCCTACTTCGTGGCCGTCGCGACCCTGCGCGGCGTCTCCGGGCCGGAGGCGCACCCGCCGGACGAGGGCGACGGGCCCGGCGGCTACCGCGAGGTGATGGGCGACGCCCGCCTGCGCCGGTACGTGCTCGGCGCCCTCGTCATGCTCACCTGCGGGTACGGCTCGATGGACTCCGGGCTGCCGGCGTTCATGACCACCGTGGCCCACCTCCCGGTCAACGCCATCGGCGTGGTGTTCTTCCTCAACACGCTCATCATCGTCGTCGCCCAGGTGTGGGTGCTCAAGCGCATCGAGGGCCGGTCGCGTACGAGGCTGCTGTCCGTCGCCGCCCTGGTGTGGGGCTCGTTCTGGCTCGTCGTGGCGCTGTCCGCCGGGTTCACGCCCGTCGTCGCCGGCATCATGATCGCCCTCGGCTTCGGCGTCTTCGCGCTCGGCGAGATGATCTTCTCGCCGGTCGGACCCTCGCTCATCAACTCGTTCGCGCCGCCGCACCTGCGCGGGCGCTACAACGCCGTCGGCGGGCTCACCTGGGGCGTGTCGAGCGCGATCGGTCCCGCGGTCGCCGGCGTCGTCATCGGCGGTGGCTGGGGCGTGGCATGGGCGCTCGGCCTGGCCCTCGGCTGCGTGGTCGCCGCCGTCATCCTGTACTCGCTGCGCGGCCTGCTCACGCCGGAGGAGGACGGCCGGACCGGTCCCGGGGTTGCGCGCGCGGCCGAGGTGGGAGGATGACGCCATGACGAGCGACGCGACCCTCGCCCCACGGCTGCGTGCCGACATCGAGCGCAGCGGCTACTACCCCGAGCTCGTCAGCGACACGCTCGACACCGCGCTGGCCGACGAGCCGGTCGTGTCCTACGTCGTGCACCACGAGGCGACGTTCGACCACGACGAGCTGCGCCGCCACGTGACCGTGCTCGCCCTCACCCCGACGCGCCTGATCGTGGGTCACACCGACGAGCACCCGCCGGACGAGACGTCCACTGCGTCCTACGCCACGGCGTCCACCGAGGCCGTACGGCTCGAGCGGATCGACTCCGTGGTGGTCACCCGGATCGCGGCCGACGCCGCGAAGCACCGTCGCGGCGCCCCGGTCAAGGAGGTCGTCCTCACGATCGGCTGGGGTGCGGTGAGCCGGATCGACCTCGAGCCGGCCTCGTGCGGGGACCCGAGCTGCGACGCCGACCACGGCTACACGGGGACCGCGTCCAACGACGACCTGGCCCTGCGGGTGTCCGAGGCGGCCGACGGCGCGGAGGTCGTCGCGCAGACCCTGCTGTTCGCCGGCGCCCTGTCCCAGGCCACCGCTGCCCGGACCCGCTGAGGCACCGCCGTCGCTCCGGATGCCGGGGTGTCGCCCGTCGCCCCGGCGACGGCCCCGGCGATACTGGTCACCTTCCCCGTCCGACCGACGTCCCTGCGCGCCCACGAGGAGCAGCACCGCATGGCCGAGCTCGTGTTCTTCTCGGGGACGATGGACTGCGGCAAGTCCACCCTCGCGCTCCAGACCGACCACAACCACGCGGCCCGCGGCCGGGCGGGCATCGTGTTCACGTCGCTGGACCGGGCCGGGGAGGAGACGCTGAGCAGCCGGCTCGGGCTACAGGTTCCCGCGGTGGAGGTGGATCCGGCGACGGACTTCTGGCACCACGTCGTCGACGTCCTGGAGTCCGGCGGGCGCTGCGACTACCTCATCTGCGACGAGGCCCAGTTCTACTCCGCGGACCAGGTCGACCAGCTCGCCCGGGTCGTCGACGAGCTCCGCGTCGACGTCTTCGCCTTCGGCATCCTGACCGACTTCCGCACGAAGCTGTTCCCCGGCTCGCAGCGGCTGGTCGAGCTCGCCGACCGGGTGCAGGTGCTGCAGGTCGAGGCGCTCTGCTGGTGCGGGGCGCGGGCCACCCAGAACGCGCGCACCGTCAACGGCGCCATGGTCGTCGAGGGCGAGCAGGTGCTCGTCGGCGACACGAGCAGCGCAGGTGTCGTGGCCTACGAGGTGCTCTGCCGGCGCCACTACATGCGCCGTACGACCGCGACGTCGGCCATGACCGCGCACATGAGTCCGACCCCGCTGCCGTTCGCCGACGCGGACGCGCGCGCGACCGCCGGCCCGATGGCGGTGTCGTCGTGACCGCGCCCGTCGTCGACGTCCCCGGCCTGCGCGCCGCACTCGCGTCCGCCACGCCGCCCGTCGTGCTCGACGTCCGATGGAGCCTCACCGGGCCGCCGGGCAACGTCGCGTTCGCGGCCGGCCACGTGCCCGGAGCGGTCTATGTCGACCTCGACGAGCACCTCGCCGACCCGCCGGGCGATCGAGGCCGCCATCCGCTGCCCGATCCCGGCCGCTTCGCCGCGGCGATGCGACGGGCCGGCGTGGCCCTGGACCGTCCCGTCGTCGTGATGGACGGCGCCGACGGTGCGGTGGCGGCGCGCGCCTGGTGGCTGCTGCGCCACCACGGCCACGACGACGTCCGGGTGCTCGACGGCGGGTTCGCGGCCTGGCTCGAGTCCGGCAGCGACACGGCGACCGGGGGACCGGTCCTGCCGCACGACGACGCCGGTCCGTCGACCGGCCGCCCGTTCACCGCCGACGTCGCGCGGTC
Organism: Actinomycetes bacterium; assembly: GCA_021784035.1. Lineage (GTDB taxonomy): Bacteria > Actinomycetota > Actinomycetes > S36-B12 > CAIYMF01 > Longivirga. Next base: position 32,582 of record JAJXTD010000002.1, on the reverse strand, counting down.
GCCCGTGCTCGACGCGCAGGCGGCGGCGGCCCTGGCGCGGACGGGCGTGCTGCTCGACGCCCGGGCGCCGGCGCGCTACGCCGGGGAGGTGGAGCCGGTCGACCGCGTCGCGGGTCACATCCCGGGCGCGGTGAACGCGCCCACGTCGGTGGCGCTCGACGCGCACGGCCGGTTCGTCGGCCCCGATGTGCTCCGCGCGCGCTTCGCCGACCTCGAGGTGCGGCCCGGCGTGGCCGTCGGCGCCTACTGCGGGTCGGGCGTCACGGCCGCGCACACGGTGCTGGTGCTGCACTCGATCGGCATCGAGGCCGCGCTCTACCCCGGCTCCTGGTCGGAGTGGATCGCCGACAGCACCAGGCCGGTGGCGACCACCGCGAAGCGCGGGTAGCCCACGACGGCGCCCCGGCCGCGAGCCAGCGGTCAGGACTCGGGGTTGCGCGAGCCGAACAGGATCTCGTCCCAGCTCGGCACCTGGGCGCGGGCCCTGCTGCCCCGCTGCACGTCACCGGTCTCGGCCGGGGTCTCCCGGGCCGCCTTGCGCCGGGACCGGCGGGTGGCGCGGGCCGCCTCGGGACGGGCCAGACCGGGCAGCGTGTCGTAGAGGTCGTCGAGCGGCGAGGAGTCGTCCGGCTCGGCCGGCGGCCGGTCGACGAGCTCCACCACCTGGGCGCCGGAGTCCCGGTCGACGATCGCGGTGAACGCGGCGTCCGGATCCGCCAGGTCGTCCTCCCAGGCGTCGGACTCGACCGGGGTCGGGAGGCCGACGAGCATCGGGCGGCCGTCCGCCTCGGCAAGTGCGACGGTGGGCTGCTCGCCGAGCAGCCAGGCGCTGGCCGGGTCGTCGGCCACGACGGTGCGCCCGGCCGGGTCGTAGACCCACAGCGCGGCCGTCGCGCCGACGGCCACGGAGTCGACCGGCTCCCACGTGGCGAGCAGCGACCAGCGGCCGTCCTCGCGTCGCCAGGCGTCCCACTCGAGGAGGTCCACGTCGACGCCGCCGCGGGCGAGCGCCTCGGCCACGGCCTGGCCGACCGAGCGCGTCGCCCCGCCCTCGCGCAGCTCGACCTCGCGCGCCTGCGCGGCCACGTGCTCCCGCTCGGCCAGCACGGGGCCGGCGAAGCGCAGCACGCGCTCGACGGCGAGGCCGGAGCTCGCCGCGATGTCGTCGGGGCTCTGGCCGTGTCGGACACGCTGCTGGATGTCGCGCGGGGAGGTGCCGTCGAGCGCGATCTCGAGCTGGCCCAGGCGGCTGCGGTCCCGGCGTACGGCCGCCTCGAGCCGCTCGTCGCACGGCACGGAGAACCGGGTGCCGTCGGTGCTGCTGAGCACGAGCGACATGCCGTCGTCCGACAGCCCGACGAAGGACAGCTCGCGCACGGGTCCTCCCGGAGGGTCTGGGCGCCCCGGATGACCGGGGCCGTCCGGCCAGTCTCACCCGTACGGGCGCCGCGGTCGAGCACCGCCACGCACCAACACCGCCCGGCGGCCCGCGGCGGAGGTGCCCCGTCAGCCCTCGGCAGCGGTCTCCGAGGTCGCGTGCGCCGAGGCCCAGGCCCGGTCCAGGGCCCGGCCCGACGCGAGCACGACGGCGAGCACGAGCACGGCGGAGACCACGCAGATCCAGTACGCCGTCGACGCGCCGTGGCTGTCGATGACGAGGCCGGCCAGCGCCGCCGACACGGCGATCCCGACGCCGATGCCGGTGTTGGTCCACACCAGGCCCTCGGTCATCCGGACGTTGGGCACGAGCCGTTCGATGAGGGCGAAGCCGTTGATGAGCACGGGCGAGACGGCCAGTCCGGCGACGAGGCACTGGACGCCGAGCAGCCACGGGGAGTGCAGGAACGGGAACGGCACCGTCACCAGCGCGAGCAGCGCCGAGAAGAGCAGCAGCTGGCGGTGCAGCGGGGCGCGCACGTGCACGGCGCCCAGCACCACGCCGGACAGGCCGGACGCGAGCGCGTACAGCCCGAGGAACAGGCCGGTCCACCCGCGCACGCCCTGCTCGTCGGCGAAGGCCACGGTGACCACCTCGAACGACCCGAACAGGCCGCCCAGGAACACGAACGCGACCGTGACGCCGAGGACGCCGGGGTAGCGCAGCGCCGAGCCCTGGCCGCGCGGCGGTACGCCGCCGGCCGGGGGCTCGCTGCCCCGCGAGCCGACGAACAGCACCGTCCCGATGACGAGCAGCAGCCCCACGGCCGCGAGCGCGCCGTAGTCGACGACGGACACGGCCAGCACGGTGGCGACCACGGGGCCGGCCACGTAGATGACCTCGTCGAGCACCGACTCCCACGCGAAGGCCGTGCGCAGCAGGCGAGGCTCGCCCACGAGGAGGAAGGCCCAGCGGGCTCGCACGAGTGCGCCGATGTTGGGGAACGTCCCGCCCGAGAGGGTCACGGAGAGGACGAGCGCGGGGGTCGGTGCGCCGGCGCGGACGAGCACGATGAACGCGGTCAGCGCGAGCACGTGCACGGTCACGAGCGCGGGGAGCACCCGGTGCTGCCCGTAGCGGTCGGTGGCGCGGCCGAGGAGCGGGCCGAACACCGCGTTCGAGAGCGCCCCGAGGGCGGACAGCGCGCCGGCCACGGCGTAGCTGCCGGTCTGCGACGAGACGAGCAGCACCTCGCCGAGCCCGATCATCGAGATCGGCAGGCGAGCGACGAAGCCGGTCGAGGTCATCCGCACGGCCCCCGGACGTCGCAGGACGTCGGCGTAGGGCGTGAGCACCCGGTGACGCTACCGACCCGGCGTGCGAAGCGCCGAATCGGCCAGCAGGATGAGCCCGTGACGGTGACCGGCCCGAGCGGGTCCTACGACGCACTGCTGCTCGTCTCGTTCGGCGGCCCGGAGGGTCCGGACGACGTCGTGCCGTTCCTCGAGAACGCCACCCGCGGTCGCGGCATCCCCCGTGAGCGTCTCGTCGAGGTGGGCGCGCACTACACGTCGTTCGGCGGGGTCTCGCCGATCAACGAGCAGAACCGCGCGCTCCTCGGTGCGCTGCGCGCCGACCTCGGGGCCGTCGGGCTCGGCCTGCCGGTCTACTGGGGCAACCGGAACTGGGACCCCTACCTCGCCGACGCCCTGCGCGCGATGCGCGCCGACGGCGTCGCCCGCGCGCTGTGCCTCATGACGAGTGCCTACGCCTCGTACTCCGGCTGCCGGCAGTACCGCGAGAACCTGGCCGACGCCGTCGCGGAGGTCGAGGCCGACGGGCTCGGGCCGGCCCCGATGCTCGACAAGCTCCGGCACTACTTCGACCACCCGGGCTTCGTGGAGCCGCTGGTCGACGCGACCGTCGAGGCGGTCGGGCGGGTGGGTGTGCCGCGCCCGCGGCTCGTCTTCACGACCCACTCGATCCCGCTCGCGAGTGCCGCGTCGAGCGGCCCGAGCGGCGACGCGTACCTCGCGCAGCACCGGGCGGTCGCGGCGCTCGTCCACGCCGCGGTCGCCGGACGGGTCGACGTCGAGGGCGACTGGGACCTCGTCTACCAGTCGCGCTCCGGCGCCCCGCACGTCCCGTGGCTCGAGCCCGACGTCTCCGACCACCTCGACGACCTGGCGGCGCGGCGCACCCCCGGCGTGGTCCTCGTGCCCATCGGCTTCGTGAGCGACCACATGGAGGTCGTGTGGGACCTCGACACGGTCGCGCTCGACCACGCCGGCGCGCTCGGGCTGCCCGCCGCGCGAGCCGCCACGCCCGGCACGGATCCGCGGTTCGTCGCCATGGTGCGCGAGCTCGTCCTCGAACGGGTGGGCCTGGCGCCGCCGCGCGCGCTGTCGCCGCTCGGCCCGTCGTACGACGTCTGCCCGGCGGGCTGCTGCGCCAACCCGCGCGGCCCGCGACCCGCGCTGTGCGGCTCGGACTGACGCACGTCACACCGGCGTCGGCGCCCGCGGCCACCCCTCGGCGCGCCGGGTGGGGCAGGATCGACCCGTGAGACTCCAGTACGGGCACGAGCTGCTCGACGAGCTGCGCGACATCGCGGTCTCCGCGGCCCGCGAGGCCGCCGAGCTCGCCCACGCCGGACGACGGGAGGGCGTCTCCGTCGCCGGCACGAAGTCCAGCGCCTCCGACGTCGTCACCGAGATGGACCGGCGCAGCGAGGCGCTGCTCGTCGACCGGATCCTCTCCGCGCGCCCGGACGACGGGCTGCTCGGGGAGGAGGGCGCCGACCACGTGGGGGAGACCGGCATCCGCTGGGTGCTCGACCCCATCGACGGCACGGTGAACTACCTCTACGGCAACCCCTCGTGGGCGGTGTCCGTGGCGGCGGAGATCGACGGCGTGACCGTGGTCGGCGTGGTGGCCGCGCCGGCGCTGTGCGAGACCTACGTCGCCGTGCAGGGCCGTGGCGCCTGGCTGCACGACGAGCACGGCACGCACCGTCTGCGCGTCAACGACCCGGTCGACCTGCCCGCGGCGCTCGTGGCCACCGGCTTCGGCTACACCGTCGAGCGTCGACTGGCCCAGGCGCGGGTGGTCCAGCAGGTCGTGCCGCGCGTGCGCGACATCCGTCGCGGCGGGGCGTGCAGCATCGACCTCTGCTTCCTGGCCGCCGGTCGGCTCGACGGCTACTACGAGCGCGGACCCCATGCGTGGGACCTCGCCGCCGGCGGGCTCATCGCCCAGGAGGCGGGAGCCCGCATCGAGGGGCTGCACGGCGCCCCCGCGGGGGAGGAGCTCATCATCGCGGCCGGGCCGCACCTCTTCGGGGCGCTGCACGATCTGCTGGCCGCGGCGGACGCCGCCTCCGACCGGGCCTGACCCGCCAGGCCCCGACGGGCGCGGCCGTCGCTCAGTGCTCGAGCCGGCGCAGCTCCGCCCGGTACCAGTGCCCGTTGCGGACGTAGAGGTCCACAGCGTGGTCGAAGGCACCCTCGGCCACGGCGTCCGGACGGATCCGCGCCGGTACGCCGAGGGCCATCGCCCGGGACGGCACGTCGGTGTCGTTGGGGACGAGCGCGGACGCCCCGACGAGGGCGCCGCGGTGCACGACGACCCGGTGCAGCACCACGGACCCCGACCCGATGAGGCAGTCGTCCTCGATCGTGCAGCCCTCGAGGTGGGCGTTGTGCCCGATCACGCAGCGGTCCCCGATCGTCGTGGGGACCGACGCCGTGCAGTGCACGACCGTGCCGTCCTGCACGGACGTGCGGGCGCCGACGGTGATCGTCCCGTGGTCGCCGCGGAGCACCGCGGTGGGCCAGATCGTCGACTCGGGCCCGATCCGGACGTCGCCGATGACCACGGCGTCGGGGTGGACGAAGGCGCTCGGGTCGATCCGGGGCACGCGTTCCCCGAGGGCATAGACGGGCACGGATCCTCCTGGATGCGGCATATGTCCGGGTCGTCGTCGCCGCGTGTGAGCCATCCCACCACCTCCGGGGACGCCTGGGTACGGAGGGTCGTTGCACAGGTGTCACCTGCGTCGGGCACAATCCCCGCACGCCGACCGGAGGAACGGGAAGAACCGGACCGCTTCCGACGTTGACGCGCTGCACGATCCGGACGGCCTCCCTACGAGGCGGGCCCGGCACGAACCGCACGCGAAGTGAAGGACGAGATGGCCACCGACTACGACGCCCCGCGCAAGACCGACGACGAGCTCGCCGAGGACTCCCTCGAGGAGCTGAAGGCGCAGCGCGCCAACAAGGCCGCCTCGGCGGTGGACGTCGACGAGGTCGAGCTGGCCGAGAACCTCGAGCTGCCCGGCGCCGACCTGTCCGACGAGTCGCTCACCGTGCGCGTCCTGCCCCGCCAGGCCGACGAGTTCACCTGCTCGAGGTGCTTCCTGGTCCACCACCGCAGCCAGCTGGCCAAGGAGGTCGACGGCGAGCCGGTGTGCCGCGACTGCGCCTGACCGGACGGGCCGTCCGGTCCGCCGACCCCACGTCCTGGAAGCGAGCGCATGAGCGATCCGACCTCACCCGCTGACGGCGTGCCGTCTCCCGGACCCGTGGCGGACCCCGTCGACGGCGTCCCGTCTCCCGGACCCGTGGCGGACCCCGTCGACGGCGTCCCGTCTCCCGGACCCGTGGCGGACCCCGCCGACGGGAGCCGTTCGGAGCAGGAGGCCCGCGAGGTCGCGGACATCGTCGGACGGCTGGGCGACGACGACCTCGGCCGGGCCGAGCGGGTCCGGCAGCTCGCCGCCCTGTCCACCGTCGTCGCCGCGCGGGCACGGCGCGCCGGCGCCTCGGCGGTCGGCAGCGGGCGGATGCTCGGCGACCTGCTGCTCGACGCCGCGCCGCACCTGCCGATCCGCGACCTGCCGACGCTGTCGGCCCACCACCACGGGCTGTCCGGCGAGGCCCTCGCCGAGGCGCTGGTGCGCAACGCCATCCGCGCCACCATGGGGATCGGCGCCGCCGGCGGTGCCGTCGCGGCCGCGGAGTGGGCGGCGCTGCCGCTGCTCATCACGGTGCCGCTGGAGGTGATCGTGGAGACGGTCGCGGTCGCGGCGGTCGAGGTGAAGCTCGTCGGTGAGCTGCACGCGGTCTACGGCGTCGACGTCCCGGGGACGGGCACGCAGCGCGCGACCGCGTTCGCCGGCTCCTGGGCCGCGCGCCGCGGGATCGACCCGATGCGCCCGTGGACGATCCCCCACGTGCTGGGCATCGCCGGGCGCCAGCAGCTCGGCAAGCGCATGATCGGCCGCTTCGCGCGGAACCTGGGCACGCTCGTGCCGTTCCTGCTCGGGGCCGTCGTCGGGGCGCGGGTCAACCGCACCGAGACGATGCGCCTCGGCACCGCGATGCGCGACGACCTGCGGCGCGTCGCGGCCGAACAGCGCGGCACGCCGCCGCGCCCCTGATCCGAGCGCGCCGGGTCAGACGGGCGGCCGGGGGGCGGTGAGCCGGTCGACGACGACGCTGACGACCGCGACGGCGGCGGCGGTCGCCGCGGCCCAGAGCAGGACCTGGCGCATCGGCACGCTCCGGTCGTTCGCCCGCGGCGGCGGCGTGCCGAGCACCTTCCGATAGCCGCCGTCCAGCAGCCGGCGCACCGCACCGGCCGCCACGATCGTGGCGATGGGGGCGACGATCTTGACGAGGTTGGACGGCTCGGGCCGGGCGGCGCCCTCGGCGGGTCGGTCCACGGTCTCGAGGGTCGCGTCGTGGCTCATGCGGGTGGTCCTCCGGTCGTGGGGCGGGGCGCGCCCAGCCTGCCACGCACCGGTCGGCGAGGTGCGGTCACCCGGCAGACGACTGCCTCGCTCCGTCGCGCGCGGCGGCGAGCGTGCGGGCCAGGTCGCGGCCGCGCCGCGTCGAGACGAGCCAGTACGGGTGCGGGTCCTCCGGGTCGTCGACCTCGACCAACACCGAGCGCGACGTCCAGGACCGTAGGCACAGGTACGCCTCGGGGTCGGCGATCCGGCCCCCGGCGTCCCGGGTCTGTGCGCCGTCCAGGGGGGCGATGCGACCGACGTAGCGCAACGGCAGTCGGGCCCGCCCGGCCCGGAAGACGCGGTCGTCGACCACGACGAGAGGTGCCGTGGCCACGAGCCACCACGTGACCAGCGCCTGGGCGACGCCGAACGCGACGAGCCCGGCCGGGACGCCGAGCCGGTAGCCGTAGGCCACGCCGAGCGTCGCGGTGAGCACCAGCGTGACGAGCCAGACCAGCGCCGGGGCGTGCACCCGCTCGCGGTAGGCGACCGTCGTCCCGTCGACCCCCTCGGTCCCGTCGGCGCGGTCCGGCTGCACGCTCACGTGGGCAGCCTGTCACGCCCGCGCGGCGACCCTGGAAGGTAGGGTCGGGACCCGTGACGAGCCCCGCGGAACCGGCGATCCCCACGCGCGGCGGTCTGCTGCCGACCACCCCGCCGACCGACGCCGTCCTGCCCGAGCGCAACCCGAACGCCCCGGCGCCGGGGGAGCCGATCCCGAGCCACTACACACGGTGCTACGGCTGCGGCACGGAGCACCCGAGCGGTCTGCGCCTGCGCCTGTTCGCCGGCGAGGGCCTCTCGCTGTACGGCACGTTCACGGTGACCGACCTGCACCAGGGCGCCCCCGGCCTCGCCCACGGGGGGCTGCTGACGACCGCGTTCGACGACGCGCTCGGCTCGCTCAACTGGCTGCTGTCCGCGCCGGCCGTCACGGGCCGGCTGGAGACCGACTTCCGCCGGCCCGTCCCCGTGGGCTCGACCCTCCACATCGAGGCGGCCGTCGTCGGCGTCAAGGGGCGCAAGGTGTTCAGTCGCGCCGTCGGGCGGCTCGACGGCCCGGACGGCCCGGTCGCGCTCACCGCCGCGGCGCTGTTCGTCCAGGTGCCGGTCGAGCACTTCGTGACCAACGGCCGCGCCGAGGACGTCGCGCGGGCGCACGAGGACCGCCTCGTCCGGGGCAGCCTGGAGAGCTTCGAGGTCAACCCGTGAGCGTCCGTCCGCCGCACGCGGTCGACGTCCTCGTCCGCCGGCTCGACCCCGGCGTGCCGCTGCCGGCGTACGCCCACCCCGGGGACGCCGGCGTGGACCTCGTCACGACGGTCCGCGCCGAGGTCCAGCCGGGGGAGCGCGTCCTGCTGCCCACCGGCATCGCGATCGCGCTCCCGGACGGGTACGCCGCGTTCGTGCACCCGCGCTCGGGCCTGGCCGTGAAGTACGGCGTCTCCCTCGTCAACGCACCCGGCACGGTCGACGCCGGCTACCGCGGTGAGATCGCCGTGTCGCTCGTGAACCTCGACCCGCGCGAGGCCGTGGTCCTCGAGCGGGGCGACCGGATCGCCCAGCTCGTGGTCCAGCGGGTGGAGCACGCCGTGTTCCACGAGGTCACCACGCTGCCCGGCTCGGACCGAGGCGAGGGTGGCTTCGGCTCCTCCGGCCGCTAGCGTCAGTACCTGGGGCGTCGACGTCCCGACCGTCCATGAAGGAGTCCCGGTGTTCCGACGCCGTCGCCACGACCAGTCCGACATCGAGCAGCCGGCCGAGGGCGCCGGGCTCGGTCTCGGCGACCCCGACGACGTCGACGACCTGGACGAGGTGGAGGGCGCGGAGCCGGGCGACGTCGACCGCTCCGGTGGCCCCTACGACGTCGCCGAGGCGCCCGAGGACGGGCTCACCCGCCTCGACCTCGGCGGCCTGCGGGTCCCGGGCGCCGAAGGCATGGAGCTGCGGCTCGAGCTCGACGAGAGCGGCGAGGTCGTGCAGGCCGTGAGCGTCGTGCACGGCGACTCCGCCATGCAGCTGATGGCCTTCGCCGCCCCGCGCACCGAGGGCATCTGGGACGACGTCCGCGAGGAGATCCGCAAGAGCCTGGCGTCGCAGGGTCTCGTCGACCAGGTGGACACCGACCTCGGGCGGGAGCTGCATGCCTCGCTCACCGTCGTCGGACCGCAGGGACAGTCGGTCATGCAGCCGGTGCGCTTCGTGGGGATCGACGGTCCCCGGTGGTTCGTGCGCGCGCTGTTCAGCGGTCGCGCCGCGCGAGACCGCGAGGCGGCCGCCGGGCTCGAGGCGGTGCTACGGGCGACCGTGGTCGTGCGCGGGACCGACCCGATGGCACCCGGCGACCCGCTCGCGCTGCACGTGCCGGGCGAGGTGCCCGAGGGGATGAGCCGGACCCCTGGGTCCGAGAAGCCGCCGCTGTCGATGCCGGAGCGCGGCCCGGAGATCACCGAGATCCGCTGACGCCGCCCGCCGGCCGGGTCGCGGCCAGCAGGGCACGACCGGCTCGCCCGAGGGCGCCGCGGTCCCGCGCCGGCGCCTGCCGGCCCACGACCGCGAGGCGTGCCCCGGGGATCGCGTCGGCCCAGGCCCGGGCGACGGCCTCCGGGTGCACCGGGTCGTCGGCCAGTGCCACCACGGCAGTGGGCACGTCGAGACGCGCGAGCTCCGCGAGCATCGGGCCCGGGCTCCGCGCCGCGGCCAGCAGGACCGTCGACAGGACCGCGTCGTCGGCGTACGTCGCCCAGCCGCGGCGCAGCTCCGCGACCACCCAGTCGTCCGGCGCCGCCGCCTCGATGTCGGCCAGGACGGCCTGCCGCCCGCGGGCGAGGACGTCCGCCGCGCTCGCGGCGGTGAGCGCGGCGACGTCCCCCGGCGGACCGGTCCAGGCCGGCATCGCGAGCAGCAGACCCGCGGCGCGGCCACCGTGTCCGGACCACAGGGCGGTCGCGTGGGCGCCGAGCGACACCCCGGCGGCGAGGACGACGTCCCGGCCGCGAGCCGACTCGGCGAGCCGCGAGACGACGTCGTCCACGCTGCCGCGCGCGTCGACCGCCACGGCCGCCACCCCGTCGGGAACGGCGGGGCCGAGGAGCCGGCGGACCGTCTCGGGGCAGGAGCCCGCGCCGTGGGCGAGCAGGGCGATGCGGCGCACGGTCGGATCGTGCCAGGCCGCTCGACCCGCCGCCCGCCGGTGCGGGGCTGCGCTCCGCCGCGATGCGGTTAGCCTGGACCCATGAGTACGTCGAGTCGGGGGCTGTTCGGCCGGTTCACCCGCAGCCAGACCGAGGTCGACGCCGACCGGCTCGAGGACGACGCCACCGACCTCGGCGCCACCCACATCCGCGACTGCGTCGGCGGGACCACCGCGACCGTGACCGGCCGGCTGCGGTCGGTGACCCTGCGCCCCGTCGCGAAGGCCCCGGCCGTCGAGGCCGAGCTCTGGGACGGCACCGGCCGGATGACCCTGCTCTTCCTCGGGCGCCGGCGTATCCCCGGCATCACGCCCGGGCGTCACGTGGTGGTCCACGGCCGCCCCATCTGCCGCGACGGCGAGACCGCGATGGTGAACCCGCGCTACGAGCTGCTCCCGCCGGCCGCGGAGTGATCGCGTGACGGCCCAGGACGAGGGGCGCGAGCAGCACGAGCACCACGAGCTCGCCGAGGTGATGCTCGGCGGGGCCGAGCCCGGCACCGGCGCGCCCGGCGACGCCACCGCCGAGCAGCTGATGGCCCAGGCCATCGGCGGCTGGCGCGGCGTGGTGGACAGCAGCGTCCCCGGCGCGGTGTTCCTGCTGGTCTACCTCGTCAACGGCAACCAGCTCACCGCGGCCGTGTGGGCGGCGGTCGTCGCCGGCGGCGTCATCGCCGCGCTGCGCCTGCTGCGCCGCGAGTCCCTTCAGCAGGTGGCATCGGGCTTCATCGGCATCGCGTTCGCGGCGTGGCTCGCGTCGCGGACCGGCCGGGCCGAGGACTTCTACCTGCCCGGCATCCTCACCAACATCGCCTACGCCATCGGCCTGTCCGTCTCCTGCCTCGTGGGCCATCCGCTGCTCGGCTACGGCGTCGGCGCGGCGACCGGCGACCTGTCGGGCTGGCGCCGCGTGCCCGAGCAGCGCCGCGCGTACGCGCTCGCCACGTGGTTCTTCGCCGCGGTCTTCGCCATCCGGGTCGCGGTCCAGGTTCCGCTCTACCTCGCCGGGTGGGTCGGCCCGCTCGGCGTCATGAAGCTTGTCCTCGGCTGGCCACTGTTCGCGCTGGCGGCGTACCTGTCCTACCGGGTCATCACCCAGGCCCGGAAGGACGCGCCCCTCATCTGATCTGCGCCTCCAAGGTCCGGCCTGCCGGCCGGACCGTCGGCGCCCGGCTCCGCTTCGGGGGCTGGTCGGCGGGCTTCGCCCGCCTCCCTGACGTCTCTCGACACCCCCTGCGGGGGTGGTCGGGAGACGTCGCCCCCTCCGCTTCGCCGTA
>JAJXTD010000002.1:0-20927 GCA_021784035.1 Actinomycetes bacterium | reverse complement strand
TCGATCCATGACCCGATGCAGCCCCATTAGGTCCGGCCTGGCGGCCGGACCGTCGGCGCCGGCTCCGCTGCGCGGCCTGGGTCGCCGCCCGTGGGGCGGCTCCCTCTCGGCCTCGGACGACCCCTTCGGGGCCGGTCCTCGGCCTCGGGCCGCTCCGCTTTGCCGTACTGCATCGCGGCGCTGGCCCTCGGAGGGCGCCTCCTAATCCCCTAGGAGGTCCTCGAGGGCTTGTTCCTGGTCGGCGGAGGCGACGAAGAGGAGCTCGTCGCCGGACTCGAGGGAGTCGTCCGGGCTCGGGGCGATGACCCGGGTGTCGCGGATGATGGCGACCAGGGCGGTGTCGACCGGGAAGCGGACCTCGGCCACCCGGTGGCCCACGACGGCCGAGGACGGCGGGAGGGTGAGCTCCACGAGGTTGGCGTCACCCTGGCGGAAGGTGAACAGCCGCACCAGGTCCCCCACCGTGACGGCCTCCTCGACGAGCGCGGAGAGCATGCGCGGCGTCGAGACGGCGACGTCCACCCCCCACGACTCGTCGAACATCCACTCGTTCTTGGGGTGGTTCACGCGGGCGACGACGCGGGGGACGCCGTACTCGGTCTTCGCCAGCAGCGAGACCACCAGGTTGACCTTGTCGTCACCGGTCGCGGCGATGAGCACCTGGCACGACGGGAGGTCGGCCTGGTCGAGGACGGCGATCTCACAGGTGTCGCCGAGGAGCATCCGTGCACCGGACACGGTGTCGGGCTCGGCCGCCTCGGGGTCGCGGTCGATGAGCAGGACGTCGTGGCCGTTGGACACCAGCTCGCGCGCGATGGCCCGGCCGACCTTCCCGGCGCCCGCGATGGCGACGCGCATCAGTGGGCCTCCGGACCCTCGGCGAACACGGCGGCGAGCTCGTCGCGCCGGGTCGGGTCGATGAGCACGTGCACGACGTCGTCGGCCTGCACCACGGTGTCGGCATCGGGGATGACGCCCTCGCCGTAGCGGGTGAGGAAGGCGACGCGGGCCCCGGACTCCTTCTCCAGCCGGGTGATCCGCTGGCCCACCCAGGACTCGGCGTAGCGGAACTGGGTGAGCGCCACCTTGCCCGACCCGTCGCGCCACTCGTCGCCCACGGACTCCGGGAGGATGCGCCGAAGGATCTGGTCGGTCTGCCAGGCAACGCTCGCGACCGTGGGGATGCCCAGGCGCTGGTAGACCTCGGCACGGCGCGGGTCGTAGATCCGGGCCACGACGTTCTCGACGGCGAACGTCTCGCGCGCCACGCGGGCGGCCAGGATGTTGGAGTTGTCGCCGCTGCTCACGGCGGCGAAGGCGTGCGCCTCCTCGATGCCCGCCTTGAGCAGCGTGTCGCGGTCGAAGCCGATCCCGGTGACCCGCTGGCCGCCGAAGGCGGGCGAGAGCTTCGTGAAGCTGGCCGTCGACTGGTCGATGATCGAGACGCGGTGCCCTGCCTGGTCCAGGGTGTGGGCCAGCGCGGACCCGACCCGGCCGCAACCCATGATGACGACGTGCACGCTGGCGAACGCTACACGTCGCCAGGGGCCGTGCGCGCGGCCCCGTGGGCCTAGAGTCAGCAGACGTGTCCCCCGTGTCCGGCTTCGGCAAGCGCCTCCTCGTGGGCCGAGCCCTCTCCAGCTCGCAGCTGTCCGAGACGCTGCTGCCCAAGCGCATCGCCCTGCCGGTCTTCGCGTCCGACGCTCTGTCGTCCAACGCGTACGCCACGCAGGAGATCCTGCTGGTGCTCGCGCTCGGCGGGTACGCGCTGTACGAGTACGCCCCCTGGGTCGCCGCGCTCGTCGTCTTCATCTACGCCGTGGTCGTCGCCTCCTACCGGCAGAACGTCCACGCCTACCCGAGCGGCGGTGGCGACTACGAGGTCGTGACGACGAACCTCGGCCGGCGGGCCGGTGTCTTCGTGGCCAGCGCCCTCCTCGTGGACTACGTCCTCACGGTGGCCGTGTCGATCGCCTCGGCGGTGGCCAACCTGGCCTCGGCGTACCCGATCATCGACCAGCACAAGGTGCAGTGGGCCGTCGGCACCATCATCGTCATCACGCTCATGAACCTCCGCGGTGTCCGCGAGTCGGGGGCGCTGTTCGCGATCCCGACCTACGGGTTCATGGTCGGCATCTTCGGGATGCTGTTCTTCGCGCTGTGGCGCATCGCGCACGGCGACGTCCTGCTCGCCGAGAGCGCGAACTGGACGATCGTCCCGGAGAGCACCTTCACCGGTCTCGCCCTCGGCTTCCTCGTGGCGCGGGCGTTCTCGTCCGGCACGACGGCGCTCACCGGCATCGAGGCGATCGCGAACGGTGTGCCGGCGTTCCGCAAGCCGAAGAGCAAGAACGCGGCAACCACGCTGTTCATGCTCGGCGCGATCGCGATGACGATGTTCGCCGCGATCACGTGGCTCGCGCTCTACACCAACGTCAAGGTGACGGAGTTCGACAAGGACCTCATCGGGCTGCCACCGGGCCAGCCGCAGAAGACCGTGATCGCCCAGATCGCGCAGGCCGTGTTCGGCCAGTTCCACCTCGGCTTCCTCTACGTCTCGTTCGCCACCGCGCTCATCCTGGCGCTCGCGGCGAACACCGCCTTCAACGGCTTCCCCGTCCTCGGCTCCATCCTCGCCCGCGACGGCTACCTGCCGCGCCAGCTGCACACGCGAGGCGACCGGCTGGCCTTCTCCAACGGCATCGTCGTGCTCGCCAGCCTGGCCGCGCTGCTCGTGATCGTCTACAAGGCCGAGGTGACGAACCTCATCCAGCTGTACATCGTGGGCGTCTTCGTGTCGTTCACCTTCAGCCAGCTCGGGATGATCCGGCACTGGAACGGGCTGCTGCGCGCGGACCCGCCCCCGGCCGAACGCCGGCAGATGCTGCGCAGCCGCGTGGTGAACGCCGTCGGGTTCGTCATGACCGGGAGCGTGCTCGTCATCGTCCTGGCGACGAAGTTCACGAAGGGCGCGTGGATCGTCTGCATCGCGATGCCGCTGCTCTACCTGCTCATGCAGTCGATCCACAACCACTACGAGCACGTGAAGATCGAGCTCGCGGCGGACCAGGGCGAGTCGGTCATGCTGCCCTCGCGGGTGCACGCGATCGTTCTGGTCGCCAAGCTGCACAAGCCGACCCTGCGGGCCCTGGCCTTCGCGCGGGCCACCCGGCCGTCGACGCTCGAGGCCGTCACCGTCGACGTCGAGCCCGCGGAGACCGCGGCGTTCACCGCCGAGTGGGACCGCCGCGCCATCCCGGTCCCGCTGCGGGTGCTGGACTCGCCGTACCGCGAGGTCACGCGCCCGATCCTCGACTACGTGCGCAGCCTGCACCGCGCGAGCCCGCGCGACCTGGTCGTGGTCTACGTGCCCGAGTACGTCGTCGGCCGCTGGTGGGAGCAGCTCCTGCACAACCAGAGCGCGCTGCGGCTCAAGTCGCGCCTGCTCTTCGTGCCCGGTGTCATGGTCACTGCGGTGCCCTGGCAGCTCGCCTCCAGCGAGCTCGTCGCCGACCGTCCGGACCCGGTCGCCGTCGGTGCGGTACGCCGGGGCGAGCCGGACGCCGAGATCCAGGAGGCGGTCGTCGCCGCGGAGTACCGGCCCGGCGACGGCACGCCGCGTCCGTGACGGACGCCCCCGGGGCGGGTCCCCTCGGTCGGGTGCCGTCGGTGGGCGACCGGATGCGCCTCACGATCGAGCGGGCCGCCCACGGCGGCCACTGCGTCGGCAGGCACGACGGTCGCGTCGTCTTCGTCCGGCACGCGCTTCCGGGTGAGACGGTGGACGTCGTCGTCACCGGCCAGGGCGCGAAGGGTCGCTACCTGCGGGCCGACGTCGAGGCCGTGGTCGAGCCGTCTCCCGACCGGGTCGAGCCGGCCTGCGCGCACGCCCGCCCGGGCGGGTGCGGGGGCTGCGACTGGCAGCACGCCGCGCTGCCCGCGCAACGGGCGATCAAGGCGGGGATCCTGCGCGAGCAGCTGCACCGGCTCGGCGGTGTCGACGTGATCGACGGCGTACCGCTGGACCGGGCGGTGGACGTCGAGGCGGTGCCCGGGGACGTCGCCGGTCTCAGCTGGCGCACCCGCGTCCGCTACGCCGTGACCCCCGACGGCCGGACCGGGTTCCGCCGGCACCGCTCGCACGCCGTCGAGGTGGTCGAGCGCTGCCCGCTGGTCACCGACGCCGTCGACGGCGTCGGTGTCACCCGCACGACCTGGCCCGGGGCCGAGGAGATCGAGGTCGTCGCCGGTTCCGGGGGCGACCGGGCGGTGCTCGTCGAGCCCGCGACAGCGGCGCGGACGACCGGGCTCGACCCGGACGTCGCGGTCCGCGGGCTGCGTGGGCGCACCTGGGTGCGCGAGGTCGCCGGTGGCCGGGAGTGGCGGGTGCAGAGCGCCGGGTTCTGGCAGGTCCACCCGGGAGCCGCCGACACCCTCGTCACCGCGGTCCGCGAGGTCCTGGCCCCCCGTCCGGGGGAGCACCTGCTCGACCTGTACGCCGGGGTCGGGCTGTTCGCCGGCTGCCTCGCCGCGGGCCTGGGCCCGGAGGGCCGGGTCGACGCCGTCGAGGCCTCGGTCGGTGCCTGCCGGGACGCCCGGCGGAACCTGCACGACCTCCCGCAGGTGCGCATCCACCAGGGCGACGTCGCGGCCTGGCTCGCCTCGGGCGCCATCGACACCGTCGACGTCGTCGTCCTCGACCCGCCGCGCAGCGGGGCGGGTGCGGCCGTGCTCGACCGCGTGCTCGACCTCGCGCCCCGGGCCATCGCCTACGTCGCGTGCGACCCGGCCGCGCTCGGCCGCGACGTGGGGTTCCTCCGCGCCGCGGGGTGGCGTCTCGCGTCAGTGCGCGGCTTCGACCTGTTCCCCATGACGCAGCACGTCGAGGCCGTCGCGCTGGTCCTCCCGCCGGCGTGACCCGGTGCCGCCGGAGGGTGGCGCCGCTCGGTACGATGAAGTATCTTGACGTCAAGATAAATTCTCCCGCGGACGACGGAACCAGCGGTACGAAGGGACGAGTCACATGGCGAGCAAGGACAGCTTCGGCGCCCGCACCGACCTCGAGGTCGGCGGCACGTCGTACGAGATCTTCCGGGTCGACGCCGTGCCCGGCTCGGCCCGGCTCCCGTTCACCCACAAGGTGCTGCTGGAGAACCTGCTGCGCACCGAGGACGGGGCGAACGTCACCGCCGAGCAGATCCGCACCCTCGGCTCCTGGGACCCCTCGGCCGAGCCGACCGACGAGATCCAGTTCACGCCCGCCCGCGTCATCATGCAGGACTTCACCGGCGTGCCCTGCGTCGTCGACCTCGCCACGATGCGCGAGGCGATGAAGGACCTCGGCGGAGACCCGGACAAGATCAACCCGCTGGCCCCGGCGGAGCTCGTCATCGACCACTCGGTGATCGCGGACTACTTCGCCAGCAGGCAGGCCGTCGGCCTCAACGTCGAGCTCGAGTACGAGCGCAACCGCGAGCGCTACCAGTTCCTGCGCTGGGGCCAGTCGGCGTTCGACGAGTTCCGGGTCGTGCCGCCGAGCACCGGAATCGTCCACCAGGTCAACGTCGAGGCGCTCGCCCGCGTGGTCATGGTGCGCAAGGGCCAGGCCTACCCCGACACGTGCGTCGGCACCGACTCGCACACCACGATGGTCAACGGCCTCGGCGTCCTCGGCTGGGGCGTCGGCGGCATCGAGGCCGAGGCGGCCATGCTCGGCCAGCCCGTCTCGATGCTCATCCCGCGCGTCGTCGGCTTCAAGCTCACCGGCCAGCTGCCCGAGGGGGCGACCGCGACCGACCTCGTCCTCACGATCACCGAGATGCTGCGCAAGCACGGCGTCGTCGGGAAGTTCGTCGAGTTCTACGGCGACGGCGTGGCGGCCGTGCCGCTGGCGAACCGGGCCACGATCGGCAACATGAGCCCGGAGTACGGCTCCACCGCCGCGATCTTCCCGATCGACGACGAGACGCTGCGCTACCTGCGGCTCACCGGCCGCCCCGAGACGCAGATCGCGCTCGTCGAGGCGTATGCCAAGGCGCAGGGCCTCTGGCACGACGCGGCGCACGAGCCCACCTACTCCGAGTACCTCGAGCTCGACCTCGGGAGCGTCGTCCCGTCGCTCGCCGGGCCGAAGCGCCCGCAGGACCGCGTCGTGCTGGCGGAGGCGAAGCAGCGCTTCGCGGAGGCGCTGCCGGCGTACACCGCGGACCCGGCGCGCACCGCGACGTTCACCATCGACGGCCAGGAGGTCACGATCGGCCACGGCGCCGTGACGATCGCGGCGATCACGTCGTGCACGAACACGTCGAACCCGTCGGTCATGGTCGGCGCCGCGCTGCTCGCGAAGAAGGCCGTCGAGAAGGGGCTCACCCGCAAGCCGTGGGTGAAGACCACGCTGGCGCCCGGATCGAAGGTCGTCACCGACTACTACGACAAGGCAGGTCTCACGCCCTACCTCGAGAAGATGGGCTTCGACCTCGTCGGCTACGGCTGCACCACGTGCATCGGGAACTCCGGTCCGCTGCCGGAGGAGGTCAGCGCCGCGGTCAACGCCGAGGACCTCGCGGTGGTGTCGGTGCTCTCGGGCAACCGCAACTTCGAGGGGCGTATCAACCCCGACATCAAGATGAACTACCTCGCGTCGCCGCCGCTCGTCGTGGCGTACTCGATCGCCGGGACGATGGACCTCGACATCACGACCGAGCCGCTGGGCCACGACCCCGAGGGCAACCCGGTCTACCTGCGCGACATCTGGCCGTCGCCCGCCGAGGTGCAGGAGACGATCGACTCCTGCCTCGACGCCGAGATGTTCACCTCGCGCTACGCCGACGTCTTCGCCGGTGACGAGCGGTGGCAGTCGCTCCCGACGCCGACCGGCAGCACGTTCGCGTGGGACAGCGAGTCGACGTACGTCCGCAAGCCGCCGTACTTCGACGGGATGGGCGCGCAGCCGGAGCCGGTCGCCGACATCCACGGCGCACGGGTCCTCGCGAAGCTCGGCGACTCCGTCACCACGGACCACATCAGCCCGGCCGGGTCGATCAAGGCGGACACCCCCGCGGGCCGCTACCTCGCCGAGCACGGCGTCGAGCGCAAGGACTTCAACTCCTACGGCTCGCGCCGCGGCAACCACGAGGTCATGATCCGCGGCACGTTCGCGAACATCCGGCTGCGCAACCAGCTCCTCGACGGCGTGGAGGGCGGCTACACCCGCGACTTCACGAAGCCCGACGCCCCGCAGGCGTTCATCTACGACGCCGCCCAGGCCTACGCCGCGGCCGGCATCCCGCTCGTGGTCCTCGCCGGCAAGGAGTACGGCTCGGGCTCCTCGCGCGACTGGGCCGCCAAGGGCACCGCGCTCCTCGGTGTCTCCGCGGTCATCGCGGAGTCCTACGAGCGGATCCACCGCTCGAACCTCATCGGGATGGGCGTGCTCCCGCTGCAGTTCCCGGCGGGGGAGTCGGCGGACTCGCTCGGCCTCGACGGCACCGAGACGTTCTCGGTCACCGGCGTCACCGAGCTCAACGAGGGCCGTACGCCGCACACGGTGCTCGTCTCGGCGGCCCGGGCCGACGGCTCGACCGTCGACTTCCACGCCGTGCTGCGCATCGACACGCCCGGCGAGGCCGACTACTACCGCAACGGTGGCATCCTGCAGTACGTGCTCCGCTCGCTCGTCGCGAGCTGACCCTCCGTCGCGCCCCGCGCGACGCCTCGGACGACGGCGGCCCCCACCTCTCGCCAGGTGAGGGGCCGTCGTCACGTCCGGAGGTTCTCACTGAGGGTGGCCCTGGTTGCCTAGAGCGCAACAAACGCCCCCCTCACCGCGAACCGCGGTCCGACGGCGTGCGTAGGTTGTGTCCGTGCCGTCTCCCGTCGCGCCTCCGGGCTGGCCGCGCGGCGTACGCCCGCCCGGTGCCCCGGGCTGGGAGGAGTCGGCGGTTCCCTGGCTGCTCGACCAGTGCCCGGCGGACTACCGGGCGCACGACGTCCTGCGGCGCCACCCCGAGGTGCTGGCGAGGTTCGCCGCGCACCACGTCGACGCCGCGCTCGAGGGCGCCCGGGCTGCCTACGCCGGGGCACGGCGGGAGCTGCGCGACCGGGTCGACCCCGAGGTGCTCGACGCCGCGCTGCGGGCGCTCGAGGCCGAGGGCGCGCGCCTGGCCCGGGCCGCTCGCGAGGTGGCACTGGTCGAGGGGGCGCTGCGCGGCACCCGCTGGCGCCCGCGGCTCTGAGGCCCGCCCGGCCAGGTCACGGAGCGGTCACGTGCAGGACGGGGCGAATCGGGACATAGCGGCCGAAGGTTGCCGGGGCGTGACGAAATTGTTACCGGACACAACGAATTCACATCGAATGAGTGTGGCCCGGGCCACATCCACCCAATATGTTCGGGCTGGCAACATTCCTCCGACGCGCCATCGGCGCGCTCGGTGCTCCCTCCCGGGTGGCTCACCCGGGGCCTTCCGGCACGGCGGACCCGTGCGAGAAAGGACGAGAATGAGCAAGCGTTCCCTGGCCGCGGTTGGTGCCGTGGTCGTATCCCTCCTGCTGGCCGCCTGTGGCAGCAGCACGGGCGGTGGCGGTTCCTCCGCCCCGGCGTCCGGCGGCTCGAGCTCGGCGGCCGCCGGTGTCCAGGTCGGCGTGATCCTGCCCGACACCGCGTCGTCGAAGCGCTGGGAGAACAACGACCGCCCGCTGCTGCAGGCGGCGTTCGACGCCGCCGGCGTCAAGGCCGACATCCAGAACGCCCAGGGCGACAAGGCCAAGTGGTCGACGCTCTGCGACCAGATGATCAACGAGGGCGTCAAGGTCCTCGTGCTGGTGAACCTGGACAGCGAGACCGGCAAGGCCTGCGAGACGAAGGCCGGTGCCCAGGGCATCAAGACCATCGACTACGACCGCTACACCATCGGTGGCAGCGCGTCCTACTACGTGTCCTTCGACAACATCGCCGTCGGCACCGCCGAGGGCGAGGGCCTCGTCAAGTGCATGAAGGCCAACGGCAAGACCTCGGGTCCGGTCGCGCTCCTCAACGGCTCGCCGACCGACAACAACGCCTCGCTGTTCAAGCAGGGCTACGAGGCCGCCATCAAGGCCGCCGGCTACACCATCGCCGCCGACCAGTCCGTCCCTGACTGGGACAACACCAAGGCGGGCACGATCTTCGAGCAGATGTTCACCAAGGCCAACGGGAACTTCGTCGGTGTCGACGCGGCGAACGACGGTCTCGGTGGCGCTGTGGTCGCGGTCCTCGCCAAGAACGGCCTCGCCGGCAAGATCCCGGTGACCGGCCAGGACGCGACGGACGAGGGTCTGCAGCGGGTGCTCCTCGGCACGCAGTGCGTGACGGTGTACAAGGCGATCAAGCAGGAGGCCGACGCCGCGTCGGCGCTCGCGATCGCGCTCGCCACCGGCAAGGAGCCGACCGGAGTCGCCGACTCGACGCCGTACCCGGGGCAGACCAAGCCCTCGGTGCTGCTCAAGCCGGTCGCGATCTTCCCGGAGAACGTGAAGGACGTCGTGGCCGACGGTTTCACCACCGCCGCCAACCTCTGCACCACGGCCGCGCTCAAGGCCGCATGCACGAAGTACGGCGTCAGCTGATCTGAACCACAGGGGGTGGTCACGGACGCAGGTCCGTGACCACCCCTCAGGTTCGGCCCCCACGGGGTTGCGGCGCGCCCGGGCGTACGGATGTCGCGAAGTGGCGACCAGCGCCGTCGATCCGCGCCATCCTCCTGTTGCGAGTGTCGCTGTCGGCCGTCTTCCACGAGGTGTCGCATGTCCATGTCGTCCGGTCCCACCCCTGCGCCGAGCACGGCGGGCGATCCACCACCGCTGCTGTCGCTGCGCAACATCGACAAGAGCTTCGGCGCGGTGCACGTCCTGCGCAGCGTGGACCTCGATGTCTACGCCGGTCAGGTGACGGCCCTCGTCGGTGACAACGGCGCCGGCAAGTCCACCCTGATCAAGGGGGTCGCGGGCATCTACAGCTTCGACTCCGGCGACTACCTGTTCGAGGGCCAGCCGGTCGTCGTGCACGATCCCAAGGCGGCGAACGCGCTGGGCATCGAGGTGGTCTACCAGGACCTCGCGCTGTGCGACAACCTCGACGTCGTCCACAACATGTTCCTCGGGCGCGAGGAGAAGAGGGGCATCACCCTCGACGAGGACGACATGGAGTCGCGGGCCCGCAAGACCCTCGACGGTCTCTCCGTGCGCACCCTGAAGTCCGTGCGCCAGAAGGTGTCAAGCCTGTCCGGTGGTCAGCGCCAGACGGTCGCCATCGCGCGTGCCGTGCTCTGGAACTCCAAGCTCGTCATCCTCGACGAGCCGACCGCAGCCCTGGGCGTGGCGCAGACGGAGCAGGTCCTCAACCTCGTGCGACGGCTGGCCGACAACGGCCTCGGCGTCATCCTGATCTCGCACAACATGAACGACGTCATGCAGGTCGCGGACAACATCGCCGCGCTCTACCTCGGCCAGATGGCCGCGCAGGTGAAGGCCAAGGACGTCTCGCACGGCCAGATCGTCGAGCTGATCACGTCCGGGCGCAGCGGCGACCTCGGACTCCACCCCCAGCAGACGGGAGCCTCCGCATGAGCACGACCACGACCGACGCGCCGGACCGCGTCCAGCCGGAGGACGAGGGCCTCGCGCAGGCGTTCCGCGACTATGTCCAGCGGTTGCGCGGGGGCCAGCTCGGCTCGCTGCCGGCCGCACTCGGGCTCATCGTGCTCGTCCTGTTCTTCACCGCGTTGCAGGGGAGCACGTTCTTCTCCGCGTTCAACCTCGCGAACCTGCTCTCGCAGGGCGCGATGATCATCGTGCTCGCGATGGGCCTCGTCTTCGTCCTGCTGCTCGGCGAGATCGACCTTTCTGCGGGATACGCCGCCGGCACGTGCGCCGCGGTCCTCGGCGTGGGACTGACCCAGAAGGGCTGGTCGCTGCCGCTGTCCCTCGCCGCGTGCATCGTCACCGGCGTCGTCATCGGTGTGGTGATCGGCCTGCTGGTCGCCCGGCTGGGCGCGCCGTCGTTCGTCGTCACCCTCTCGATGTTCCTGGCCCTGCAGGGGCTCATGCTGCTCATCATCGGGTCGGGCGGCACGATCCCCATCGACGACACGACGATCCTGGCGATCCAGAACAACAACCTCTCGCCCCTCGGCGGCTGGATCCTGTTCGTGATCGTCATCGTCGGCTACGCGCTGGTGACCGGGCTACGCATGCAGCGCCGCCGCGCCGGCGGGCTGACGGCGGAGGCGCCGTCGGTGTGGCTGTTCAAGGTGGTCTCGATCGGCGTGCTGTACGGGCTGGCGACGTTCTTCCTCAACCAGGAGCGCTCGCGCAACCCGGAGCTCACCTCGATCAAGGGCGTCCCCTACATCGTCCCGATCATCCTCGTGCTGCTCGTGGTGCTGTCCTTCATCCTGGGCCGCACGGCGTTCGGACGGCACGTCTACGCGGTCGGCGGCAACGCCGAGGCGGCCCGCCGGGCCGGCATCAGCGTGCGAGGCGTGAAGATCGCCTGCTTCATCGCCTGCTCCACGATGGCCGCGGTGGCGGGCATCCTGTTCGCCTCGCGCGACAACTCGATCTCCCCGTCCACCGGCGGCTCCACGACCCTGCTCTACGCCGTGGCGGCCGCCGTCATCGGTGGCACGAGCCTGTTCGGCGGGGTGGGCAAGGTGTCGGACGCGGTCATCGGAGGACTGGTCGTCGCCGTGATCGCCAACGGTCTCCCGCTCATCACCCAGGAGGCCGGCATCCAGTTCATCGTCACCGGCGGCGTGCTCCTCGTGGCCGCCACGGTCGACGCGCTGTCGCGGAAGCGCGCCGTCGCGTCCTGAGGGCGCGCACCAAGGAGGTCGACCCGTGTCCCTTGCCGGAGCCACGCAGGACGAGGTACGCCGCCACAACCTGGCGGCCCTCGTCCGGTTCCTGCACGACCACGGGTCGACCTCCCGCTCCGAGCTGGTGAGCCACACCGGGCTCAACCGCAGCACGGTGGGCGGTCTGCTCTCCGACCTCGTCGCTGCGGACCTCGTACGCGAGACCGAGCCGGTCGGGCGCGGCGTGGGGCGTCCGTCCTACGGCGTCGAGCCGGTCGCGACCAGCGCCTACGTCCTGGCGATCGACCTGCGGGTCGACCGAACGATCGCTGCCATCGTCGGGTTCGGCGGCGAGGTGCTCGAGCGCCGCGAGCACCGCTACCGCCCGGGCCAGCAGCGCGAGACCCGGATCGTCGCCCAGCTCGTCGACGTCTGCCACGAGCTGCTCCGCGCGGCCCCGCGCGACGCCGTCATGGTGGGTGTCGGCGTCGGCGTGCCCGGCCTGGTGCGCCAGCCCGACGGGTTGGTCCGCTTCGCCCCCAACCTCGGGTGGGTCGACGTACCGCTCGGGGAGCACCTGGCCGGCGCGCTCGGGCTCTCCGTACCCGTCGTCGTGGGCAACGACTCCGACCTGGGTGCCATCGCCGAGCGGCTGCGCGGCAGCGCGGTGGGTGCCGCGAACGTGATCTACCTGTCCGGCCAGGTGGGGGTCGGCGGCGGGATCGTCGTCGACGGCAGTCTCATGATGGGCGCGCAGGGCTACGCCGGCGAGGTCGGCCACATGCGCGTCAACCCGCGCGGACGCGCGTGCCGGTGCGGCGCCATCGGCTGCTGGGAGACCGAGATCGGCGAGCCCGCGCTGCGGCTCGCGACCCACACGCCGGCCTCGATGCCTGTCGCCGAGATCGTGGCGCGGGCCGGGGCGGGCGACAAGGTGGCGGCGCGCGGCCTGCGCACCGTCGGCGAGTGGCTCGGCGTGGGCGTGGTCAACCTGGTGAACATCCTCAACCCCGACGTCGTGGTCTTCGGCGGGACCCTGCGCGAGATCCTGCCCGCCGCGCGCGAGTACGTGGAGGCCGCGCTGTCGAGCGCGCTGCGGGCGCCGGGGGAGCACGTCGTGCTCGCGCTGCCGGCGCTCGGCGACGACTCCACGCTGCTCGGCGCCGCCGAGTCCGCATTCGCCCCGCTGCTCGACGACCCGCTGGGGGTCATCGCCGCGGGTCGTGGCCGGGCCGGACGCGGCGTCGCGTCGGGGTCGCGCTGACCCGTCCCGTCGGTGGCCGAGGGCGCTGTGACGGTCGACACCGGTACGGCGTCAGGACGTGCGGCCGGGCGTCCGGTCCCTAGACTCGGGGCATGAGTCTCCTGCGCGGGTTGGGGTCGCCCGAGGACCTGCGGGCACTCCCGGCCGAGCAGCTGCCCCAGCTGGCTGAGGAGATCCGCGCCGAGCTGGTCGAGAAGGTCACCCGGACCGGCGGCCACCTGGGTCCCAACCTCGGGGTCGTGGAGCTGACCATCGCGCTGCACCGCGTGTTCCGCTCCCCGGACGACGTCCTCGTGTTCGACACGGGCCACCAGAGCTACGTGCACAAGATGCTGACCGGGCGCCTCGCCGGGTTCGAGCACCTCAAGCAGGCCGGCGGCCTGTCCGGCTACCCGAGCCGGGCGGAGTCCGAGCACGACGTCGTCGAGAACTCGCACGCCTCGACCGCCCTGTCATGGGCGGACGGCATCGCGAAGGGCTTCGAGCAGACCGGTGCCCTCGGCCGACGCCACGTCGTCGGCATCATCGGCGACGGGGCGCTCACCGGGGGTATGGCCTGGGAGGCGATCAACAACATCGCGGCCGCGCCGGACCGGCCGCTCGTCATGGTCGTCAACGACAACGGCAGGTCCTACTCGCCGACCATCGGGGGGCTGGCCGAGCACCTCGCGACCCTGCGCACGGCGCGCAGCTATGAGCGGGCGCTCGACTGGGGCAAGGCCGTGCTCGGCCGCACCCCGCTGGTCGGCCCGCCGGTCTACGAGACGCTGCACGGGATCAAGAAGGGCCTCAAGGACGTGCTCGCCCCGCAGGGCATGTTCGAGGACCTCGGGCTCAAGTACATCGGCCCGGTCGACGGGCACGACTGCGTCGCGCTCGAGCACGCGCTCTCCCGCGCCCGGAGCTACCCGGGCCCGGTCCTGGTCCACGTCATCACCGAGAAGGGCCGGGGCTACCGCCCCGCCGAGCTCGACGACGCCGAGCGCTTCCACGCGGTCGGCGTCATCGACGCGGAGACCGGCCTCCCGCTCAAGGTCGGCGGACCGACGTGGACCAGCGTGTTCGCCGACGAACTCGTGACGCAGGGGCGGCTGCGCCCGGACGTCGTGGCCATCACGGCCGCGATGATGGGGCCGACCGGCCTCGACCGCTTCTGCGAGCAGTTCCCGGACCGTACCTACGACGTCGGTATCGCCGAGCAGCATGCGGCGACGAGCGCCGCCGGCATGGCCTACGCCGGCCTGCACCCGGTCGTGGCCGTCTACGCGACGTTCATCAACCGGGCCTTCGACCAGGTGCTCATGGACTGCGCCCTGCACCGCGCCGGCGTCACGTTCGTGCTCGACCGGGCGGGCGTCACCGGTGACGACGGTCCGAGCCACAACGGCATGTGGGACATGTCGATCCTCCAGGTGGTCCCCGGCCTGCGCATCGCCGCGCCGCGCGACGCCGCGACCTTGCGCGAGGAGCTGGTCGAGGCGCTCGACGTCGACGACGCGCCGACCGTCGTGCGCTTCCCGAAGGGCGCGGTCGGGGTGGACGTCCCGGCGGTCGAGCGTCTCGACGGCGTCGACGTCCTGCGTCGCGACGCGGACGCCACGGTGCTGCTCGTGTCCGTGGGTACGTTCGCACCGCTGTGCCTCGAGGTCGCGGACCGGCTCGCGCAGCAGGGGATCGCCGTGACGGTCGTCGACCCGCGCTGGGTCGCGCCGGTGCCCGCGGCCGTCGTCCGGCTCGCCCGCGACCACCAGCTCGTCGTCAGCGTCGAGGACAACGGCCGCACGGGGGGCATCGGGTCCTCGGTGGCCGCGGCCCTGCGCGACGCCGACGTCGACGTCGCCTTCCGCGACTTCGGGATCGAGCGCCGGTTCCTGGACCACGCGACCCGCCCGGCCGTGCTCGCCGGGCTCGGCCTCACCGCGCAGGACGTCTCGCGGGCCGTGGTGGAGACCGTCGCACGGCTCGACCATCGGGCGCAGAGCCGGTCGGATGCGGAGCCGGACGGTCGGTCCACCGAGGTGGAGCGCTCGGGCGACGCCGGCTGACCCGGGCGCTCAGGCGCCGCGGCTCGCCGGCCGTCGGGGCTCGGCCGGCGCCGGATCGGCCAGGGACTGGCGTACGGGGTCGCCGCCGGCCCGCACGAGGGACACCTCGTCGACCGTGACGAGCACCGGGCGCGGGAAGCCGCGCTCGTCGGGCTCGGTCAGCATCGACGCCGACAGCGCGAACGCGGGGTCGAGCCGGCCGAGGTCGAGCCACCCGCGGGTGCGCATGGGGATCGCCGCCGAGCGCATGCCCTGGCCGTCCACGAGCGCGGTCCGGAACTCACGCGAGGCGAGCAGGGTGAGGACGTCGGCGTCGCCCAGCGGGCGCAGGACGGCGGTGGGGTCACGACGCAGCCGGTCACCGGCGAGGGTCGCCATGTCCTGGAGGTAGCGGTCGGCCCGCGCCGTCGCGAGCCCGAGGTCCACCTGCGCCGCCACGAGGACCGAGGCGGGCAGGAGCCCCACCGCCTCGGGGTCGGCGTGCCCGTCGTCGTCGAACCCGCGAAGCGCGAGGCCGACGTCGAGGGCGCCGCCGAGCACGGTGCGCTGTGGCCAGCACGTGCCGGGGTGCAGGGCGTGCTCGGCCGGGAGGGCACGGGGACGGACTCGGGACAGGATGCGCAGCCGCACCTCCTCGACCGCCTCGGGAGCGACCACGGCGCCGGCGTGCAGCATCTCGTCCAGGGCGACGCGCAGTCGCAGCCAGCGGGCGATCCGCCGCTGGACCGTGGTGTCCGGGACGGCCTGCGCGGGGTCGCCGGCCGCGAGCACGAGCTCGCCCCAGCCGATGGTGAGCGTGCTGCCGTCGAGCGGGCGCGTGTGCACCGCTCCCGCGTCGCGGGCCTCGAGGTCGGCGAGTGGCCCGCGGTCGAGGAGCGTGACGGCCAGCACCGCGCGGCGTAGCGCTGTGGACACCCGCTCGTCGCTCACAGGTCGACCGTACGCCCGATGCCGGGCCGTTCCACCCGCCCGGCGGGTGACAGTGGGTACAGATCGCACGCACGGTGTGACCCTCCGTGAGGGCGGTGCCACCCGCACGGCCGAACCGGGTCGGCACAGCGCACCTGGGTCGCCCGGCCGGAGGCGGGGGCGACCCAGGTGTGGGACGCGAGGGCGGATCAGCCGACGCTGGCGACGCCCGGCGG
This sequence comes from Actinomycetes bacterium, assembly GCA_021784035.1. GTDB lineage: Bacteria > Actinomycetota > Actinomycetes > S36-B12 > CAIYMF01 > Longivirga. The sequence continues at coordinate 4,642 of JAJXTD010000002.1, read as the reverse complement.
GAGGAATCGGCCGCCCGTGACGCGCTCGCTGGTGCCGGTGCGGTCGAGGTACGGCGTGATGCCTCCGAGGTGACCCGGCCACCCGGCGCCGAGCAGCATGCACAGGTCGAGGTCCTGCGGCGCGGCGACGACGCCCTCGTCGAGCATGATCCGCGCCTCCTGCGCCAGCGCGTCGAGGGCGCGCCGGCGAACCTGCTCGGCCGACGACGGCGAGTCGCCGACCTCGAACAGCTCGGCGACGTCGTCGGCGAGCCGCGGGGTCGCGCCGTCCCAGGCGAGCATCGTCGTCCGGCCGGCCTCGACCATGCGGCGCTGGTTGTCCGAGACGGCGAAGCGGTCGGGGAAGGCCTGGTGCAGCGTCTCGGCGGTGTGGAACGCGACCGCCGGGCCGACGAGCTGGAGGAGGACGTACGGCGACATCGGCAGGCCCATCGGGTCGAGCGCCGTGTTCACCACCTCGAACGGGGTGCCCTCGTCGAACGCGGCCATGACCTCGCCGAGGAACCGGGTGAGGAGCCGGTTGACGACGAAGCCGGGGGCGTCCTGCACGAGCACGCAGGACTTCTTGAGCGCCTTGCCGAGGGCGAACGCGGTGGCGAGCGACGCGTCGTCGGTGCGCTCGGCGCGCGCGATCTCCAGCAGCGGCATGAGCGCCACCGGGTTGAAGAAGTGAAAACCCACCACCCGCTCCGGGTGCCGGAGGTTCTCGGCCATGGCCGAGACCGACAGCGACGAGGTGTTGGTGAGCAGGACGCAGGTGTCGGACACGACGGCCTCGACCTCGGCGAACACCTGCTGCTTGACCTTGAGGTCCTCGAAGACGGCCTCGATGACGACGTCGGCGTCGGCGAAGGCGTCCTTCGTGATCGACCCGGACACGAGGGCCCGCAGCCGGTTCGCCCGGTCGCCGCTGAGCCGGCCCTTCGCCTGCAGCTTGTCGATCTCGGCGTGGACGTAGCCGACGCCCTTGTCGACGCGCGCCTGGTCGAGGTCGGTGAGGACGACGGGGACCTCGAGCCGCTGCACGAACAGCAGCGCGAGCTGGCCGGCCATGAGGCCGGCACCGACGACGCCGACCTTCGTGACCGGTCGGGCCAGCGAGCGGTCGGGCACGCCGACGGGCCGCTTCGCCCGGCGCTGCACGAGGTCGAAGGAGTAGAGGCCCGCGCGCAGCTCGTCGCTCATCGTGAGCTCGGCGATGGCGTCGTCCTCGGCGGCGAAGCCCTCGTCGCGCGTGGCGGTCCGCGCGGCCGCGATCAGGTCCAACGCGCGGGAGGGGGCGGGAGCCGCGCCGTGCAGCTTGGCGTCGACGAACGCGCGCCCCTCCGCGACCGCGGCGTCCCACGCGTCCTCGGAGGCGAGCCCGGCCCGCGCGACGACGGTGCCGCCGGACAGGACCGACGCGGCCCAGCGCAGCGACTGCACCAGGAAGTCGGCGGGCTCGAAGGCGACGTCGAAGACACCGAGCCCGAGGGCCTCGGCCGGCTTGAGCATGCGGTTCTGGTTGAGCGGGTTCTCGACGATGACCTTGACGGCCGTGGCGGGACCGACGAGCCGCGGCAGGAGGTAGGCACCGCCCCAGCCCGGGATCAGCCCGAGCCCGACCTCGGGGAGGCCGAGCAGCCCGGCACCGGTGGACACCGTGCGGTAGGTGCAGTGGAGCGCGACCTCGAGGCCGCCGCCCATCGCCGCGCCGTTGACGAACGCGAACGAGGGGATGGTCAGCTCGCCGAAACGGCGGAGGACGCGGTGGCCGAGCGCGCTCACCGTGCGCGCCTGGTCCTGGCTGGTGATCCGGGCGACGCCGGTGAGGTCGGCGCCCACGGCGAAGACGAACGGCTTGCCGGTGACCGCGACGGCCACGATCTCGCCGGCCGCGGCCGCGGCCTCGACCCGGTCGAGGGCGTCGGACAGCGACCGCAGCCCAGCGAGCCCGAACGTGTTCGGCTTGGTGTGGTCGTGGCCGTTGTCGAGCGTGACGAGCGCCGCGCGTCCCGCGCCGTCGGGGAGGTCGACGAGGCGCACCAGCGCCTGCGTCACGACCTCGTCGGGGGCGGCGGTGGGGGTGGAGTCGGTCATGGTGCTCACGCGTCCTTGCCGTCGTAGTGGGGGTTCTCCCAGATGACCGTGCCGCCCATGCCGAGGCCGATGCACATCGTCGTGATCCCGTAGCGGACGTCGGGACGCGACTCGAAGCCGCGCGCGAGGTAGGCCATGAGCCGGATGCCGGACGACGCGAGGGGGTGGCCGACGGCGATGGCGCCGCCGAACTGGTTCACCCTCGGGTCGTCGTCGGCGATGCCGAAGTGGTCGAGGAACGCGAGCACCTGCACCGCGAACGCCTCGTTGACCTCGACCAGGCCGATGTCGTCGATCGTGAGCCCGGCCCGGGCGAGCGCCTTCTCGGTGGACGGCACCGGCCCGACGCCCATGACCTCGGGGGCCACGCCCGCGAACGCGAAGGACACCAGCCGCGCCTTGGCGGTGAGGCCGAGCTCGGTGGCGACGGACTCCGCGGCGAGGATCGCGCCGGTGGCGCCGTCGTTGAGCCCGGCCGCGTTGCCCGCGGTCACGCGGCCGTGCGGGCGGAACGGCGTCTTGAGCGCGGCCAGCCCCTCGAGCGTCGTCTCCGGGCGCGGCGGCTCGTCCACCGTCGCCAGGCCCCAGCCGTTCGCCGCCGAGCGCACCGCGATCGGGACGAGGTCGGGCTGGATCATGCCGTCGGCGTAGGCCTTCGCGGTCTTCTCCTGGCTGCGCAGGGCGTACTCGTCGGCGCGGGCCTTGGTGAGGTGCGGGAAGCGGTCGTGCAGGTTCTCCGCCGTCTTGCCCATGAGCAGGGCCTCGGGGTCGACGATCCTCTCGGCGATGATCCGCGGGTTCGGGTCGATGCCCTCGCCCATGGGGTGGCGGCCCATGTGCTCGACGCCGCCCGCGACGACGACGTCGTACGCACCCACGCCGATGCCGCTCGAGAGGTTCGTGACGGCGGTGAGCGCGCCGGCGCACATGCGGTCGACCGACTGGCCGGGCACCGACTGCGGGAAGCCGGCGAGCAGCCCGGCCGTGCGGCCGAGGGTCAGGCCCTGGTCGCCGATCTGGGTGGTCGCGGCCACGGCGACGTCGTCGATGCGGTCGAGCGGCAGCGCCGGGTTGCGCCGGACCAGCTCGCGGAAGACGGCCACGACGAGGTCGTCGGCACGCGTCTCGGCGTAGATGCCGGTGGCACCGGCCTTGCCGAACGGGGTGCGCGCGGCGTCGACGAGGACGACGTCGCGCACCGCGCGGGTGGTGGGGGACACTCCGGACTCCTCACGGGCGAGGTGCAGGGAGGCGGGGTTACCCGCCGGTAATGTCCGATGCTACTCGCCGGTAACGATCCGCGTCACGGGGGCTGCGGACGCCGGCCCGCGTCCGGCCGGCCGGACCGTGCGCGGGCCCGGGTGCGGCCGGCTCAGACGAGCGTGCGCTGCGGCGCGGGCGTCTCGGCCGGTGTCGGCGGCCGGTGCGGGCGCAGGTAGGCCGCGAGGGTCACGACGAGGTAGACCACCCACACGGTGAGCTGCAGCCAGGTGGTGACGGGGTCGAAGTGGAAGAACCCGCCGAGGAGCGTGCCCAGCGGCCCGTGCTCGTCGATGGTCGCGCTCACGTCGAACGCGTAGCTCTCCCCGCCGGGGAGCCAGCCGGCCTCCTGCAGGTCGCGCACGCCGTAGGCGAGGACGCCCGCGGCGACGACGATGAGCAGCGCGCCGGTCCAGGTGAAGAAGGTTGCGAGGTTGAGCCGCACGGCCCCGCGGTAGACCGCCCAGCCGATCGCGACCGCGGTCGCGATCCCGAGCAGCGCGCCGCCGAGCGCGGCCGCGGTGCCCTCGCTGGCGCTCGTCGCGGCCCAGAGGAACAGCGCGGTCTCGAGACCCTCGCGCAGGACGGCGACCAGCGCCACGATGCCGAGCGCCGCGCCGCCGCCGAGCAGCGCCTTGTCGAGCCGGCCGTGCAGCTCGCTGCGCATCTCGCGGGCGGTCCGGCGCATCCAGAAGACCATCCAGGTCACGAGCGCGACGGCGACGATGGACATCGTGCCCGCGAACGCGTGCTCGGCCTCCTCGGACAGCGAGCTCGATGTGAGGGTGAGGGCGGCCCCGAACGCGAGGGAGACGGCGACGGCGATGCCCGTGCCGGCCCAGATCGCGCCGAGGCGGCTGCGCTGGCCGGCCTTGACCACGTAGGCCACCAGGATGCCCACCACGAGTGAGGCCTCCAGACCCTCGCGCAGGCCGATGAGGTAGTTCGCGAACATGGTTGTCTCCCGTCGAAGTTAGGGTTACCTAACCACGTCCTCCGACGCCGTATCAACTCGGGCGGCTGTGTCCTCGGCCACGTCGGCGGCGGTGACGGCGAGCGCCTCCACCAGCCCCGGCGTGACGAGCTCGACCTGCCACGGCCGGGCGCCACCGGCGCGCAGGACCTCGGCGACGGTCCCGGCGTCGCCCACGGCCGGGGGCGTCCACGTCAGCCGGCGTACCAGGTCGGGGGCCACGAGGTTCTCGACCGGCAGGTGGTGCAGCTCGGCGAGCCGGGCGAGGCCGGCCCGCGCCGCCGCGAGGCGCGCCGCGGCGTCGGGGTCCCGGTCGGCCCACGCGCGCGG
>JAJXTD010000087.1 GCA_021784035.1 Actinomycetes bacterium | reverse complement strand
GGCGGCATGAAGGACTCCGGCATCGGCCGCGAGGGCGGCGCCTACTCCGAGGAGTTCTTCACCGAGTCCAAGGCCGTCGTCATCCAGCTCCCGTCGTGACCCGCATGTCCACTGCGGATCTCGAGGAGCTGCGCGCGGAGGGACGGCTTCGGCTCGAGGCCGACGGCTGCGCCGTGCTGCCATGACCCGCATCCTCACGGCCGACCTCGAGCGGCTGCGCGCGCAGGGACGGCTGCGCCTCGAGGCCGACGGCTGCGCCGTGCTGCTCGCGCTCGTCGACGGCGAGGTGCACGCCGTGGACGACGCCTGCCGGCATCGCGGCACGGCCCTGTCCGGTGGCCTGCTGCGCGACGGCATCGTCACGTGCCCCGCGCACCTGTGGCAGTACGACGTGCGCACCGGACGCCGGCACGACACGCAGGGCGAGGCGCTCGCGACGTATCCCGTCGCCGTGGTCGACGACGCCGTCTCGGTGACGGTCCCCGACCAGGTCCGCGAGCCGACGCTCCGCGAGCTCCTGCTCGCCCACGCCCGGGAGGCACGCCCGTGACCGACATCGACCTGGTGCTGTGGGACATCGGGCAGGTGCTGTACCAGAGCCCGTTCGAGCGGTTCGACGAGCTCGAGGCCTACGCCGGGATCCCGCACGGGACGCTGCCACGCGGCCCTTTCGCCGCCGAGCGCGACCCGGCGTACGACGCGGTCGACTCCGGCGAGCGGGACGAGCCGGACTACTGGCGCGACATCGAGGCGCTGGCCCAGCGGTCCGTTCCGGGGCTGCACATCTACGACGCGCTGCGCGACCTCGGCTGGCAGGGTCGCGGCCGCCCCGTGGTGCTCGCCCTGCTCGCGGACATCGCGGCGCGCTACCGGCAGGCCGTGCTCACCAACGACGCGACGAAGTTCCTCGGCGTGGGCTGGCGCGACACCTGGGAGTACGCCGGCCACTTCGAGCGGATCGTGGACTCCCTCGACATCGACGTGCGCAAGCCCGACGTACGGGCCTTCGCGGCGTCCGTCGAGCTGCTCGGGGTCGAGCCGTCGCGCGTGCTGTTCGTCGACGACCTCACGGTCAACGTCGAGGGTGCTCGCGCCGCCGGGCTGCACGGGTTCCGCTTCGACACCACGGACCCGTCCGCGTCGGTGGCCGCCCTGCGCGATCTGCTCGGGCTCGGCTAGCTCCCGGGCTGCGCGCACGTGAGCGCCGACGGGGACGAGCACCCCGATCTCGCCCCGGCTGGGGAGCCTCGGCTGCTTCTAGCGCAGTTCAGGGCACATTCACGGCGAAAGTGGGGGGCGGTCAGGCGTCGATGCGGGTGCGGTCGAGGGTGGCGGCTCCCTCGACGATGAACTCCTTGCGCGGCGCGACGTCGCTGCCCATGAGCAGGTCGAAGACCTCGGCGACGGCGTCTACCTCGCCCATCGTGATGCGCCGCAGGGTGCGCGTGGCCGGGTCCATCGTCGTCTCGCGCAGCTGGGACGCGTCCATCTCGCCGAGTCCCTTGTAGCGCTGCGGGGTCTTGAACGAGCGCCCCTTGGCCTGCAGGTCGGCCAGAACGCGGCGGTACTCCTCCTCGGAGTAGGTGTAGACGACGTCGTTCTTCTTCGCCCCCGGGTTCGTCACGTCGAACCGGTGCAGCGGCGGCACGGCGGCGTAGACCCGGCCCTCCTCGAGCAGCGGACGCATGTAGCGGTGCACCAGGGTGAGCAGCAGGGTGCGGATGTGCGCGCCGTCGACGTCGGCGTCGGACATCAGGATGATCTTGCCGTAGCGCGCCTGGCCGAGGTCGAACGTGCGGCCCGAGCCTGCGCCGATCACCTGGATGATCGCCGCGCACTCGGTGTTCTTGAGCATGTCCGCGACGGACGCCTTCTGCGTGTTGAGGATCTTGCCGCGGATCGGCAGGAGCGCCTGATGCTCGGCGTTGCGCGCGAGCTTGGCCGTGCCGAGGGCGCTGTCCCCCTCGACGATGAACAGCTCGCTGCGCTCGACGTCGTCGCTGCGGCAGTCGGCGAGCTTGGCCGGCAGCGCCGAGGACTCGAGCGCGTTCTTGCGGCGCTGGACGTCGCGGTGCGCCCGCGCGGCGATCCGCGTGCGGGCGGCGCTCGCGATCTTGTCGAGCACCGCCTTGACGACGAGCTTGTCACCGCGCGGCGGCGTCTGGATCCAGGCGGCGAGCTCCTTGGAGACGACGTGCGACACGATGCGCGTGGCCGCGGGCGTGCCGAGGACCTCCTTGGTCTGGCCCTCGAACTGCGGCTCGGACAGGCGCACGGTGACGATCGCGGTGAGGCCCTCGACGATGTCGTCCTTGACGACGTTGTCCTCGCTCGCGCGCAGGGTCTTCTGCGCGCGCAGCTGCTCGTTGACCGTCTTGACCAGCGCCCGCTCGAAGCCGCTCACGTGCGTGCCGCCCTTGGGCGTCGCGATGATGTTGACGAAGCTGCGGATGTCGGTGTCGTAGCCGGTGCCCCAGCGCAGCGCGACGTCGACGCCGAGCTCGCGCTCGACCTCCTGCGACGTCATGTGCCCCTTGCCGTCGAGCACGGGGACGGTCTCCTTGAAGTGGCCCGAGCCCTTGAGCCGCAGCACGCCGGTGACCGGCTCGTCCTTGCTCAGGTAGTCGACGAACTCCGTGATGCCGCCCTTGAAGCAGTACGTCTCGACGGCGGGCTCGTCGTGGCGCTCGTCGCGGATCTCGATGGTGAGCCCGGGCACCAGGAACGCGGTCTGCCGGGCGCGGGCGCGCAGCGCCTCGACGTCGAACTCGGCGTCCTTGATGAAGATCTGCCGGTCCGCCCAGTACCTCGTGCGCGTCCCGGTGACGCCCCTCCGCGCCCGGCCGGCGACCGCCAGGCCGGACTTCTTCGTGAACGGTGCGTCCGGGCCGGCGCCGTCGAAGATGCCCGGGACGCCGCGCTGGAACGACATCGTGTGGATCTTGCCGTCGCGGTCGACCTCGACGTCGAGGCGCTCGGACAGCGCGTTCACCACCGAGGCGCCCACGCCGTGCAGGCCACCCGACGCGGTGTAGGAGCCGCCGCCGAACTTCCCGCCGGCGTGCAGCCTGGTCATGACGACCTCGACGCCGGTCAGCCGCGTCTTGGGCTCGACGTCGACCGGGATCCCACGCCCGTCGTCCCGGACCTCCACCGAGCCGTCCGCATGGAGGACGACGTCGATGCGGTGCGCGTGGCCGGCGAGCGCCTCGTCGACGGAGTTGTCGATGATCTCCCACAGGCAGTGCATGAGGCCGCGGCCGTCGGTCGAGCCGATGTACATGCCGGGACGCTTGCGGACGGCGTCGAGCCCCTCGAGCACCGAGAGGTGCTTGGCCGAGTAGCCGCCCTTGACCGTGCTGGCGCGGGCGGTGACGGGCTGGGCGGTCATGGTGCGGCACGCTCCGGACGACACGAGGGCGGACGGGACCGGGGCCGGCGCGGGCCGCGGATGTCCGTCAGGGTAGTCGGCGGGTCCGACCGGGCCGGTGCGGCCACGCCGGACGGGCCGGGCGACCCGCGGGGGACGGTCCCTGCGGAGCGTGTTCGCCGCGACACGCCGAGCCACATCGTTGGCGCCGGGGGGTGATCCAGGTCACGATCGGCTTACGCCGGAGGCGAACCGGGGATGGCCCGGGCGGTGCTCGACGTTGTGCCGTGCGAGGATGGACACCGACCAGGAGGTACCCAGGATGACCCCAACCCTGAGCCCGACCACGCCGCTCACGGCGCTCGACCGCTGTGACCGCTGCGGTGCCCAGGCGTACGTCCGGGTCACGCTCGCGGCCGGTGGCGACCTCCTGTTCTGCGGTCACCACTTCCGGGAGCACGAGGCCCGGCTGCGTCCGCTCGCGCTCGACGTCCAGGACGAGACCACGAAGCTCACCGAGCCGGCCACCACCGAGATCGCCGACTGAGCCCGACCCGACCTCGCTGAGGGCCGCCGACCACCAGGTCGGCGGCCCTCAGCCGTCGCACGGGGTCACCAGCGGTCGTGGACCGAGGCGCGGACGTACTCGTCGTACACCGAGCGGACGGCGTCCAGCGCCTCCGGCGTGAGCGGGGCGAGCCCGGCCGCGGACGCGTTCGCCAGCGCCTGCTCCCGGTTCCGGGCACCCGGGATGACCGTCGTGACGCCCGGCTGGTCGATGATCCAGCGCAGCGCGAACTGCGCGGTCGTGGCTCCCGCGGGCACAGCGGTGGACAGCGCTCGAACGGCCTTCAGGCCCACGTCGTAGGGCACCCCGGAGAAGGTCTCGCCGACGTCGAAGGCCTCGCCGTGCCGGTTGTAGGTCCGGTGGTCGTCGGCGGCGAACGTGGTCGTCTCGTCGTAGCGCCCGGACAGCAGGCCCGAGGCGAGCGGCACCCGCGCGATGATCCCGACCCCCGCGGCGGCCGCCGCGGGCAGCACCCGCTCGAGCGGCTTGAGCCGCAAGGCGTTGAGGATGATCTGCACGCTCGCGACGTTCGGCCGCGCGATGGCGGTGAGCGCCTCGTCGCACGTCTCCACGCTGACGCCGTACGCCGCCATGCGCCCCTCGGCCACCATGGCGTCGAGATCGTCGAACACGGCGTCGACGGCGTACAGCGCCGTCGGCGGGCAGTGCAGCTGGACCAGGTCGAGCGTGTCGACGCCGAGGTTCTCCCGCGAGCGGTCGTTCCACGCGCGCATCGCGTCGGACGAGTAGTTCTCCACCCGCTGCTCGACCCGCCGCCCCATCTTCGTGGCGACCATGACCCCGGAGCCGGGATGGGCGGCGAGCCAGCGCCCGATGAGCCGCTCGCTGCGGCCGTCGCCGTAGACGTCGGCGGTGTCGAGGAACGTGACCCCCGCGCCGATCGCGGCGTCGAGGACGTCCAGGGCGCTGTCCTCGTCGACGTCCCCCCAGTCCGAGCCGAGCTGCCATGTGCCGAGACCGACGACGGACACCTCGTGACCGGCGAGTGCGCGCTGCTCCATGCCGGCAGGGTACGCGGGCGCGGGCCGGGGTCGGGCCGTCGGACGGCGATGACCGCGCTTCCCCGCGGACACGCCGGCACGCACGACGGCGAACGGCCGGTGGACCAGGTCCACCGGCCGTTCGCTCCGACGGGTTCGGGGCTCCTAGGAGTCACGACCGCCGCGGGGGCTTACCCCTCGTACTCGTCCTTCCGGCGTCCGAAGACGAGGAACATGACGCCGAGCGCGAGCAGCAGGCTGGCCCACAGGGCCACCGAGACCGGGTCGAACGGAGCACCCGTCCTCGGCAGCTGCGGGATGGTCAGCGGGTGGCTGGTCGAGGAGACCAGGCCGAGCCACTTCGCCGTGTTGACCAGGTTCGGACCGACAGCGTCGGACCGCACCGTCACCTGGTAGGTGAAGGTGATCGTCTGGCCGGGCTGCACCGTCACGTTCTTCCACGTGATGGTCGTCGCCGTGACCGAGTCGGGCGCGATGGCCACGCCGTCCTTGGTGAAGCTGCCGGCCACCGCGTCGACGCCTGCGGGCAGGGTGTCGACCAGGTCACCGAACGCCGGGCCGGAGCCGGTGTTGCCCACCTTGACCGTGTAGGTGACGACGCCGCCCCGCTCGACCGCGGTCCCCGTCGCCGGGTCGGCGGTCTTGACGAGCGTCGGGTTGGGCGCGACGACCGGCTGCAGGACCACGTTGTGCGTGGTCGTGTCGGCCTTCTCGTCCCAGGTGGCGGTGTTGACCAGCGAGCCGGCCGCCGCCGTGACGTCCACGGTCACGTCGAACGTGTACTGCACCGTGGACTGAGCTCCCACGGTCACGTTCGACCAGGTGAGCGTCGACCCGTTGATCGTGGGCTCGCTCGGCGAGAACGTCCCGGCCACCGGGGTGACCCCGGCCGGCAGGGTGTCGACGAGGTCGCTCGTGATCGCACTACCACCGGTGTTCGACAGCAGGACGCTGTAGTGGATGGTGTCACCGGGGTTCACGTTGCCGCTCGGGTTGTTGACCGAGCCCTGCTCCGTCGGCGAGGACTTGTCCAGGCCGGGGATGCCGGGCGGGACCACGTGCACGGTCTGGTCGGACTGTCCCGACCAGGTCGCGGTGTTGACCAGCTCGCCCGCGCTGTGACCGGCAGCCACGGTCACCTGGAAGGTGACCGAGAACGTCGCCGCCGGCGCCAAGGTGATGGACTTCCACACCAGCGTCGTGCCGTCGAAGGAGGACGGTGCGGTGCTGAACGAGCCGTCGACCGGGACCACGCCCGCGGGCAGGGTGTCGACGAGGTCGCTCGTCAGTTCCGAGCCACCGGTGTTGCTGATCTTGATCGTGTAGGCGATGGTCCCGCCGGCGTCGACGTTGCCCGAGGGGTTGTCCACCGAGCCCTTCTCGGTCGGCGAGGACTTGTCGATGTGCGGCACGCCCGGCTCCACGACGTGGATCGTGTGGTCGGACTGTCCGGCCCACGTCGCGTCGTTGCGCAGGTCACCCGGGGTGACGTTCGCGTCCACGGTCACCTGGAAGGTGAACGAGACCGTCTGGCCCGCGTTCACCCTGACGTCCGTCCAGGTGAGCACCGAGCCGTTGATGGTCGTCGGGTCCGTGTTGAACGAGCCGGCGACCACGGTCACGCCCGCCGGCAGTGTGTCGACGAGGTCGCTCGTGACGGCCGCGCCACCGGTGTTGGTGACGGACACGGTGTAGTCGATCGGGTCACCGGGGAGGACGACGCCCGAGGGGTTGCCCTCGGAGCCCTTCTCGGTCGGCGAGGACTTGTCGATCCCCGGCACGCCCGGCTCCACCACGTGGGTCGTGGTGTCGACGATCTCGTCCCAGGTGGCCGAGTTGACCAGGTTGCCGGCCGGCGCGTCCGCGGACACCACGGCGTCGAACTCGATCACGACGCTGTCACCGTGCGGCACCGTCACCGACGGCCAGGTGAGGGTCTGGCCCCCGTTCGACAGGGCCGGGGTCGCCGGGACGACGAACCCGTGGGTGACCGTGAAGTTCGACGGCGACGACACCCAGGTGGGCAGCGTGTCGACCAGGTCGCTCGTCACGGCCGCGGCACCGGTGTTGCCCAAGGTGAGCACGTAGTGGATCGTGCTGCCGGGGAGAACCACACCGGTCGGGTTCTGGGTGGACCCCAGCTCGGTCGGCGAGGACTTGTCGAACGTCGGGACACCCGGAGCGACCACGTGCTTCGTGGTGTCCGTCTGCTCCGCCCAGGTGGCCCGGTTGATCAGGTCACCTGCCGGTGCGTCCGCCGCCACCGTCACGTCGAACTCGACGACCAGCTTCTGGTCGTGGCCCAGCGTGACGTTCGCCCAGGTGAGGGTCGACCCGGAGATGCTCGGGATCGCCGGGCTGTAGCTCCCGGTCGTGACCTCGAAGCTCCGCGGGTTCGTCACCCAGCTCGGCAGGGTGTCGACCAGGTCGCTCGTGACCTGCGCGCCGCCCGTGTTCCCCAGCGTGAGGACGTAGTGGATGGTGTCGCCGGGCAGCACGTTGCCGCTCGCGTTGTGCGTGGAACCGAACTCGGTGGGCGACGACTTGTCCAGGGACGGGGTCGCCGGTGCCACGGTGTGGACGGTCTGGTCGGACTGGCCCGCCCACGTGGCGGTGTTGGTGAGGGTCCCCGCCGCGACGTCCGCGTTCACGGTCACGTCGTAGGCGAAGACGACCGTCTGGCCGGCGTCCACCGTGACGTTGGACCAGGTGAGCGTCGACCCGTTGATCGTCGGCACGCTCGGCGAGAACGTCCCGACCACCGGGGTGACCCCGGCCGGCAGCGTGTCGACGAGGTTGGACGTCACCGGCAGGCCGCCGGTGTTCGAGAGCGTCACGACGTAGTGGATCGTGTCGCCCGGGAGCACCGTGGTGTTCTCGGTCGGCGAGGACTTGTCGAGGTGCGGGATACCCGTACGGGTGACCATCGAGCGCTCGGTCAGGTCGGGGCAGACGCCGGACACGGTGAGGTTGTTGTCGTCACCGCTGTACGACGCGACCCAGAAGAAGTAGCCGAGGTTCTGGTCGGCCGGCAGGCTGACCGTCACCGGGCCGGTCGAGGCCGTCGCAGATCCACCGGACACGGCGCTCAGCGGGATCGCCGTGCTGGTCCAGTAGACGTTGTTGAGCGTCGACGGCGGCTTCTCGTTCAGGCACGGGTTCGCGGCGTTCCCGTCGCTCACCGGGCCGTAGAGGGTGAAGGTGACCGTGCCCGTCGCGTCGGCGGTCAGGCCCGACACGGTGGCCGAGTCGGAGACCGTCGTGGTCGACGCCGGGTCGGCGCCGAGCGGGGCAGCTCCGTCGGTCGCCTGGGTGACGATCGACGTCGTCGCCTTGGTGATGGTCGACGTCTCGCCCTGGTCGCCGCAGGCGCCGCTCACGGCGACGTTGTTCGGGTCACCCGCGTAGGACGCGATCCAGTGGTAGTCACCCGCGAGGGTGGGCGTGTACGACGCCGACGTGCCCGTCCACTCGCCGCCGACGAGGGTGCCGCTGGAGAGCGCCACGGTGTCGGCGAAGACCGGCGTCGCCGAGCAGGTGAGGTCACCCGGGCCGTAGAGCGAGAACGTCACCGTCTTCGAGGTGTCGACGTTCGGCGTGAGGCCGGTCAGCGTCGCCGTGTCGTGGATCGACGCGCCGGGCAGCTGGCCGGACGTGGCCGTCGTCGAGATGGCCGGGGTGGCCGGGGTGACCACGATCTTCTCGGACGCCTCGCCGCAGCCGTCGTGCGAGCCGAGGTTGTTGGCGTCACCCGAGTAGGTCGCCGTCCAGTAGTACGTCCCCGCGTTCGCGACCGCGACGCCCGACACCGACGCGGTGCCGGTCCCGTCGCCGTTGTCGTGCAGCGTGACGGGACTGCTCGTGTAGAGAGCCTCCGCCGGGCAGATGCCGTCCACGACGGGGCCGTAGAGGCGGAAGGTGACGTCGCCGCCGGCGGCGACGCCGGTGTTGAGACCGGTCACCGTCGCCGTGTCACCCACGGTGACGCCGGGCAGCTTCTGTGCGGAGACCTCGTCCTTGACCTGCGAGGACGTGGTCGTGGTGGTCGTCACGGCCTTGAGGACCTTGGTGTCCTCGTTCGGCGACCCGCAGACCTCGGTGCGGCTCACGTTGTTGTCGTCGCCGGAGTAGACGGCCTTCCAGAAGTATGTGCCGACCGTGGTCGGGACGAAGTAGCCGTTCGTCCCGTGCGCCGTGTCGGCGTACGAGTTGAGGCTGACGCTCGAGCGGTCCCCGGTCGTCGGCAGGTTCACCGTGAAGGTGGCCTTGGGTGCGTCGACCGAGCAGTTCGGCGCGACGCCGTCGGCGTAGGGGCCGTAGACCGTGAAGGTCACGGTGCCGGAGGCGTCGGCGGTGAGACCGGTCAGCGCCACGTTGTCGTAGAGCTGCGCGGACGGCAGGTGCGGCTGCGACGCCGTCGTGGGGTAGGCCGTGGTGACGATGTCACCGACCGCCGGCTTCACCTCGCTGATCTCCGTCGGGTCGCCGCAGGTGCCGGAGATGGCGCGGTTGCCGTTGAGGTCGCCCGAGTACGACGCCAGCCAGTAGTAGTAGCCGACCTTGGTCGGCTTGTACGCCGCCGACGTCCCCGTGAAGGTGCCGTTGGTCGGGTTGGACACGTTCAGCGTCGCGGTGAAGACCGGTGTGCCGGTGCACACGGTGGTGAGCGTGTTGGAGGAGAACGGACCGTAGAGGCTGAACGTGACCGCCCCGGCCGCGTTCGCGTTGAGGCCGGTGAGCGTCACCGTGTCGGTGATCGTGTTGCCGGGCAGCGTGACCGGGGTGAGCGCCTGCGTGGAAATCCCGGCGCGCGGGTCGGTCACGGACAGGACGAACGCCAGGGTGCCGTCGGCGGCCTGGTCGGTGGCGTCCTGCGCGCTGAGCGTGATCGTGTTGGACTTCGGGTCGTCGGGCAGGTTGTACCCCGCCGGCGCGCCCGTCTCGATGGCGTAGTACGACGCGCCCCAGTCGACCGACAGCGTCGACGTGCCGGAGGCGCCCGTGGTCAGCGTGGCGAACTTCGTGCCGTTCTTGTACACGTCGAACGTGGCCCCCGGGACGGGCTGGTGGGTGTCAGCACCGATCTTCTGAACGGTGATGACGACGGGGAGCCGGGTGTCGGCGAAGGTGTAGTCGGCGCCGTCCTTCTGCGCGACGTTGGGCGCGTTCGCGTCCGCGACGTTCGCCAGCTGGGCGGGGACCACGGCGACGGCGGTGCTCGAGTCGAGCGAGTAGCCGGCCGGGGGTGTGATCTCCGTGATCGTGTACGTGCCCTGCGGGAGGGAACCGAGCTCGAACTGCCCGAGCGTCTTGTTCAGGTCCAGCGTGTCGTTGTCGGTCACCGTGAAGGTGGTGCTGAGCCCGGTGATCGCCGTGAACTGGGCTGCCGTCAGCGTCGGGGCGCCAGCGGTGTTGGTGCGGACCACCTGGAACGTCGCGCCGGCGGCTGCCGGGTCGGAGTAGCTGGGGCTCGTCCCATACTTCTTCGTCCAGCTGATCTTGCCCAGCGGGTCGACGAAGTCCACGGGGGGTGTCGTCTGGAGCGCCACGGCAGTGACCGGCTCGCTCACGCCGGTGATGAGAATGTAGCCGGCCGGGGCCGTCTTCTCGGTGATCGTGTAACTCCCCGGCTTCGCCGGGTTGATCGTGATGACGCCGTTGGCGACGCCGTCGGAGTCACCGACGACGATCCCCTGCGCATTGGTCGTGTTGACGCCGTCCGTGACGTCGAGGCTCGTGCCCGTGTCGGACGTCCCGGGGGTCGGGTCCGGCGTGATCGTGAAGGTGGCACCCGCGAGCTTGGCGCTCTTGTCGGCGTTCCACTTGTTGATCGTCAGCGAGGAGCACTCGGAGGGAATGCGGGCCGGCTGCTCCTTGACGTAGTCCACCAGGGCGCCGGTCGTGCCGGTACCGGTGATGGAGCGGAGGTTCCCCACGCTGTAGCCCTGGGAGGGGCAGCCGAGCAGCGCGCCGAAGGCGCCGAGGTCGAAGCCGAACTCGACGAAGTTGTCCGCCGGGATCTGGCCGTTCTTGTCGAGGTCGGGGTTGCCGCCGGCTGCCCACCACGCGGGAACGTCGACCGGCGCGGTGTTCACGGCACCGACGAACGCGGCTGACGGCGGGGTGATCTTGACCCAGGAGCCGTTCTGGTTCGCGTCCACGCCACCGGGCGGGTAGTCGCTGTGGATCGGCGGGTCGTGCAGCGGGTTGTTGGGCACGTTGGGGTCGTCCCACACGTACATGCCAACGTCGGGGTTGCTCGCGTCCGGGGTGAGCGTGATCTTGCCGCCGCCCTGGTCCCACACGATGAAGCGGATGTCGCCCTGGCTGCGAACGGGGTTCGCATTGAGCTCCTGGCCGGACGGCTGAGAGGCCTGGTTGAGCTCGAAGGCGAACTTGTCGGTGCCGGACGACTTGTCGCGGTCGAACGCCACGTAGGTGAACGCATCACCATTGACGAATCCGGGGCTGCCCGGCGCGACGACCTTGGTGTAGATCGCGACCCGGCCGAAGTCGGACTTGGGCGCGGCCTGGCCGCCGCCGTACTTCCAGTTCGGCCAGCCGTTCTGGGTGCCCGTCGCGTCGTACTCCTTCGACGACGACTGGAATGTCGTGTCGTCGTGGCCGCTGGAGTCGGTGTCCAGGATGGTGCTGAAGTTGAGGTCGCCCGGCGCGAGGTCGGCCCAGTCCTGGCCGCTGCCGTCGTTGATCAGGTTGCCGTCGAGCTCGAACCCGCCGAGCGTCGGGACCGGCGCCGCGCTCGCCGGCGCGATGGTCAGCGCCGGCATGCCCAGCATCACGATGGCGGCGGCAGTGGTGC
>JAJXTD010000086.1 GCA_021784035.1 Actinomycetes bacterium | reverse complement strand
CACGATCGTGGGCGACGGGCCCGTGACGGCCCAGGTGAGCCGGCGTATCGGGCGGCACGGCCTCGCCTACGGCACGTGCGTCGTCGACCTCGCCGGCCGGCTCACGCCCGACCAGGTGCGTGCGACGCTCGCGGCGTCGGACGCGTTCATCGCGCCGGCCCGGCTGGAGTCCTTCGGCATCGCGGCGCTCGAGGCGCGCACGGCCGGCCTCCCCGTGCTGGCGTACGCCTCGACCGGGATCGCGACGTTCGTGCACCACGAGCGGGAGGGGCTGCTCGCGGCCGACGACCGCTCGATGGTCGACGCGATCGCGCGCATCGCGAGCGACGACGACCTGCGCGAGCGCATCGCGCGGCACAACCGCGAGACCGAGCCGGAGCAGGCCTGGCCGCGCGTCCTCGAGCTGGTCGACGCCGCCTACGCCGAGGCCCGCGCCCGAGCCGCCACGCAGTCCTGACGGCCCAGGCGCCGGACAGTCCCCGAGTTACACCTGCAACCGACCTATTCAGGGTCTCGAACCGGTCGGTTGGACGTGTAACTCGCGTGCGGGACGGTGCCGCGTAGGCTCGGGCGCGTGACGTCCCCGGCCGAGGCCCTCGCCCAGCTGCGCGGGACGCGCGTGCTCAAGGGGCACGGCACGGGCAACGACTTCGTTCTCGTGCCCGACCCGGACGCCGCGATCGAGCTCACGCCCGCGCAGGTCCGCGCGCTGTGCGAACGGCACTCCGGGCTCGGTGCCGACGGCGTGCTCCGCGTCGTACCGACCGCGATGTCGCCGGAGGTCGCCGACCAGGCCGACGCCGCGCGCTGGTTCATGGACTACCGCAACGGCGACGGCAGCGTCGCGGAGATGTGCGGCAACGGCGCGCGCGTGTTCGCTCGCTACCTCGTCGACGCCGGGCTCGAGACGGGCACGGAGTTCGCCATCGCCACGCGCGGCGGGGCCTGCGCGGTGCGGATCGAGAGCGACGGCGACGTCACGATCGACATGGGTACGGCGACGACGCCGCGGCTTCGTGCCATGCCGGTCGTGAGCGTCGGGCACACCGCCTGGAACGGCAGCGGCATCCTCGTGCCCAACCCGCACTGCGTCGTGTTCCTCGACGACGCCGACGAGCTCACCGCGCTCGACCTCACGGTGCCGCCGCGCGTCGAGCCGCGGGCGATGTTCCCCGACGGCGTCAACGTCGAGTTCGCGCTCCGTGTCGGCGCGCACCAGGAGCGTCACGTGCGCATGCGCGTCCACGAGCGCGGCGTCGGCGAGACGCTGTCCTGCGGCACCGGCGCGTGCGCCGTGATGGTCGCCGCGGCGGCCCGCGACGAGGCGCCCGTGGAGACGGCGTACACCGTCGACGTCCCCGGCGGCACGGTCGTCGTGACGCGCCGGGCCGACGGTCATCTCGAGCTGCGCGGTCCTGCGGTGCTCGTCGCGTCGGCCACGATCGGGGAGATCGCTTGAGCGACAATCAGATACGTGACGGGTCCAGCCCCGGGGTGATGACGTGAGCGAGAGCGACAACGAGATCTACGTCGACGACGGTCCCGGCTTCGCCGCCGCGTGCGGGCCGCTGATCCAGGAGCTCGGCAGCGGCTACATGATCTCGCCGCAGGCGAGGGCGTTCAGCAAGCAGCACGGCCTGCGCGGATGGCAGGGCTACTTCGTCGGGCGCGGCAGCGTGCTCGGTGACGTCGACGCCGACGTCGTCACCGCGGCGTTCGGCTTCTTCCCCGTCGACGTGGTGCGCGAGGCGTGGGAAGGCGCGCGCACGGCCATCGACGTCGCGACCGCCCGCGAGGGCTACGCCGAGGTCTGCCGCGAGTGGGGCCGTGCGCGGCTCGAGTCGTTCGCCGGCGCGGGCCGGCTCGCCGAGCTGCTCGGCTGGGTCGTCGACGGCACCGACGTCGCGGCCCTGCCGCTCTTCGCCGGCTGGCGCGCGGTGCCGCTGCCCGCGGACGACCTCGGCCGGATGGCGCAGCTGCTGCACGTGCTGCGCGAGTACCGCGGCGGGATGCACCTCGTCGCCGTCGTCGCGTCCGGGCTCTCGCCGCTGCAGGCGATCCTCGCGGGCGCGGGTGGCACGGGGAATGCGACGTTCTACGGCTGGGAGGAGCCGTTCGAGGACGTGAGCGGCCTGGTGACCGCGCGGTCCGAGGCCGAGGCGCTCACCGACCGCCTCGTCACGCCGTCCTGGGATGTCCTCGGCCACGACGAGCGCGTCGAGCTGCTCGCCCTCCTCACCGAGGCCAGCGCCCTGGCCTTCCCACCCGCCACCCCCTGACCCCCGTCGTCCGCCGGGGCGGCCCCCTATTGGCCGTGAATGTGCCCTGAGCTGCGCTAGAAGCAGCCCAGGCTCCCCAGCTCGAGTGCCGGCCGGACGGGCTGGGGACGAGCGGGGGAAGCGCGACTGCTTCTAGCGCAGTCGGGGGCACATTCACGGCGGAACCTGGGTCCGCGGGGTCGTGGCTGATGGCCTCGGGGCGGTGGCGGGGCGGAATTCCGGTTCGCGGGGGGTACGCCGGGCGTGCGACCCTGGAGGCACGATGACCACGCCTTCCGACGACCTCGACCTCGACGTGTTCGACGAGGACCCCACCACGGGTGCGCTCGACCTCTCTGACCGTGCCGCCCTCCGCCGCGTCCAGGGCCTGTCGACCGAGCTCACCGACGTCACCGAGGTCGAGTACCGGCAGATCCGCCTCGAGACCGTCGTGCTCGTCGGCGTCTGGACCGAGGGGACGCTGCGCGACGCCGAGCGCAGCCTCGCCGAGCTCGCCCGGCTGGCCGAGACCGCCGGGTCCGTCGTCGTCGACGGGCTCGTCCAGCGCCGCGACCGCCCGGACCCCGCGACGTACATCGGCTCGGGCAAGGCCCAGGAGCTGCGTGCGGTCGTGGTCGAGACGGGCGCCGACACCGTCATCTGCGACGGCGAGCTCACCCCCGGCCAGCTGCGTCAGCTCGAGGACATCGTCAAGGTGAAGGTCGTCGACCGCACCTGGCTCATCCTCGACATCTTCGCCCAGCACGCCCGCAGCAGGGAGGGCAAGGCGCAGGTCTCGCTCGCGCAGATGCAGTACCTGCTCCCGCGGCTGCGCGGCTGGGGTGAGTCGCTGTCCCGGCAGGGCGGTGGGGCAGGCGGTTCGAGCGGCGGCGTCGGCACGCGCGGACCCGGTGAGACGAAGATCGAGACCGATCGACGTCGGATCCGCACGTCGGTCGCGAAGCTGCGGCGCGAGATCAAGGAGATGAAGACCGCGCGCGACACGCAACGCGCGGACCGGCGTCGCCACGGCGTGCCGAGCGTCGCGATCGCGGGCTACACCAACGCCGGGAAGTCCAGCCTGCTCAACCGGATCACCGGGGCCGGCGTCCTCGTCGACGACACGCTGTTCGCCACCCTCGACCCCACGGTCCGCAAGGCCCAGACGCCCACGGGTCGCGACTTCACCGTCGCCGACACGGTCGGCTTCGTGCGCCACCTGCCCCACCAGCTCGTCGAGGCGTTCCGCTCGACGCTCGAGGAGGTGTCCGGCGCCGACCTGATCCTGCACGTCGTCGACGGCAGCGACGACGCGCCCGAGGAGCAGATCAACGCCGTGCGCGCGGTGCTCGCCGAGATCGGCGCGCAGCACGTGCCGGAGATCGTCGTGATCAACAAGGCCGACGCCGCGGACCCGGTCGTCCTCTCCCGCCTGCAGCGCCGTGAGCCGCACTCGATCGTCGTGAGCGCGCGCACCGGCGAGGGCATCGACGAGCTCATGACCCTCGTCGAGAACGACCTGCCGCACGCGTCGGTCGCGATCGACCTCGTCGTCCCGTACAGCCGCGGCGACCTCGTCGCCCGCGCGCACCGCGAGGGCGAGCTCGCGACGGTCGAGCACCTCGAGACGGGCACGCACATCGTCGGCCGCGTCAACGAGCCGCTCGCCGGTGACCTCGCCGAGGCGAGCGCCGTCACCGCCTGACCCCTTCCCGCGTGACCGGTCCGCACCGGGCGAGCGCCGTCACCGCCTGATCCGTTCCCGCGTGACCGGTCTCGCACCGGGCGAGCGCCGTCACCGCCTGACCCCTTCCCGGCGCCTGCTGCTCCGCGTCGGGGCGGGAGGGCCTGACGAATCCGTCGCGTGGAGCCTGGCACTGGGGCGGGATGGCCTCGTCCCTTCCCGGATGTCGGGTCTCGCACTGGGCGGGACCGCCTGACCCGTTCCCGCGCGTGAGGCCAGGAGCCGGAGCAGGATCGAGCCGTGCTCCGGCTCGCTACGTGGAACGTGCTGGCGCCGGCGTACGCCCTGCCGCACCGCTACGCCGGTGTCGCTCCCGACGACCTCGCGCCCGAGACCCGCACGCCGCGGGTGCACGCGCGGCTGCGCGAGCTGCTCGCCGAGTGCGACGTCGTCGCGGTGCAGGAGGCCGACGCGGACCTGGTCGAGTGGCTGCGCGACGTGGTGCGCGCCTCGGTGGTCCACGCACCCCGGACGTCGTCGAGCGACGGCGTGCTGCTGGCCTCGACCAGCCGCGACCTGGACGGGGAGACGGGCGCGACGAGCGACGGGCGTCGGACGTGGGCGTCGGCACGGGTCGGGCGCGTCCTGGTCGTCTCGGTGCACCTCGACCCGGAATGGCCGGCCAGACACCTGGCGGGAGTCCGGCAGGCGCAGGAGGTCGTCCGCTGGGTGGACCGGACCGCCGCGGCCACGGCTGTCGTCCTCGGCGACATCAACGCCGCCTGGTCGAGCCGCACCGGTGACGTGCTGCGCCGCGGCGGGTTCGAGGCCGTGCCCGCCGGGTCGACCGCGGCGACCAACGGGAGGTGCCGGGAGCTCGACGTCGTCGCGGTGCGCGGTGCCGCGTCGGTCGTGCTCACGCCCGCCGGACTGCCGCCGGTCGGGTCCGGCCTGTGGCTGCCGGACGCCGCGATCCCCAGCGACCACGCGCCGTTGCGCGCCGAGGTCCGCTGACCGTTCCGCGGAGCGTCGCGACAGCCGCAGCCGCGCCCACGCGTGGCTGCCTCGGGCGAGGGGTGGACGGTCGTGACGCGGGGTCGCCGCGGGCTGGTTGGATCAGGGCGTGACCACCCCCGACGTCCCTCCGGCCGAGGGCACCGCTGCGCCATCGGAGGTCACTGCGCCGTCGGAGGTCGCCCTGGCGTCGGAGGCCGCTGCGCCGTCGGAGGTGGCCGTGGCGCTGGCCGCGGCCGTCGACGCGCTCGGCGGCGAGCACCGCGAGGGGCAGCTCGCGATGGCCGAGGCGGTCGCCGCGACGTTCGGTGGCGCGGGGCACCTGCTCGTGCAGGCCGGGACCGGCACCGGCAAGTCGCTCGCCTACCTCGTCCCTGCCGCGCTGCACGCCACGAACCCCGACCGTCGCGTCGTCGTCGCGACCGCGACCCTCGCGCTGCAGCACCAGCTCGTCTCGCGCGACCTGCCGCGCCTCGTGGACTCGCTCGAGCCGGTGCTGAAGCGGCGACCGACGTACGCCGTGCTCAAGGGCCGGCACAACTACGTGTGCCTCGACCGGCTCAACCGCGGCGCGGGCGACCGCGAGGACTCCGACGACGACGCGCTGTTCGCCGCGCCGACGACCGTCCTCGGCCGGCAGGCGAAGAACTTGCGCGAGTGGGTCGACGAGACCGAGACGGGCGACCGCGACGACCTGCCGTTCCCGGTGGACGGCCGGGTGTGGCGCGGGGTGTCGGTGTCGGGACGGGAGTGCGTCGGCGCGCAGAAGTGCGTCTACGGCGAGGAGTGCTTCGCCGAGGCGGCGCGCGCCCGGGCGAACGCGGCGCAGATCGTCATCACGAACCACGCCATGCTCGCCATCCACACGCTCGACAACGTGCCCGTGCTGCCCGAGCACGACGCCGTCGTCGTGGACGAGGGCCACGAGCTCGTCGACCGCGCCACCGCCGCCGTCACGAACGAGCTCTCGGCGGCGATGATCGAGCGCGCCGCGTCGCGCACCCGGCGGCTCGTCGACGCCGACCTGTCCGAGCGGCTCGAGTCGGCCGGCGAGGCGCTCGGCATCGAGCTCGCGGTACGGGCCGAAGGGCTCACCGGACCGGTCCGCGTCGACCGCGTCGAGGGCGGACTGCTGCTCGCGCTGGCCGCCGTACGCGACACCACGCACGCGGCCATCACGAAGCTCGGATCGGACACCTCGAGCAGGGACGACCCCGAGGCGCTCGCGGCGAAGTCCCGGGCGCGCGGGCTGCTCGGCGAGGTGCACGACGTCGCCGGCGAGCTGCTCGCGCTGGACGAGACCGACGTGGCGTGGCTCGACCCCGGAGACCGCCGCTCGCCCACGCTGCGCGTCGCACCGCTCGAGGTCGCGGGGCTGCTGCGCAGCTCGCTGTTCGACGCATCTCGCGTGGTCGTCACGAGCGCGACGATGCAGCTCGGCGGCTCCTTCGAGCCGGTCGCCCGTTCCTTCGGCCTGCCGGTCGACGGCACTACGTCGGCCGAGGGCGCCTGGACCGGGCTCGACGTCGGCTCGCCGTTCGACCACGCGCGCCAGGGCATCCTCTACGTCGCCACCTCGGTGCCACCGCCCGGGCGCGGCGGCACCGACGACGCCGCGATGGACGAGCTCGCGGACCTCATCGCCGCGGCCGGGGGGCGCACGCTGGCGCTGTTCTCCTCGTGGCGCGGCGTCGAGAAGGCGGCCGAGCACCTCGCGCAGGTCCTGCCCGACCGGCTGCTCGACCGCCAGATCGTGCCGCTCGACGTCCCGGTGCTCGTGCAGAAGCGTGGGGACTCCGTCGCCGACCTGGTGTCCCGCTTCGCGAGCGACCCGCGCTCGGTCCTGCTCGGGACGCTCTCGCTGTGGCAGGGCGTCGACGTGCCGGGGGAGGCGTGCCACCTCGTCGTCATCGACCGGATCCCGTTCCCCCGGCCTGACGACCCGCTCGTGGCCGCGCGCTCGAAGTACGCCGAGGACCACGGCGGCAACGGCTTCACGGCCGTGTCCGTCCCGCGCGCGGCGCTGCTCCTCGCCCAGGGCGTCGGCCGGCTCATCCGCTCGTCGACCGACCGCGGGGTCGTCGCCGTGCTGGACCCGCGGCTGGCCACCGCCCGCTACGGGGACTACCTGCGCCGCTCCCTCCCGCCGTTCTGGTTCACCACCGACGGCGCGCTCGTCCGGCAGAGCCTGCAGCGCCTGGATGAGCTGACCGTCGAGGCCACGAAGCCCGCGACGAAGAAGAAGGCCAAGAAGCCGGCCGCGACGACCCAGCCGGAGGACTGACGCCGGCCTTCCCACCGGCGCGGCCCACTCGGCTGCCGTCACCGGACGGGCACCCGATCGGACAGCGAGCGCCAGCCCGGCAGCGGTCGGCGACCGGGCAGGAGCAGGGAGTAGCGGGACAGCGTCCCGGCGACCGGCGGCTCCGGCTCCACGGACCACATCGGTACGACGGGGAACGCCGCACCGACCGAGCCGTCCTCCGGCTCGCCGCGGTCCGGAACCACGCGTGGCCTCGTCATCGTGGCGCCTTCCGGCCGGCGTCGTAGAGGGTCTCGCCGTAGATCACGACCGAGGTGATGGCCGCCAGCGCCACCCGGAACCCGAGGGAGGGTGAGGGATCGAATGTGTCGGGGGAGCTCGAGCGGGGCAGCCGGACCGGGATCCGGGACAGCCGCTCCACGGCGCCGGGGTCGCCGTGCGCTGCGGCGTCGAGAAGTGCGCGCACCGCGGGCAGGTCGCGGCGGGCGGTCGAGTGTCCCGCGGCCGCGTCGAGCGCCGCCCCGGGCGGCACGTACCCGGTGACTCGGAGGTTCTGCTGGCGGGCTACGTCGGCCACTCGGCGCAGGGCCTCATCGGCCGTCCTGGTCGGTCGCCCTTCGAGCCGCTGCATGCGCCTGAGTTCGAGGAAGCCCCGCACGGTGATGTCGAGTCTCCGGGTGACGCGGATCGACCGCTCCTCGGGGCAGAGGACCCACACGGCGATAGCGGCGAGGCTGAGGGCGTCCCGCAACGATGCCGCCCAGACCTGCGGGTCGAGGCCCAGCGGGTCGGCACGCTGAGGGCTGGCGGGCAGCCATGGGTCAGCCAGGCCGATCGCGCGCGCGAGCTGGTCCTGGGTGTACCTCGACACCGAGAACGGCGCCGCGACCAGGTCGTCGCCGTACAGCGGGCTTCCCGGAGCCGGCACAGGGCGAATGGGCTTGGGACGGACGGGTGCGGAGGCCGCGGCACCGGCGTCGTCGCGATGTGGGGAGGGGCGGACGGTCCCCGTCTGGGTGGGCAGGAGGATCTCGAGGGAGTCGTCGTAGGTGGTCATGGCCGCGACGCTAGGAACCCGGTGCGGACACGGTCCGACCCGAAAGCGCCACCCCGTGTGGACGACGTGCCCGCGCTCAGCGCCTGTGCACGGCCCGCCGCACCCACCCTCGCGCACGATCGACAGCACCGTCGGACACCGAGCGCGCGCCCGGCAATGCCGCGTCGTGGCCGGCCACCGGCCCCGCACGGGCGCACCGCCTGCTGCGGATGGCATTCGCGGGCGACGCGACCTGGTCACGGCGCGCCCCGCTGAGCGCCCTTGTTGCGCGGACGAGCGGCGCCGTACCGTCGTCCAGGGACGGCCCACCGCACCGCCCGCGACAGGAGGCGACCGTGTCGTACGAGACGCCGATCGACCGCGCGATCCGCGAGGCCGCGGAGCGCGGCGCGTTCGACAACCTGCCCGGCGCGGGCAAGCCGCTCAACCTGCGCAACACCAGCGACCCGGACTGGTGGCTCAAGGACCTCATGGCCCGCGAGTCGATCTCCGGCAGCGAGGTCCTGCCCCCGGCGATCGCGCTACGCCGCGAGGCGGACGGCTTCCCCGACTCGCTGGCCGACCTGCCCACGGAGGACGCCGTGCGCGCGGTGCTCGTCGACTTCAACGCCCGCGTCGAGGCCGACTGGCGGCGCCCCGGATTCGGGCGCGGCGACCCGGTCGTCGCGCGGCGGGTGGACGTCGAGGCGCTCGTCGAGCAGTGGCGCGACCTCCGCGACGGACGCACCGGATCGGACCGCCCACCAGCGAACGGCTGAGGCGCAAGGGGAAGTCGACTGCTGAGCCTGAACTTCTGACGCGCACGGCACCCCGACCGGAAGCGACTGCGGCGTCGGACGCACGGCGTCGCGGTGGCGCCCGGTCGTGGCACCGGCCCCGCGCGGTCGCCGGGGTCAGCGGCGCTTGCGGGCGGTGAGCAGGAGGTACTCCCACTCCATGACGAGCGTCTCCGGCGTAGCGCCGTCCGGGGATACGCCGTGCCGCTCGGCCAGGTCCGCGAGCGACGCGTCGAGCGCGGCGACCTTCTCGGCGTCGTCCGCGATCGCGCGGTAGACCGCGACGGTGGGGCCGTAGTACGACTTGAAGAACTCGCGGAAGTCGGCCCCCGTGCCGAAGCGGTCGACGCGCACGGTACGCCGCTCGGCGTCGACGTCGGTCACGCGGTCGCCGAGCAGGCCGAGCACGTGGTCGGTCGAGCCCCACAGCGGCGGCGGCTGCGCGCCGGGCGGGGGCGGCGGGGCGTACGGCGCCATCGTGCGCAGCATCTGGCCGACGAAGCCCTCGGGCGTCCAGCTGACCAGGCCGATCGTGCCGCCCGGGCGGCAGACCCGCACGAGCTCGTCGGCGCTGCGCTGGTGGTTCGGGGCGAACATGACGCCGACGCACGACAGCACGGCGTCGAAGGACTCCGCCTCGTACGGCAGGTCCTCGGCGTCGGCCTCGTGCCACTCGAGCTGCACGCCGCGCTCGGCGCTGGCGCGGCGTCCGGCGTCGACGAGGACGGGGGACAGGTCGCTCGCGACGACCTGCGCGCCGGTGGCGGCCGCGGGGATGGCGGCGTTGCCCGCGCCGGCCGCGACGTCGAGCACCCGCTGGCCGGCGCGGATCCCGCACGCGTCGACGAGGGTGGCGCCGAGGGTGGGGATGACGTCGTGCGCGACCCGCGGGTAGTCGCCGAGCGCCCACATCGCGCGGTGCCGCGCCTTGAGCGCGTCGTCGTCGACGGGTACGGGTGACTGGGGTGGAGCCGTCATGGCGGCCTCCCTGCTGTGGTGGTCGGCCGGGGCCGGCTGCGCCCGGTCGCGGGGATGCGGACGACATTAGGCAACCCTCACCCGGGGCTCCAGTACGAGATCTGTACCGGCTCTCGTGCGCAGGCCCGCACCCGTCCTACCGTGGCCCGCATGGGAGCCAGCTACGGACAGTTCTGCCCCGTCGCCAAGGCGATGGAGCTGCTCGACGAGCGGTGGACGCTGCTCGTCGTGCGCGAGCTCGTGTGCGGCAGCGAGCGGTTCAACGACCTACGCCGAGGCCTGCCGCGGATGTCGCCGTCGCTGCTGTCGCGCCGGCTGCAGCAGCTCACCCGCGCCGGAGTCGTCGAGCGCGTCCAGACCGGCACCGACGTGCGCTACGTGCTCACCCCTGCCGGCGCCGAGCTGCGCACGGTGGTCGAGGCGGTCGGCGCCTGGGGCACCCGCTGGGTCGGCGAGCTCGGCGACGAGGAGCTCGACCCGCAGCTGCTGCTCTGGGACATGCGGCGCAACATGGACCTCGACGCCGTCCCCGATCGGCGCACGGTGATCGCGCTGCGCTTCACCGACGTACCCGCGCCGACCCGCGACTGGTGGCTGGTCGTCGACGCCGGCGAGGTCGACGTGTGCGACCAGGATCCGGGCTTCCCGGTGTCGGTCACGATCGAGTCGACGCTGCGCCGCATGACCGAGGTGTGGCGCGGCGACGTGTCGTGGTCGGACGCCGTCCGCACCCGCACGATCGGCGTCGACGGCCCGGAGCGCCTGCGCCGCGCCGTGCCGACCTGGTTCACCTGGTCGGTGTTCGCTGCCGTCCCGCGCCCCGCCTGAGAGGACGCGGTACGCCGGACCGCGGGCCAGAACGCGAGAGGTGGCGTGAGCGCGGCGTACATCTCGCGCTGACGCCACCTCTCGGCGTAGGACTACAACCGGCGCAGCACCGCGACGACCTTGCCGACGATGCGGGCGTGGTCGCCGTCGATGGGGGAGAAGTCCTTGTTGGCCGGGAGCAGCCTCACGTGGCCGTTCTTGCGCTGGAAGGTCTTCACCGTGGCCTCGTCGTCGAGCAGCGCGGCGACGATGTCGCCGTTGACGGCGTCGGGCTGGCTGCGTACGACGACCCAGTCGCCGTCGCAGATGGCGGCGTCGATCATCGACTCGCCGACCACCTTGAGCAGGAACAGCTCGCCGCTGCCGACGAGGGACTTCGGCAGCGGGAAGACCTCCTCGATCGCCTGCTCGGCGAGGATCGGACCACCGGCCGCGATGCGGCCGATGACCGGGACGTAGGTCGCCTCCGGCATGGCGTCGCCGATCCCGGTGAGGTCGCGGTCGTCGCCGGGCTGGTCGTGGCTCGCCTTGCCGTGCGAGACGACCTCCATGGCGCGCGGCAGGTGCGGGTCGCGGCGGATGTAGCCCTTCCGCTCGAGCGCGGCGAGCTGGTAGGCCACCGAGGACGGCGACACGAGACCGACGGCCTCGCCGATCTCGCGCATCGACGGCGGGTAGCCGCGCGTCTCGACGGACTTCCGGATCATCTCGAGCATCGCTCGCTGGCGCGGGGTGAGCGCGTTGGCGCGGGGCTTGCGCTTCTTGACCGCCGCCTTGCCCCGGGTGCGGACCGCGACCTTGGGGTAGGGGAACTCGACGATCTTGGGCTGCTTGGGCGTGCGACGCGGGGCCGCGGGGGTGTCGCTGCTGGCCATGGGGGCTCCTGCCCTGACTGCGGTCTCGATCGGACTGTCGGACCCCCTGGCCATGCTGGGTGGC
>JAJXTD010000085.1 GCA_021784035.1 Actinomycetes bacterium | reverse complement strand
GATGAGCGCGCGGTAGTCGGCCTCCGCCTCGTGCCACGCCACCCGGGCCTCGTTCTTCGTCTTCGCCATTCCTGCACGGTACCGGCCGCTCGCGCCTCGTCCGGTCCCGCTCGATCCGGCTTCGAGGAAGACCGGCCGCAGCCTGCTCCGGGAGCGCGCCGGCAGCGCGCTCCTGTCGCTGCTCGCCGTCGCCATCCTCGTCCTCGAGTTCAGCAGCCTCTGGATGCTGGGGTCGGAGTCGGCCTCGCCCTCAAGAAGTCGTGCCACGTGTCGATCCTCCGTGTCGGAGCATGTCGCGAGGGGGCAGCAGTGGTGGGCGTGGACAGTCTCGCCGTGCAGCGGGACGCTGCATCGCTCTCCCGCCTGCCGCGGGCGTCCGGGACCGCACGGCTCGCCCCGCGGGTCGTGCCGGCCGTCGCCGGCCTCGTGCTCGTCGCCGCCGCCCTCGTCTGGGGATCGCCCGTGGGCCTGCTCGTCGGCCTGGTGGTGTCGGCGACGTCGGTAGCCCGCCGCTGGCTCCCCCTCGACCTCGCCGTGCCCTCAGCCGCGCTGGCGTGCGTCGCCGCGGCCCTGACCGCGGGGCTGCTCGCCTCGGTCACCGGCGCGAGCCTGCTGGCGCATCCGGTCGCGCTGGTGATCGTGTTCCTGCTGGGCGCCGTACTCGCCGTCGCCGATGCCGTGCGACGACCCGCCGCAGCCGTCGTCGACGGCACTCGTCACGGCTGGATCGCCTACCTGCCGGCGGGCCTGGCCGCGGCGATCGCGTGGGTGCAGGCGGCGACGGTGTGGACGGCCACGAGCTGGTCCTTCGTCGGGACCGACATGGCGCAGCACATGCTCATGCTCGAGGAACTCCAGCGGACCGGTCGGCTCGACTACTCCGCCGGCGGCTACCCCCGTGCCCTGCACATGCTGCTCGCCCTGGTCTCCGGACCGTCCATGCCCGCCCAGGATCCTGCCGCGCTCCTCCCCTACGACCTCCGGCTCATGTCGGCCGCGACCTGGCTGGCATTTGCCCTCATGCTCGGTGGGGCAGCCACCGTGACGCTGCGCCTGGCCCGCCTCCTCGCGACCCGGGACGCCGTCGCCGTCGGTGCCGCGTCGGCGTGCTGCGCAGGGCTGCTCCTGCTGAACCCGCTCGTGCTGTCGTTCGTCTACATGGGCGCGGCTCCGAGCCTGGTCGCGATCGTGGCGCTGTGGGCCATTCCGCTCGCGGCGCTCGAGCTCGACCGCCGCGGTGTGCCCCGGGTGACTCCGGCACTGCTCGTGGTCTCCGTCCTGAGCGTCGCGCTCCTGGCGAACCTGTGGCAGCCACTGGTCGTGGCCCCCGTCGTCGCCCTCCTCGTCGCCGTCGCGCGACGTCGGCCGCGCACGTCGGGGGCGATCCCGCGGCGCTCGCTGCTCCTGCTGCTCGGCGTAGGTACCCTCGCCGTCGCCTTGGTCGCTCCCGCCGTCCTGGCCGTGGCGCGGGCTCAAGGACTCGCGACCGCGGCCGTCGCGGGGACGATCGACCCCGTCCCGCTGCCGTTGCTCGTCGGCGGAGTCGCGTGCATCGCCCTCCTCGCCCGTCGCTGGACTACGACGACCCGTGCCCTCCTCGGCACTGCCGCCGGTCTCGCGGTCATGGCGGCGGTGCTGCTGCTCGGCAGCGGCCGTGCCGACGTTTCGCAGTACTACGTCGTGAAGTCCCTGTGGTTCCTCTGCGTCGCCCTCCTCCCGGTGACCGCCGCCGTCGGTGCACCCGTCGTCGTCGGCGTCGTGTCCGTCGGCTGGCACTCGCTCGGTCGCCTGGGATCGATGGCGAGACTGTCCCGAGCGTTCGTCGTGGCGTCCTCGGTCGCCCTCGTCGTTTCCTTTCTGCTGCCGATCGAGGCGGTGGTCGGGTCGGCAGCGCTGGACACCGTGACGACACAGGAGCCGACGACGGTCTCCAGCCGCGCCTACACGACAGCCGTGGCGTACGCCACGCGGTATGCGCCCGCCCTCGCCGTGCCGGTGGAGCTGGGCTCGGGTCCGTTCCCGGATCGCCTCGCGACGAAGGTCACCTCCGAGCTGCTGGCCTTCCTCACCGGGCAGCCGGAGAACGCCGGTCGGGCGCTCGATGTCTGCGTCGACGTACGAACCGTGGCGGGCCCGCGCCCAGCGGTTGTGATCACCACGCTGGACCCGGCGGTGCTCGCGCCGGTGATGCGCGCCGGCGGCTGCCCCGACGTGCCCGTCGTCCGGGTCCCCGGCCCGCGGCGCACGCTGGCGTTCGCGCTCGACCCGGGCAAGGCGGTCCGCGCGCCCTGAGCCGGGCGCCCGCGCGGCGGGCGCTGCACGCTCGACAACGTCGTCCCGGCCTGCGGTTCCTGCAACGCCAGCATGTGCAACGACGAGGTCACCGGCTCGCTCCGACGCAAACGGCTCGACGAGCGCGCCTTCCTCCTGCGACGTCGAACGGGCCACGGCGTTCTACGCCGCCGTGCTCGACTGGACGTTCCAGGACTACGGCCAGGTCGTCGACGCGGCGTACTGGGGCATCGTCACCGGACCGGACGCCCATCCCGGGATCAACGGCGGTCTGCTGCAGCGACCCGCGCCGTCCCCGGGGTCGGCCGAGGGGACGAACGCCTACGTCTGCACGATGGGCGGACTACGACGAGACCGAGCGGCGCATCCTCGCCGCCGGTGGCCAGGTCGCGCTGCCGAAGACCGCGCTGGCCGGCGTGGCGTGGCAGGGGTACTACCTCGACACCGAGGGCAACACCTTCGGCATCCACCAGCCCGACCCCGAGGCGCGCTAGCCGGACAAGCCGACCACCCGTCGGCCTGTGCCCCTCGGGACACGGGATCTGCGAGTGTCCCCCCTGCTCTACGCGCTCGGCGTCCTCCTCGCCTGGGTCAACCCCTGGCTGTCCGCGGCCCTCTACGTCACCGTCGCGCTGATCTGGCTCATCCCCGACAAGAGGCTCGAACGAGCCCTCGCCGAGACGCTCGCACCTCGCTCGTGACGGTCTGACCCCGGTCGCTCTCGACCGATGCCAGAAGCCCCGGACCCGTTGCGCTGCAACGTGATCCGGGGCTTCGTGGGCGCGGCGACCAGTCCAGGTCACGAGCGGCGTCGTGACCCGCGTCGTAGCGAGCCTGACCGGCACGACGGTCCAGCTCGACGGACTGGCACTGAGCCGCACCTGATGTCGTCGGTCAGCACCGGCACCGCGTCATCGCACCGGGTCGAGCAGTGCGTCAACCGTCGACTGCCGGACCGGCATCCATGACGTCGTGAGCAGTTCGAGGACCGGCGCGGGCAGCATCGTCCGGAAGCCCGACGCGACCGGCTCGGGTGCGCTCTCGAGCAGCCAGGGCAGGAACCGCTCGGGCGGGTTCTCGACCGCCGACTCGGCCTGGAACCGACCGACGTCCTCGAGCGTGAACGCCTCGGGGATGAGCGGGATCACGTCGGCCTCCTCGTGTGCGAGGTGGCGGGTCACGACGTCTCGCATGCTCTCAGCAGCGGCGAGCGCGTCGCCCACGTCGCCGTCGAGCCTGCCGATGGCCTCGGTGAAGGCGTCCACCGCGGCGACGACGTCCCCGTGCTCGGCGAGGTTGCGGTCGAGAAGTGACGTGACGGGGTCGCCGAGGCGCTCGCCCAGCAACGGCCAGATCGCCGCGTCCTCGAACGTGTGGTGGTGGTGCAGCTGGAACAGGAACTCCGCCGCGTAGTCGCGGATGGCGTGGGCGGGTGCACGGTCGCTGCCGAGAGCCCCGACCAGCCGGTCGATGTCGCGCCGCACCGCGGCGTGGACGGCGTGCTGGATGGCGACCCCCGGGTGCCCAGTGACCTGGGTGGGGGCGGTCTGCTGGCTCATGGCGACCTCCTGATTTAGAGTGGAGTGCCATTCTGTTCAGATTGGTGATCTAGAGTCAAGTGTCATGGCCACACCGACGAAGCGTGCGTACGACTCGGAGAAGCGCGTCGCCCGCGCCGCCACCGAGCGGGAGGTCATGCGCGACCGGGTGGTCCGCGCGGCCACGAAGCTCTTCCTCGAGCGCGGCTACCGCGCCACCACCGTCAGCGACATCGCGCAGGAGGCGGGCGTCGCCCTGCAGTCGGTGTACAACGCCGGAAGCTCGAAGGTCGAGCTGCTCCACCTGGTGGTGGACGCCGCCGTCGCCGGCGACAGCCGTGACGTGATGCTCGTCGACCGCCCGGACTTCGCCGCCCTGGCCGACCTCGACGACCCCCCGCACCAGGTCGAGGTCCTCGCCGGGCTGATCGCGGCGACCATGGAGCGGCTGGCTCCGATCTGGCGGACGTATCGCGAGGCGGCCGCTGCCGACCCCGCCGCGCGCGACTACATGCTGGCTGCGCACCGCCGTCGGTACGAGACGTTCGGCCAGCTCGTCGCGACCATCGATCCTGCGGCGCTGCGCCGCTCCCCCGAGCACAGCCTCGACTGCGTGTGGTCGACGGGCAGCATCGACGTCTTCCTGCTCTTCCGCGACGTCCTCGGCTGGACCCCGACGCAGTACGCCGACTGGCTGCGCACCAGCCTCACCGACCAGCTGCTGGCCGAGCGCGGCGCGTGAGCCGGACGAGCGTGTGAGTTCCCACGACGGCAGGAGGGTTGCCAGGTCGACGCCCGGGTCGCCGGAACCGGGCAGTGTGGACACGGAGTCATCGTGACTAGAAGCGCTGTGCGAGTTCAGCTCCGGACGCCGAAAGCCCCGATCTCCTTGGTATCACTGGAGGATCGGGGCTTCGTGGGCGTGTCGGCTAGTCCAGGTAGTCGCGCAGGACCTGGGAGCGGCTCGGGTGACGCAGCTTCGACATCGTCTTCGACTCGATCTGACGGATGCGCTCGCGCGTCACGCCGTAGACCTTGCCGATCTCGTCGAGCGTCTTGGGCTGGCCGTCGGTGAGACCGAAGCGCATCTTGACGACGCCGGCCTCGCGCTCGGACAGCGTGTCGAGCACCGAGTCGAGCTGCTCCTGCAGGAGCGTGAAGGAGACGGCGTCGGCCGGGACGATCGCCTCGGAGTCCTCGATGAGGTCACCGAACTCGCTGTCGCCGTCCTCGCCGAGCGGCGTGTGCAGCGAGATGGGCTCACGGCCGTACTTCTGGACCTCGACGACCTTCTCGGGCGTCATGTCGAGCTCCTTGGCCAGCTCCTCCGGGGTGGGCTCGCGGCCCAGGTCCTGGAGCATCTGGCGCTGCACGCGCGCGAGCTTGTTGATGACCTCGACCATGTGCACCGGGATGCGGATGGTGCGGGCCTGGTCGGCCATCGCGCGGGTGATCGCCTGCCGGATCCACCAGGTGGCGTACGTCGAGAACTTGTAGCCCTTGGTGTAGTCGAACTTCTCGACCGCGCGGATGAGACCGAGGTTGCCCTCCTGGATCAGGTCGAGGAAGAGCATGCCGCGGCCGGTGTAGCGCTTGGCCAGCGAGACGACGAGGCGCAGGTTCGCCTCGAGCAGGTGGTTCTTGGCCCGGCGGCCGTCCTCGGCGATCCACTCGAGGTCGCCGCGCTGGGTCGTGGTCATCTTCGCGCCGGAGTTCAGCTTCTCCTCGGCGAACAGACCGGCCTCGATGCGCTTGGCGAGCTCGACCTCCTGCTCGGCGTTGAGCAGCGGGACCTTGCCGATCTGCTTGAGGTAGTCCTTGACCGGGTCGGCGGTCGCGCCGGCGACGGTCACCGTCTGGACCGGCTCGTCGGTGTCGTCGACGTCGGAGATGACGAAGGCCTCGGACTCCTCGTCCGCCTTCTCCTCCTCGCCCTCCTTCGGCTCTCCCACGACCTCGGCGATCTCGGCCTCGATCTCGGCCTCGAGCTCGACCTCGAGCACCGCGGCCTCGGTGAGGTCCGGCTCGACGACGGCTTCGAGGTCGGCGTCGTCCAGGTCGACGATCTCGACCGCGTCCTCACCCTCGACGACGCGGATGACGGCGACGTCCTCGTCGTCGATCGACGCGACCGCGGCACCCTTGGCCGGCGCGGCCGGGCTCGCGGCCTTGGTCGCGGCAGCCTTGGCCGGACCCTTCACCGCGGCCTTCGCGGGGGCGGCCTTCGCGGGAGCGGCCTTCGTCGCGGAAGTCTTCGTCGCGGCCTTGGTCGCGGCGGCCTTCGTCGCGGCGGCCTTGGCCGGGGCTGCCTTCGTCGCGGCAGCGTTCGTCGCGGCAGCCTTGGCCGGGGCCTTCGCCGTCGAGGCGGCAGTGGTCTTGGTCGCGGGCTTGGCGGGGGCGGCCTTCGATGCCGCGGACGTGGTGGGAGCCTTGGCGGCGGTCTTCACCGGGGCCGGGGCCTTGGCCGCAGACTTCGCGGCAGCCTTGGCAGGGGTCTTCGAGGTGGCCTTGGTCGGCTTCGACGGCACGAACGAACCTCTCGTCATCGGGCTGGCGCGCACCTGGTCACCTTCGGTCACCCGGGCGTGCGTGGTGAGGCGGTGCGCAAGGGGCGTACCGACGGAACATTCTCACACGTCCCGGGCATTCCCGACGCACGGGTGCGCCGTGCCCGGACGCGCCCGCGGGGGCGGGGTGACGCGTCAGTGCCCCAGGGCCGGGTCGACGATCTCCGCGCGCGACTCCTGCCGCACCAGGAACGCCACCGAGCCCAGGACGACGACGACGCCGAGGACCTGCACGACGGCCACCTGCTCGCCGAGCAGCACCGCGCCGAGGACCACGGCAACCGCCGGCTCCACGGTGGAGATCACCGCGGCGTCGGTGCTCGGCATCCGCGCGAGACCGGCAGTCAGGAGCAGGAAGGAGACGACGGTCCCGACGACCGAGAGACCCGCCGTCGCGGCCCACCCGGCCGCGTCGGTCGGGCCCTGCGAGCCGGTGGCGAGCGCGAGGACCACGAACGTGACCGCCGCGCCGGAGACGACGAGCACCGTCGTGAGCAGGCTGCCGACACCGTGGACGAGGCGGCCGGAGAGGACGACGTAGGCGGCGAACCCCAGCGAGGCGCCGACCGCGAGCAGCACCCCGACGACGTCCACGCCCTCGACGCCGCCCACCGTCAGAGCCGCCCCCGCCACGGCGGCGACCGAGCAGCCGACCACGAGCGCCGACACCGGCTGGCGCAGCCCCAGGGCGGTGATGAGGACGACCCACACGGGATAGAGGAACAGGAGGACCTCGGCGAGCCCGGCGCCGATGTGGTGCAGCGAGGTGAAGTACAGGATCACCTCTCCCGGCAGCACGAGGGAGCCGAGGGCGAGGATCCGCAGCGCCGTCGCACGCGGCGGCAGCTCCAGGCCGCGACGCACGGACCGGGCCGCGACGACCGCCCACAGCAGCAGCGCCGCGGAGCCGAACCGGAGCGCGAGGAGCGCGAGGGAGTCGACGCCGTGGGCGAAGGCGACCTTCCCGAAGACGGGAGCGATCGCGAACGCCACGGCGGACCCCACGATGCAGAGCACCCCGATGCGCCGCGCGCGTGCGTCGAAGGCGGCGGTGGCCGTCACGCCTGGCGGGTCATCGGCTGGAGGCCGCCGCGGCGGCCTTCGACTCCTGCTTGAACCGGCGTACCTCGGCCAGGCTGGCGGAGTCGACGACATCGGCGACCGACCGGTGGCACCCGGGCTCGGAGTACGGCGCCGATGCCTCGCGCCAGCCGCGGGGACGCACGCCGCGTTGCTTGCCCAGCAGGGCGATGAGGATACGGGCCTTCTGGTCGCCGTAGCCGGGCAGCGCGAGCAGCCGATGGTGCAGGGCAGCTCCGGTCGGGACGGCGCGCCAGATCGCCTCGGTGTCACCGGCGTACTCGACGACGACGTGGTGCGCCAGGAGCTGGATCCGGCCGGCCATGGCACCCGGGAACCGGTGCACGGCGGGGGGCTCGGACAGCAGCGCCTTGAATGCCTCCGGGTCGTACGCCGCTATCCGCGCGACATCGAGACCGCGCGGCGTCCGCATCCGCTGGGCGAGCCGCAGCGGGCCGAGGAACGCGCGCTCCATGGGCATCTGCTGGTCGAGCAGCATGCCGACGACGAGCGCGAAGGGGTCACGGGACAGCAGGGCGTCGCCGTCGTCGTCGAAGCAGAGCCGGAGGTCGGGGCGGCTCGAGGTGGTCGTCCGGGTGCCCATGGCGTCACGGTACTGCGCGGGGCGGGGGCACGCGCCACGGCCGGGCGCGGACCTACGGAGCCTTGACCGCCAGGACCGGACAGGACGCGTCGAGCAGGATCTGCTGGGCGTTGCTGCCCATGATCAGCTTTCCGACCGGGGTCCGGCGGCGCAGGCCGATGACGATGAGGTCGGCGTCGACCTCGTCGGCCACGGCGATGAGATCGTCGGCCGGGTCCACACCGCGGACGAGCTGCCGGACCTCGTGCTCGACGCCCGAGTCGTGCAGCTTGCGGTGGACGCCGCCCAGCGACTCGTCGAGCTCGGCCGCGACGCCCTTGTCGAGCGCGGCGCCGCCCTTGTGCGAGTTGATGACGACGAGCCGGGCGCCCCGCTGCTGGGCCTCGGCGACCGCGCGGTCGAGCGCGGCCTCGCCTTCCGGCGTGTCGACGTACCCGACGACGATCGGGCTCCCGATGGCACCCATCGTTCCTCCTTGGTGGCTGCGCCCGGCCCGGCGGCAGGGACGCAGCGCGAACCTAGCGCCTCCGGGCCCCCGGGGGGCTCAAGACGGCGCCGATCATGTCGAGACCACCAGGGTGAGCCTCGCCCCGTCCCGCACTCCTGACGCCCTCTCCGCCGACCTCGACCGCACGCGTCGGACCCGGGAGCTGGTGGAGCAGCTCATCGCGCAGCCGGCCCTGCTGGGTCCGGACTTCACCCCCATCCGGGCGCTGGACGCCGCGGCGCCGGGGCTCGCCCCGCTGCTCGGTTGGAAGGCCACCGGTCGCGGGACCCCCGGCACCCACATCGCCGACACCCTGACGCTGCTCGCACAGGCCGCCGAGCTCGGCCTCGTGGAGCGCCTCGACTGGGCCTTCCGGGCGCACACCTTCGACGTCGCGGTCGATGCAGGGGTGACCGGCGAGCTGCACCTCACGCCCGAGCCCGAGACCTTCGGGACGGCGTGCCCGCCACGGCTGGCCGTCGCGATCCTGCGCGGACGCCGTGCCCTGTCGGTCTGCGCCGAGCTGCACGCGGACTCCTTCGCCGACGAGCGCCGGCTGCTCTCCGCCACCGAGGAGATGCGCTCGTGGGGCTGGCAGGTCGTCGTGGCCGACGTCCGTGGCGAGGCCGTCGAACCGACCGTGCGGCGACTGCTCCCCCGCCTACGTCCGGCCTACGTGCACCTCGACCTCGCCCGGGCCGACCAGCCGCCGGGTCCGGTCACCGCGACGTGGCGCGACGCGGCGCTGGACGCGGGGGCACAGGTCCTCGCCCTCGGCGTCGACTCCGGCGCACGGCTCGAGACCGCGATCGACCTGGGGGCCGCCTACGGCCGAGGCTCGCTGCTCGGCCGACCGGTGCCCGTCCCGACCTGACCTGGTCCGCCGCGGCTCACCGGACGAGGTGGGCGTACGCCGTGCGCACCACGACGGTCACCGCCTGCTGCTGGACGAGCGGCGGCCCCGGGACCGGGAACGGCCCGAGACCCTCCACGGTGAACTCGGCGCGCCACACGGCCCGCACCGACGCCCGCAGCCGGCCGGCGGCGGCGTAGGCGTGGCTGACCGACGTGTCGGGCCACGAGCCCCCGGGTGACGTCGTCCACTCGTCGGTGCCGTCCCCGTAGGTCCAGTGCCACCGGACCCGGGACGTGAGTCGCACGTCCAGTCCCAGCACCGACAGGTCGGCGCCGCGGATCCCGCGCGCCGGCTGGCCGGTGCGGAAGAGGGCCGGCACCCGCACGAGGGCGCCCGCTGCCGGCTGGACGCCGGCCCGCAGCGGCGGCAGCGCGACGACCGCCCGCTCACGGATCCGCGACCCCACGTGGTCGACCGTGGTCGGTGGCGAGCCCCCTTGACAGGCCCGTCCGACGATGGCCCAGTCCTGGCCCGGGCGCAGCAGCCAGATCCGCACCGGGATCGTGTCGACCGGGCACCTGAGCGCGATGTTGCGGCAGCCGCCGACGGCGCTCACGACCTTGGTGCACAGCCTGCTCACCCGCCAGCGGCAGTCGGGGCACGACGCCGCCTCGGTGCGGTCCTCGCCTGATCCGCGCCATCGCGAGGCCGGGACGACCAGGCCCCCCGTGCCGACGTAGAGGTCGTGCTCGGGGTCCGGCGACACGTCCACGGCAGGGACCACGGTCGACGGGCGCGCCGGGACCGCGGCGGACGAGGCGGCGGGCACGGTCAGGGACACGACGAGCGCCAGGAGCATCAGGGGGCCGAGGGGT
Organism: Actinomycetes bacterium; assembly: GCA_021784035.1. GTDB lineage: Bacteria > Actinomycetota > Actinomycetes > S36-B12 > CAIYMF01 > Longivirga. The sequence goes on along the minus strand of JAJXTD010000085.1, from coordinate 1,541 downwards.
CGATTCATGCCGCGACGGTAGGCACGTGGCCGCCCGTGACGCCGTGGCGCGAGAGGGACCTCAGAGGGAGCGTGGCCCGTCGGGAGGAGAGGTGCGCCGCCCGCGCCACCACCACCACCCACCCCGAGCCGCCGGTGGGTCCTCACGCGCCCGCCGCGAGACCGTCGTCGGCATCCCGGCCCAGGATCGCGTCGACGCTGAGCTCGCTCATGAGCGACACCCACGTCCACGGCGGCGTCCCGGCGTCGAGGGCCGCCGCCACGAGGGCGGCGAGGGAGTACGACGGGTCGGCGTCGAGCGCCCGGTCGAGCGCCACGCGCGCGGCGGCGCCGTCGCCGGCCACCCAGGCGCAGACGGCGAGCACGGACGCCACCGGCGCCGCGTCGGGTCCCGAGGCGCAGCGCACGGCCTCCCCGAGCACCGTGCGCGCGGTGTGCAGGACGGTGGGGTCGGGGTCCACGGTGAGCGCGCGGAGGAGGAGGTCGCGCGAGCGGATCGTGGCGCACAGCCAGCCGGCCACGACCACGAGCCGGGTGAGCGCGGCCCGGTTTCGCGGGTCGAGGCCGAGCTCGCGGACGTCGTCGACGAACCGGTCCACCCGGATCTCGGTGCCGGCAGGCATGCGGATCAGCACCGCGTCCCGGGCGTCGTCGACGGCCTGGCGCACCGGGTCGTCGGCGTCGCGCGGCGCCAGTCCGCGCACGAGCTCCTCGCGCGACGAGAGGGGCGCGCTCCCCTGCTCGACGAGGAGCGAGCGCACGCGGAGCGCCTCGCCGGAGTCGACCAGGCGGCCCTCGGCGGGACAGCACGCCAGGTCGAGGCACCAGTAGGAGCGGATGCGGTCGCCCACGACGCAGACGGCGTCGAGCGCGAGGACACCGGCGTCGCGCAGCTCGGCGGCGAGCTCGTCGACGAGGTCGCGGTGCGGGAGGTCGGTGGGCTCGTCGCGGGACCACGGGGAGTCGGCCTCGCGCGGGTAGACGACGAGGACCGCCTCGAGGGCGGCGGCCCGGGCCAGCGCGGCGAGCGACACGGACCACGCGTCCACGACGTCGACGACGGGGACGCCGGCCTCCGGCAAGTCGATGCGCACGGTCACGCGGACGGTCCGGCGCTCGGGCTCCAGGCCGAGCAGGACGAGCGAGGCGGCCGGGTGGAACCCGACGAGGTGCGGGACGAGGGCGGGCAGGGAGTCGGGGCCGCGGACCACGAGGGCCGGCTGGGCGGGTGCGTGAGTCATGGCGGCACGCAACGCCGGACGGACGACGCGCGCGACGCGCGTGCGTGCGCCGCTGGGGACGCCGCGCGCCCGACCCCGGCTGGGGACGGTCGCGCCGGGTGCCGCTGGCCGCCCCCGGAGGGGGACCGTCAGTCGTACACGGCGGTGGCGATGGCGTCGATGGTCTGCTCGACCGAGAAGCCCTCCGAGCCGGGGATCTTCGGGACGAAACCCACGAGCATCCCGTCACGCATCACCTGGGCCTCGAGGCCCGCGGCGCCGTCCACGTCCCAGAGCGCCTCACGACCGTCGGACAGCACGA
>JAJXTD010000084.1 GCA_021784035.1 Actinomycetes bacterium | reverse complement strand
CGAGCTCGAGGATCCACTCCGCGACGTTGTCCAGGAAGTACCGGTCGTGCGTGATCGCGACGACGGTGCCGGGGTACTTCTCCAGGTGCTGCTCGAGCCAGAGCACGCTCTCGGCGTCGAGGTGGTTCGTGGGCTCGTCGAGCAGGAGCAGGTCGGGCTGCTGCAGGAGCAGCTTGCACAGCGCCACCCGGCGCTTCTCGCCACCGGACAGCACCGAGACGTCGGCGTCGCCGGGCGGGCAGCGCAGGGCGTCCATCGCCTGCTCGAGCTGGGAGTCGAGGTCCCACGCGTTCAGGTGGTCGATCTCCTCCTGGAGCGTGCCCATCTCGGCGAGGAGCTTGTCGTAGTCCGCGTCGGGGTCGGCGAGCTCGGCGGAGATCTCGTTGAACCGGTCGACCTTCGCCTTCGTCGGGGCGACGCCCTCGAGGACGTTCTCCCAGACGGTCTTGGTCTCGTCGAGGCGCGGCTCCTGCGCGAGCATGCCCACCGTGTAGCCCGGGGACAGGAACGCGTCGCCGTTCGAGGCGTGGTCGATCCCGGCCATGATCTTGAGCAGGGACGACTTGCCGGCGCCGTTGGGGCCGACCACGCCGATCTTGGCGCCGGGCAGGAAGGACAGCGTCACGTCGTCGAGGACGACCTTGTCGCCGTGCGCCTTCCGGGCCTTGCGCAGGGTGTAGATGAACTCAGCCATAGCCGCAGAGCCTACGTGGTCGTCCGGGTGCCCGCGTCCGCAGCGTTCTCCCCGCGGACACCGCGGACGACCCGGCCCGGACGCCCGTCGCTGGGCCGAACGGGTGGCGGATCCGCCCGGGATCGTCGGTCCCCGCCGCTTGACTGGCTCGCGGAGCCGCCCCGCGAACGGGCGCGGCTATGACCGCACCGAGGAGCGCCGATGACCTGGTCGAGCGACGTACCACTCGGTCCGCTGAACCCCCGGCTGACCGACCGCGGCTTCCTCCCTCCCGAGCGCAAGCTCGTCCGGTGGATGCAGGAGGGGTGGACGTTCCGGCAGATCGAGATCGAGTGCATCGCCTACGCCGGGCTCGTCCACCACGAGCTCTCGAGGGCCGACCGGCTCATGCTCACCCACCAGGTCGACTCGGCCCTCACCGACGCCATGACCCGAGTCGGCCTCGGGCATCGCTACGACGACTGCGTGCCGTGGCGTGTCCTCGATGTGCACCACGGCGCCAACGCGGCGCGGATGCTCCGGCTGCTCGGCCGCCGCCGGTGCGGCCAGCCGCTCGGGCCCGACCGGGCGGGACCGCTCGACGACTTCCTTCTGCTGCTGCGCCGGGCGCACCTGGTGATCGGGTACTGCCCCGCCGACGAGGACGGCTTCGTCTTCGTCCCGGAGACCTGGCGGTCGGGGCCGAACGAGGACATCCCGATCGTCGTCCCGATCCTCATGCCTGACGAGATCGAGTGGGTGCGGACCCACGAGCCCTGACGTCCTCGGGACCCATCAGGCCGCGGGGTGGCCCGCGGACTCGTCGGCGGGCTCCCCGGCCGTCACGACGCTGAGGCCCGGGACGGCCCACCCGGCGCCGTCGGTGACGAAGGTCGAGCGGGTGTCGCCGTCGCCGGAGAGCTCCCGCGCGACCACGGCCTCGCGGGCGAGGTCGGCCGTCTGCGGCCCGCGCCGGGCCCGGACGAACTCGGCGGTGCCGCGGCTGAGGTCGTGACCGACGAGGTCGGCGTCGACCTCGATGACGTTGACCCGCTGGCCGTCCTTCTCGTAGTCCCGCTGGCGCAGCCGGCCGACCACCACGACGGGCTGCCCCTTGTGGACCGACCCGGCGACGTGCTCGCCGAGCGCACGCCAGGCCGACACGTGGAGGTACGTCGTGCGCTCGACCCACTGCTGGGTGCGTCGGTCGGTGTAGCCGTTGGTGGCCGCCAGGCGGAACCCGGCGACCGCGCCGGCGGACGTCTGGCGCAGCGTGACGTCGGTGACGACGTTGCCGACGAGGGTGACCGTGGACTGCATCGCGACCTCCTGGGAGGCTCGGGGACCGGTCGAGTCCCGGTCCGACGCGGCCGACCCTCCGCGCGGCCGACGACGTCGACGGCACCTCGCCGTCGGACCCTGTGGACGCCCGGCAGCCGTACCGGCCTGTGGGCGGCCGGGGCGGATGCGGCGGGGCGCGGCGGCAGGAGCACGATGGACCCCCGAACGGCGACGGAAGGACGGACCCTGAGCACCGACGGCACCCCCGGCACGGCGGACGGCCCCGCGTCGGCGTCCACCGCCGACGACCCCGCAGCGGCCGAGCTGGCTGTCGAGCAGGCCGCCGTCGACCTGCGCTACTCCTACCTCGACGCCGGGCTGCGCCGCGCCGTGACGAGCCTGGACCGCGTCCGCCGCGGTCCCACCGCGGGTACGCCGGGGGCGCTCACCGAGCGCGACGCCTTCGACGCGATGTACTCCGAGCGCATCGCCGCGCTGCGGGCGGCCGAGGACCGGCTCGTCTTCGGCCGGATGGACCTCACCGGCGACGCGTCGCGCTACATCGGCCGCATCGGGCTGTCCGACGAGCACCAGGAGCAGGTGCTCTACGACTGGCGCTCGCCGGCCGCGGAGCCGTTCTACCGTGCGACCGCATCGCACCGGCTCGGCGTCACGCGTCGTCGGCACCTGACGACGTCGGGCCGCGAGGTCACCCGCATCGAGGACGACGTGCTCGACATCGACGCCCACGCCGGCAGCGACAACGTCCAGGGCGAGGGCTCGCTGCTCGCGGCGCTCGGTGCGCACCGCACCGGTCGCATGCGCGACATCGTCGCGACGATCCAGGGCGAGCAGGACCGCATCATCCGCTCACCGCTGCAGGGCGTCCTCGTGGTGCAGGGCGCGCCGGGCTGCGGCAAGACCGTCGTGGCGCTGCACCGCGCGGCGTACCTCCTCTACACGCACCGCGAGCGCATCGCGCAGGCCGGCGTCCTCGTCGTGGGGCCGAACCGGCAGTTCGTCCGCTACATCGAGCAGGTGCTGCCGTCGCTGGGCGAGAGCAGCGCCGTCCTCGTCACGCAGGGCCAGCTCTACCCCGGCGTCGACGCCGAGCCCGACCGCGACCGGCGCTCCGCTGTCCTCAAGGGCGACCTGCGGATGGCGCGGATGGTGGGCAACGCCGTCGCGTCGATCCCGAGGGTGCCCGACAACCGCATCCCGCTCGTCGTCGACGGCACGACGATCACGCTGACGCCGCGGATGGTCGAGTCGGCGATCGCCCATGCGAAGCGCGGCCGCGCACCGCACAACGAGGCGCGCCGCGAGTTCGTGCTCGACGTGCTCGGCAAGCTCGCCACCCAGCTCGCGCAGAAGACGAAGGTGGACGTACACGAGTACCGCGACAGCCTCATGGAGGACCTGCGCGACTCGGTCGACGTACGCCGTGCGGTCAACCTCTGCTGGATGCCGTGGACGCCGGAGCGGCTGGTCCGCCGATTGTTCTCCGACGACCGCCGTCTCGCCAAGGCGGCCCCGTGGCTGACGGTCGAGGAGCGCGCAGTGCTGATGCGTCCGGCGGACGCGCCGTGGGAGACCGGCGACGTACCCCTGCTCGACGAGGCCGCCGAGCTGCTCGGCGTCGACGACGAGCCGGCCCGCCTCGCGGCGCTGCGGGCCGAGCGGGAGAGCGCGAAGGAGCTCGCCTACGCGCGCGACGTCGCCGCGCTCAGCGGCTCGGGCATGGTGACCGCCGACATGCTCGTCGAGCGGTACGCCGGCCAGCGCGCCCGCACGTCGGTCGCCGACGCCGAGAACGACCGCACCTGGGCCTTCGGGCACGTCGTGGTCGACGAGGCACAGGAGCTCTCGCCGATGGCGTGGCGCGTCGTCGCGCGGCGCTGCCCGTCGATGTCGATGACCGTGGTCGGCGACGTCAACCAGACCGGCAGCCCGGCAGGCGTGACGTCGTGGAGCTCGGTGTTCGACGTCCTCGCGAAGGACCGCTGGACCATCGAGACCCTCTCGGTGAACTACCGCACTCCGAGGCCGGTCATGGAGCTCGCGACCGCCGGTCTGCGCGCCGCGGGCATCGACGCGGCCGAGGTCGTGTCGGCCCGCGACGGCGACGCGCCGCGTAGCGCACGCATCGCCGCGCTTGCCGCGCTGCCCGACGTCCTGCACGAGGAGCTGCACCGGGCCGGCGCCGGTCGCGTCGCCGTCATCGCCGCCGAGCGCACCGCCCCGGCCGTCGGCGCCGTGCTCGCCGCGGCCATGCCCGCCCTGGTCGGCGTCGGCGACACGGCCGTGGACAACCGCATCGCCGTCCTGTCCCCCACGACCGCCAAGGGCCTCGAGTTCGACGCCGTCGTGATCGTGAACCCGGCCGACGTCGCCGCGACCGAGGGGTCGGGGCCGCGCGACCTCTACGTCGCGACCACCCGCACGACCGCGCACCTGCTGCTGCTCGACGTCGACGACGCGTGACCTGCCGCGCGGCGGCACGTGGCGAGTCCCGCCGCCCGGGGCGGCACAATGAGCGCGGGACCTCGCCAGAGGTCGCGGCGCCCGTAGCTCAACGGATAGAGCCGCCGGTTTCTACCCGGCTGGTTGGGGGTTCGAGTCCCTCCGGGCGCACTGCCGCATCGGACGGGAGCACGGCGACAGCGAGCAGAGAGCCGAAAGAACCGGCTTTCGCTCGCATGGAACCTGAACCGCATCGGAGCCGTCGAAATTGCGTGACGACCACACGGCTTACCGGGACGGCGTCAGGTCGATCGAGCGGGCTGAACCGGACCCTGAGGCTCGGGAAGGATTGGCGCCTGGTCGTCGTTGCCGTCGGACTCGTATCGGTGCTCGTTGGATGTTCTCGGGGTTGCACCTTGGCAGACTGCGGTTCGAGCGTGTCCGTCGACTTGTCGAAGGTCGGGAGCCAGTTCGGGGCGCTTCCCGTGGATGCGACGTTGTGCGTCAACGGTGACTGTCAGACGACGAAGGTCGTGCTGACGGACTCGACGGTCAGCAGAGTTGTCAGCCATTCGATGCCCAGCGAGTCGCCAGACGACCCAACGGTGGCCGTAACAGTGAGGCTGGAGCGCGACGGCAAACTCCTGGTGGAGGGCAAGGCGGACGCGACCCTGACGAAGTTGACGCCCAACGGAGATAACTGCGAGCCCATCTGCTACTCGTCCATGCTCCTTCTCGATGGCACCCAGTTGCAGTCGGTGCCGTTGGAGACAGTTCCCCAACGGATTCCCTAGCAGGGCGGCAGCCCCAACGCTGATCGCCGTGGCGGGGATCATTGCCAACGACAACAGCGTGAGCGTGTGGGAGCGGTGATCGGTCGTAACAGGGGGCCGTTGAGGGACTGCGCCGGCAGGCATCGCAGGAATGCAGGTCACACCCGAGAGCCCCGACCGCGAGGCGGCCACGCCCGACCTACCCGCGCCTCGCCCGAGGCCACCGCCACCTCGCGGCGACGACCGGCTGCTGCTCACCGTCGTCGAGCCAGCTCGACGACGGTGGGGTCAGCCGCAGTCTGATGTACGAGCTGCTCGCCGCGGGCGAGATCGACTCGGTCCTGTCCCTCGGCCTTGTCCAGTCACTGTCGTTCAGACTACTATTCTGGTCTATGAGCACGATGCCGTTGTCCGAGGTCAAGGCCCGTCTGTCCGAGATCGCCGACGAGGTGGACCGCACCCACGAGCGCGTCCACGTCACCCGCAACGGCCGCGAGTACGTCGTCCTGCTCTCGGCCGAGGACCTCGAATCCCTCGAAGCGACCATCGAGCTGCTCCGCGACGACGCCGGGATGAGTCGGGTCCGTGACGCAGACTCCGCCGTCGCGGCCGGCGACCTGACGACGGGCGAGGACATGGCCGCACTCATGAGCGAGCGGCGAGCGCGCGAGCATCGTGAGCGCTGACGAACCAGGCGGCACCGTCTACACGATCGTCCTGTCGCCGGGAGCGCGACGGGCCCTGACCGAGACGCTCCCCTCGGCCGCTGCCTTCGCCGCCTGGGAGCTCATCAGCGGGCCGCTGGCAGTGCGACCTCGCGTGGTGGGGGTGCCGCTGCGGGACCCCTTCGACGGACTGTGGCGGGCACGACGGGGCGAGTACCGGGTCCGTTACCGCATCGACGAGGCGAACCAGCGGGTCATCGTCCTCGACGTCGACCACCGACGCGATGCCTACCGAGCCTGACCGCGTGGCGCGACCGAGGAGGCAGGGGCCGGCCAGCATGGTCCTGTCGGCGCACGGCGACACACCGCCGAGCCGCTCGACACGAGGGAGGCCGGCCGGCTCGGACCCGGCGCGTGGCCGTCGCGGTCCCGTCAGCCGCGCAGCTCGGGGAACTGGTCGTCCCGCCACTCCGTCGTGGTCAGCGGCTCGGCGACGGCGTCCACCTCGCGGGCCCGGAGGTCCACCCGTCGGATCTTGCCGGAGATGGTCTTGGGCAGCTCGAAGAACTCGATGCGGCGCACGCGCTGGTAGGGGGCCAGGTGCTCACGGGCGTAGCGCAGGATCGACAGGGCCGTGTCGGCATCGGGTTCGTGACCGGGCGCTAGGGCGACGTAGGCCTTGGGGACGGCCAGCCGCACGGGGTCCGGTGCCGGCACGACGGCCGCCTCCGCGACCGCCGGGTGCTCGATGAGGACCGACTCCAGCTCGAACGGGCTGATCTTGTAGTCGCTGGCCTTGAACACGTCGTCGGTCCGGCCGATGTAGGTGATGTAGCCGTCCGCGTCCCGCGAGGCCACGTCACCGGTGTGGTAGTAGCCGCCGGCCATCGCCTCGGCGTTGCGCGCGGCGTCGGACTGGTACCCGGTCATCAGCGGCAGCGGCTCCGCGGCGAGGTCCAGGCAGATCTCGCCCTCCCCCACTCCGTCGACTCGCGCGCCGGTCACCGGCTCGATCAGCACCACCGGCACGCCCGGCAGGGGTCGGCCCATGGACCCGGGCCGGACCTCGGCGCCCGGCGTGTTGCCCACCTGGGCCGTCGTCTCGGTCTGCCCGAACCCGTCACGGATCGTCAGGCCCCACGCCGCACGCACCTTCTCGATCACCTCCGGGTTCAGCGGCTCCCCGGCGCTGACGACCTCGCGCAACGCATCGGGCCTGGCCCCGAGGTCGGCGTTGATGAGCATCCGCCACACCGTCGGCGGAGCGCAGAACGTCGAGACGCCGCGCTCGCGCAGCTGGTCGAGGAGGCCAGCCGGGTCGAAACGCCCGTAGTTGTAGACCAGGACGGACGCCTCCGCGATCCACGGGGCGAAGAAGCAGGACCACGCGTGCTTGGCCCAGCCGGGCGAGCTGATGTTCATGTGCACGTCGCCCGGGCCCACCCCGAGCCAGTACATCGTGGACAGGTGCCCCACGGGGTACGAGATCTGGGTGTGCTGGACCAGCTTGGGCCGCGACGTGGTCCCGGAGGTGAAGTAGAGCAGCAGCGGGTCGTCCGGCGCGGTACCGGGATGAGGGATCGGAGAGTGCGGGAGCCGGAAGGCTTCCGCCATGTCGGCCCAGCCGTCGGCGGTGCCGACGGAGATCCGGCTGTAGTCGCCCGGTACCTCGTCGAACTTGGCCACGTCGGCCGCGTTGCAGATGACGTGCCTGGCACCGCCCCGCTCAATGCGGTCGACCAGGTCCCCCGGCCCCACGGCCGTGGTCGTCGGCATGATCACGGCGCCGATCTTCATCACGGCGAGCATCGACTGCCACAGCTCGACCTGGTTGCCCAGCATGAGGATCACCGGGTCACCGCGCGTGACGCCCGCCTCCGTCGCCAGCCAGGTGGCCAGCTGGTCGGACTCGGTCGACAGCTCCGCGAACGTGCGGGTGGACGATCGGCCGTCGTCCTCCACGATGTGCAGCGCCGTAGCGTCGTTCCCGCGCGCGACCACGTCGAACCAGTCCACGGCCCAGTTGAACGAGCCTTCGAGTCGCGGCCAGCGGAACTCGGCGACGGCTCGGTCGTGCTCACCGCGCAGCGCGAGCAGCTGGTCACGGCTCGCCCGGAAGACGTCGGTCACGCTCATTCTCGATCGCTCCTGGTGGTCGTGCGGCCGTGGCGAGACGAGACCCGTCGGGGTGCGTACTCGTCGGGGACGGACACATGATCACCGGAGACCGTCGACCGCGGTACCCCTGGCCGGGTCATGCTCGCCCAGAGGTGCCCGTCGGTCGCCGAGCGGCAGGCATCGACGCCGAAACCCTCGGCGTCCCACGCGAGTCGAGCCGCGGCTGGTGCACCGCCCGCACGACGACGGTCAATCGCAGTCGCCGGGTCAGTCGATCAGCGCGGACGGGTCGTCGGGTGCGTCGGCGGCGCACGCCAGGAGGGCGTCGAGCGGCACCACGTCGAGCGCCGCGGCGTTGGTCGCCCGCAGCAGGACCGGTGCCCCGACGCCGGCGGCGTACGACTGCAGCCACCGGCCCGCACACACGGCCCAGCGGTCGCCCGGCGCGAGCCCCGGGAAGCCGTACTGCGGCATCGGGGTCACCAGGTCGTTGCCCAGCTGCTTCTGGTGCTCGAGGAACTCGGCGGTCAGGACCGTGCACACGGTGTGCGAGCCGACGTCCTCGGGGCCGGTGTTGCAGTAGCCGTCGCGGTAGAAGCCGGTGAGCGGCTCGAGGCTGCAGACCTCGAGCGGATCGCCGTGGACGTTCGCCTGCGGTTCCATACCGACAGCCTAGGCGCGCGCGGTTCGGGTGAACGTCCCTGAGAGGCTTGTCGCCCCGGGACCGGAAGGAGGCGGCACGGATGCTGTACGAGGCGGTGCACGCCGTCGTCCCTCCCGTCGCGAAGCTGATCTGGCGGCCCCGCGTCGAGGGGCTGGAGAACGTCCCTACCACCGGACCGGTCATCGTGGCCAGCAACCACCTGTCCTTCGCCGACAGCATGGTGATCCCGATCGTCGTACCGCGGAAGGTCGTGTTCCTCGCCAAGGAGGACTACTTCACCGGCACCGGCGTCAAGGGCGCACTGATGCGCGGCTGGTTCGAGGGCATCGGCATGGTGCCCGTCGACCGGGACGACACCGCGTCGGCGCTGCAGTCGCTCGATATCGCGCTCGAGGTGCTCGCCCGGGGCGACGCCTTCGGCATCTACCCCGAGGGCGCCCGCTCACGCGACGGGCGGCTCTACCGCGGCCGCACCGGCGTGGCGCACCTGGCGCTCACCTCCGGCGCCCCGGTCGTGCCGGTCGGTCTCGTCGGGACGGAGCGGCTGCAGCCCATCGGCGCGATGTTGCCGCGCCTGGCCCGCGTCACCCTGCGGTTCGGCACGCCGCTCGACTTCCGCGGCCGGGCCGACGGCGTGCCCTTGGGCCGCGCGCGGCGGCAGGTGACCGACGAGGTGATGGCCGCCATCCATCGGCTCTCGGGCCAGCAGCTCGCCGGCGCGTACAACGAGCGCAGGACCGAGACCTGAGCGCAGTCCTACGGAGGCGACGCCTTCTGCTCGTGCGAGCGCGTCGCAGGGAGCGCGCTGGCACGATCAGAAGACACGCGGGCCCCGAGGCAGCCCGGGCTACGTCGTCGCGGAGGGGCTCGGCGTCGGCGCTGGGGTTCCGAACTGCCGGTAGGCGACCTGTCCGTCACGGTCGCCCACCCGGAGCGTGCCGACCCGCACGCCGTCGCGAGTGACCGGGAAGACGTATCCCCGCGGCATCGTGAAACCGGTGCCCAGCACCACACCCGGCTGGTTGGCCGACAGCCAGCCGGACGCGATCTGCTGGGCCTCGGCGAACGAGACCTGCGGCTGGCCGTCCTGCCGCGGGTCCATCATCCCCGGGCCCCCGCCGGGCCGGCCGTCGATCCCGACCGAGCGGATCGCGACCCGGTCCAGCCGCGGGCCGGCCACGACTAGGACGGTCAGCACCATCGAACCGAGCAGGACCGCGACGGCCGCGACGAGGGCGATCGTGTAGCCGCGACGGCTCACGGCTGCTGCTTCATCTCGGCGAGCGTGGTCCGCCGCGAGCGGTACGTCGCCTCGTCGATCTCACCCAGCGCGAACATCCGGTCGAGCGCCTGCTCGGGAGTCTCCGCGGGGCTGACGGCCGACGGCGGCGCCGCGGGCGGGCCCGCCTGCGCACGGCCGGCACCGGGCCACAGCTTGACCACCAGCCACACGATCAGCACGATCAGCGCCAGCCAGAACAGCACCATCAGCAGCATGAGCAGCCCGCCGCCGTACCCGAACCCGTCGTACCTCATCGCGACCACGTCCTCACATCTCCGGCGCGCTGCCGGAGGTTGCGTCCAGTGTCACCCCGGCGCGAGGCCTTGCTCCACCCGAACCCTGCGCACAGCCTGTCAAGTCCCTGTGAGTCCACGCGGCGACCGTCGCCGTCCCGTGGCAGCGGCGCCGACCGTGCGCGAGGCCGACTCATGCCGAGGGCCGGCGCCGCGGTCGCGGCGCCGGCCCTCGGCCACGGTCCTAGAAGTTGCCCGCCGCCGTGACGACGTCCTGCTGGTTGATCGGCGTGGGCACGAACTGGAGTCCGTAGAACCACGTCACCGTCTGCTTGTTGTTGGTGTCGGTGAACAGCGCGTGCATCGTCCCGTCGGAGTCGACGGCGATCTCGGTGTAGTCGCCGAAGAAACCGCCCCCGAAGCCGTTGCGGGTGTTGATCGGGTGCGTGCTCACCGTCTGCGTCACGCCCGAGTCGAGGTTCGTGACCACGTAGTCGAGCCGGGTGTTGTGGATGTACTTGCCCGGCACGTCACAGCTGAGCCGGCTCACCGGCGGTCCGGCGTCCTTGGCGCACGTCTGCCAGGGCGAGACCGTGGTACCGCGGTAGGCGCCGATGTACACCTGGCCATCGGGTCCGGTCGCAACCGACGGGAAGATGTCCTCGACGCTCCCCAGCGGACTCGGTGCATCGAGGGTCTTGCCGCCGGGCTGCGTGACGGGGTAGCCGACCGGGGTGCGCGCCGCGGCGGTGAACACGGGGACCGGGTCGCTCCAGTGGGCGCCGCCGTCGGTGGACCTGCTGTACACGGCGGTCGACACCTTGTCGATGACGGTCGTCCACGTGGCGTAGAGGTCACCGTGCGCCGCGATCGCGGCCGCCGGGAAGCTGTTGACCCGGAACGCCGTGTCGTGCAACGGGTTGCTGTCGACCAGCTGGGCCACGGCGACCGGCTTGGTCCACGACGCGCCGCCGTCGGTGGACTTGACCATCCACGTCGAGTCGAGCGTGTCGAGCCGCTTCGCGCCGTCCCAGAAGACGTACAGCGTCCCGTCCGGCCCCACCACCGGGCGCGATCCCTGACCGTAGAGGACGTTGCCGGAGATCAGCTTCGGCGACGTGAACGTGTGGCCGCCATCGCTCGAGGACGCGAACGCGATCGGTGACTGCACGTAGGAACCGTTCGCGGGGTTGAAGACGAAGCGGGTGAAGGTGACGTAGACGCGGTCGCGGTAGGGGCTCGAGGCGTGCGAGTCCACCGCGATCCACTCCTTGTCGTTGAAGATCGCGGGTGACGTCGTCGGGTTGATGAACGTCGGGGCGCCCCAGGTCAGGTGGCCGCCACCGTCGAACGTCCCCTTGTTCACCGCGACGGTGTTGGCGGCGCTGGCCCGGTTGAACCCGAGCCCGGCGTAGTACACGTTGCCGCGGCTGTCGAACGCCACCGCGGGATCGCCGCCGGCGTCGTACGGGCCGCCGGCGAGCCGGGTCACGCCCGGGATGAGGGTGCCGAGGTGCGACGTGTCAAAGGACTTGCAGCACCAGGACTTACCGCCGTCGTTGCTCACGTAGGTCCCGGAGTACCCGTCACCGAGCGCGCTGCACGGCGTGCTGCCGACGGTGCAGTCCCAGGTGCGGGTCACGTAGTCGTTTGCGGAGGCGACCACGCGATCGGGGTTGTTCGGGTCGACCGCGATCGAGGTCTCGTTCTGCGGGGCACCGGCCGTGTCCTGGTTCACCGTGACGGCC
>JAJXTD010000083.1 GCA_021784035.1 Actinomycetes bacterium | reverse complement strand
GGACGAGTAGTGGTACGGCGTCCGGGCCGCGAACTCGGCCGCGCAGGTGTCGACGGTCTTGAACACCGGGCGGATCCCCAGCGCGTGCCGCACGCCGCGGACGACGTCCTCCGGCATGCCGCGCACCGCGCCGATCTGGGCGTCGGAGAAGCCGTGCCGCTTCGCGAGGCGCAGCAGCTCCGGGGTCAGCTCGTGCGACTCGCGCAGCGCGTCGCCGATGTCGTTGAGCAGCACGATCTGGTCGAGGAACCAGGGGTCGATGTTGGTGGCCTCGTGGACCTCCTCGACCGTCGCGCCGGCCCACAGCGCCTGCTGAACCTTCGTCAGCCGGCCGTCGTGCGGGACCCTCACGGCCGCGAGCAGCGCGGCGACGTCGACGACGCTGCGCTCCCCCGTCCAGGAGAACGGCGCCTCCTTGCGCTCCACGGAGCGCAGCGCCTTCTGCAGCGCCTCGGTGAAGTTCCGGCCGATCGCCATCGCCTCGCCGACGCTCTTCATCGTCGTGGTGAGGGTCGGGTCGGCCAGCGGGAACTTCTCGAACGCGAACCGCGGCACCTTGACGACGACGTAGTCGAGCGTGGGCTCGAAGCTCGCCGGCGTCTCCTGGGTGATGTCGTTGGGGATCTCGTCCAGGGTGTAGCCGACGGCGAGCTTCGCGGCGATCTTGGCGATCGGGAAGCCGGTGGCCTTCGACGCCAGCGCCGACGAGCGCGACACGCGCGGGTTCATCTCGATGACGACCATGCGGCCGTCGTCGGGGTTGATCGCGAACTGGATGTTGCACCCGCCGGTGTCGACGCCGACGGCGCGGATCACCGCGATGCCGACGTCGCGCAGGTGCTGGTACTCGCGGTCGGTGAGAGTCAGGGCCGGTGCGACGGTGATCGAGTCGCCGGTGTGCACGCCCATCGGGTCGATGTTCTCGATCGAGCAGATGACGACGACGTTGTCGTTCTTGTCGCGCATCAGCTCGAGCTCGTACTCCTTCCACCCGATGATCGACTCCTCGAGCAGGACCTCGGTGGTCGGCGAGGCCTGCAGGCCAGCGCCGGCGATGCGGTGCAGATCCTTCTCGTCGTAGGCGATGCCCGAGCCGGCGCCGCCCATGGTGAAGGACGGGCGGACGACGACGGGGTAGCCGAGGTCCTCGACGGCGGCCAGGCAGTCCGACATCGAGTGGCAGACCGCGGAGCGTGCCGAGGCCGCGGCCAGTCCCGAGGCGTCGATCGCCGCGACGATCTCCTTGAACTTCTCCCGGTTCTCGCCGGCCTCGATCGCCGCGACGTTGGCCCCGATGAGCTCGACGCCGAAGCGCTCGAGCACGCCGTTCGCGTGCAACGCCATGGCGCAGTTCAGTGCCGTCTGGCCGCCGAGGGTGGCGAGCAGGGCGTCCGGCCGCTCCTTGGCGATGATCTTCTCGACGTACTCCGGGGTGATGGGCTCGACGTAGGTGGCGTCGGCGAACTCCGGGTCGGTCATGATCGTGGCCGGGTTGCTGTTGACGAGCACCACGCGCAGGCCCTCGTCCTGGAGCACGCGGCAGGCCTGCGTGCCGGAGTAGTCGAACTCGCACGCCTGACCGATGACGATGGGGCCGGACCCGATCACCATCACCGAGCGCAGATCCTCACGCCTGGGCACGGGCGGCCTCCATCAGGTCGCAGAACCGGTCGAAGAGGTACGCCGAGTCGTGCGGGCCGGCGGCCGCCTCCGGGTGGTACTGCACCGAGAACGCCGGCACGTCGAGACAGCGCAGCCCCTCGACGACGTCGTCGTTGAGGCACACGTGGCTGACCTCCACGCGGCCGTACGGCGTCTCGCTCTCCCGGTCGATCGGGGCGTCGACGGCGAACCCGTGGTTCTGAGCGGTGATCTCCACCGTGCCGGTGACGCGGTCGAGCACCGGGACGTTGATGCCCCGGTGTCCGTAGCGCAGCTTGTAGGTGCCGAACCCGAGCGCGCGGCCGAGCACCTGGTGGCCGAAGCAGATCCCGAACAGCGGGCGGCGCGCGTCGAGCGCCGCGGCGACCAGCGCGACCGCGTGGTCCGCCGTGGCGGGGTCGCCCGGGCCGTTGCTGAAGAACACGCCGTCGACGCCGGCCTCGAGCAGCCGCTCGGGGGACGTGGTCGACGGGAGCACGTGCACCTCGATGCCCCGCTCGGCCATGTGCCGCGGGGTCGCGCCCTTGATGCCGAGGTCGACCGCGGCCACCTGGAAGCGCTTCGCGCCCACCGCCGGGATCACCTCCTCGACGTCGATGCTGACCTCGTCGGCCAGCGCCGCGCCGACCATCTGCGGGCTCGCGAGCACGCGGTCGAGCAGCTCCGGGACGGGCCGGCTCGCGGCCGCACCGCTGAAGACGCCGACCCGCATCGCACCGCGCTCGCGCAGGTGCCGGGTGATGGCGCGCGTGTCGACGTCGCAGATGCCGACGACGCCCTGCTCGACCAGGTCGTGGTCGAGCGTGCGCTGCGCGCGCCAGTTCGACGAGATCCGCGACGGGTCGCGCACGACGTAGCCCGCGACCCAGATCCGCCGCGACTCGGCGTCGTCGTCGTTGACGCCGTAGTTCCCGATGTGCGGCGCCGTCTGCACCACGACCTGCCGGTGGTACGACGGGTCCGTGATCGTCTCCTGGTAGCCGGACATGCCGGTGGTGAACACCGCCTCGCCGAACGTCTCGCCGATCGCGCCGTAGGCCCGGCCGCGGAAGACCGTGCCGTCCTCGAGCACGAGCAGCGCGGGCTCGATGTCGGTGACGGCCGTCATGCGCGCACCGCCGCTCCACCGACCACGGCGCCGTCGAGCACGGTCGGGCGGCCGCGCAGGAACGTGGCCACCACCGACACCGGCAGCGTGCGGCCGGCGTAGGGCGTGTTGTGGCTGCGGCTCTGCAGCGCGGCAGGGTCGACCGTGCGCGGGGCCGTCGGGTCGAGGAGCACGAGGTTGGCCGGCTCGCCCGCGGCGATCGGCCGGCCGTGGCCGTCGAGCCGCCCGATCCGGGCGGGGCGCACGGACATCCGGTCGGCGACGCCGGCCCAGTCGAGCAGCCCGGTCGAGACCATCGCCTCGGCGACGACGCCGAGCGCCGTCTCGAGCCCGAGCATGCCCATCGCGGCCGCGCTCCACTCGCAGTCCTTGTCCTCCACCGGGTGCGGCGCGTGGTCGGTGGCGACGGCGTCGATCGTGCCGTCGGCGAGCGCGGCGCGCAGTGCGGCGACGTCGGCCTCCGAGCGCAGCGGCGGGTTGACCTTGTAGACCGGGTCGTAGGACGTCACGAGCTGCTCGGTGAGCAGCAGGTGGTGCGGCGTGACCTCGGCCGTGACGTCGACGCCACGGGCCTTCGCGGCGCGGATGATCTCGACCGACCCGGCGGTGGACACGTGGCAGACGTGCAGGCGCGACCCGACGTGCTCGGCGAGCAGGACGTCGCGGGCGACGATCGCCTCCTCGGCGACCGCGGGCCAGCCGCGCAGGCCGAGGACCCCGGAGAGCGGGCCCTCGTTCATCTGCGCGTCCTCGGTGAGCCGTGGCTCCTGCGCGTGCTGGGCGACGACGCCGTCGAACGCCTTCACGTACTCCAGCGCGCGACGCATGATCACGGCGTCGTGCACGCACCGGCCGTCGTCGCTGAAGACCCGCACCTGGGCGGCGCTGGTGGCCATCGCGCCGAGCTCGGCGAGCTGCCGGCCACCGAGGCCGAGCGTGACCGCGCCCACGGGCTGCACGTCGACGAGGCCCGCCTCGTGACCCAGGCGCCAGACCTGCTCGACCGTGCCGGCGGTGTCGGCGACCGGGTCGGTGTTGGCCATCGCGAAGACGGCGGTGAAGCCGCCGGCCGCCGCGGCGCGGCTGCCGGTCTCGACGGTCTCGGCGTCCTCGCGCCCCGGCTCGCGCAGGTGCGTGTGCAGGTCGACGAGGCCGGGCAGCGCGACCAGGCCCGTGGCGTCGATCTCGGTCGCGCCCTCGGCCGAGGCTGCACCGGGGGCGGTGACCTCCGCGATGACGCCGTCGCGCAGGACGAGGTCGGCCGGGTCGCCGCCGAGGACGGAGACGTGCCGGATGACGTAGGTGTCGTTGCTCATGTCAGGCCTCCGTGCCGTCGCCGAGGTTCGCTCCGCCGAGGAGCAGGTAGAGCACGGCCATCCGGACGCTGACGCCGTTGGCGACCTGCTCGACGATCACCGAGCGCGGGGCGTCGGCGACCTCCGCGGCGATCTCCATGCCCCGGTTCATGGGCCCGGGGTGCATGACGATCGCGTGGTCGGGCAGCTGCGCCATGCGCCGGGCGTCCAGGCCGTAGCGGCGGCTGTACTCCCGCTCGCTCGGGAAGAACGCGGCGTTCATCCGCTCGCGCTGGACGCGCAGCATCATGACGGCGTCGGTGTGCTTGAGGTGGGCGTCGAGGTCGTACGACGTCGCGCACGGCCAGGTCTCCACCCCCACCGGGAGCAGCGTCGGCGGTGCCACGAGGGTGACCTCCGCGCCGAGGGTCGCGAGCAGCAGCACGTTGCTGCGCGCCACCCGGCTGTGCAGCACGTCGCCGACGATCGTGACGCGGCGGCCCTCGAGGTCGCCCTTGCCGCCGGCGAGGTGCCGCCGCATGGTGAACGCGTCGAGCAGCGACTGCGTGGGGTGCTCGTGCGTGCCGTCGCCGGCGTTGACGACCGAGCCCTGGATCCAGCCGGAGTGCGCGAGGCGGTGCGGGGCGCCGCTCGAGCTGTGACGGATGACCACGGCGTCGGCGCCCATGGCCTCGAGCGTGAGCGCCGTGTCCTTGAGGCTCTCCCCCTTGGACACGCTCGAGCCCTTGGCCGAGAAGTTGATGACGTCGGCCGAGAGCCGCTTGGCCGCGGCCTCGAAGGAGATCCGGGTGCGGGTCGAGTCCTCGAAGAAGAGGTTGACCACGGTGCGCCCGCGCAGCGTGGGCAGCTTCTTCACCGCGCGGTCGGTGATCTGGGCGAGCTCGGCCGCGGTGTCGAGCACGAGCAGCGCGTCGTCGCGGTCGAGGTCCGCCGCGGAGAGCAGGTGGCGCTTCACTGGTCCTCCTCGTTCGCGTGCCCGCTGATGGCCACCGCGTCCGCGCCGTCGTGCTCCGTCACGAGGACGTGCACCTTCTCCGACTTCGACGTCGGGATGTTCTTGCCGACGTAGTCGGCCCGGATCGGCAGCTCGCGGTGGCCGCGGTCCACGAGGACGGCGAGCTGGACGGCTCGCGGGCGGCCGATGTCGTTCAGCGCGTCGAGCGCCGCGCGGATCGTGCGGCCGCTGTAGAGGACGTCGTCGACGAGCACGACGACCTTGTCGTCGATGCCGCCCGGCGGGATCTCCGTCGGCAGCAGGGCCCGGGCCGGGGCGCGGCGCAGGTCGTCGCGGTACATGGTGATGTCGAGCGAGCCGACCGGGACGTCGCGGTCCTCGATGGCTCGGATGCGCTCGGCGATCCGACGGGCGAGGAACACCCCGCGGGTCGGGATCCCGAGCAGGACCAGGTCGTCGGCGCCCTTGGCGCGTTCGACGATCTCGTGGGCCACGCGGGTCAGCGCGCGGGTGATCTCTGCACCGTCGAGCACGGTGCGCGTGTCGTCAGGAGTCCGTGCAGCGGACATCTCTGCGACCCCCTTCCCCGCCTCACAGGACGGACTTAAAGGACGTCGGGCGTGGCCGACCCTACCCGATGCGGGTGCGGTGACGGCGACCGGACCGGGTGGGCGCGGGGTGGCGTGGGTCTCGTCACGGAACGTGCCCGGCCCCGGCCGACCGGCACGCTCCGCAGCCGTCCGACCGCGCTCCGTCGACGGAAAACATCCACCGAATGGCCCATCCCGGATCGGAGCGAATGGAGGGTCACGCTCTGTAACATCGGCTGTGACACTCGGAAGGACCGGAACCGTCCGGTCGGCGCCGGTGCCCCCGGGAGGAACCCCCATGGCCAGCGACTACGCCCGCGCGCTCGGGGCGCGGCTGCGCGCCATCCGCCAGCAGCAGGGGCTGTCCCTCCACGGGGTGGAGGAGCGCTCCCAAGGCCGCTGGAAGGCGGTCGTCGTCGGCTCCTACGAGCGCGGCGACCGCGCCGTGACCGTGCAGAAGCTCGCCGAGCTCGCCGACTTCTACACCGTGCCGGTGGCCGAGCTGCTCCCCGACGCCGCCCCGGCCGCCGCGGCCGATCCGCCGCAGCGCCTCGTCCTCGACCTCGAGCGCCTCGGTCAGGTGCCGGCGGAGAAGGCCGGCCCGCTGGCCCGCTATGCCGCCGCGATCCAGGCGCAGCGCGGCGACTACAACGGCCGCGTGCTCTCCATCCGGCAGGACGACCTGCGGACCCTGGCGGTCATCTACGACGAGGCGCCCGGCCAGCTCGCCGACCAGCTCATCTCCTGGGGCGTCCTCAACCCCGAGGCCCGTCGCGCGCTCGACTAGCCCGCCGCGGTCTCGCGTCCACTGCCCCTCGGAGACGACGTCGACGGAGCCTGGTGATGCCGCCCGACGTGAGCAGTAGCCGCCTGGTGCCTCCCGTCGTAGGCGGGCGCCGGTCTAGATCCCGCTGGGAACGGACGTGCCGACACGGTGGACGCGCATGCCGTTCGTCGTCCCGGGGATGCCCGGGGGAACACCGGCGATGATGACGATGAGCTCGCCGACGTGCACCCGGCCGATCTCCTGCAGCGATGCGTCGACGAGCCGGACCATCTCGTCGGTGCTGGTGGCCTTGGGCACCAGGAACGTCTCGACGCCCCAGCACAGCGCGAGCTGGCTGCGCACCCTCGGGTTGGGCGTGAACGCGAGCAGCGCGACGTCGGGGCGGTAGCGCGCGACGAGGCGGGCCGAGCGGCCGGTCTCGGTGAACGCGATGACCGCAGTTCCGCCGACGTCCATGGCGACGTTGACCGCAGCGCGGGTGATCGAGCGCGACGTGGAGTCGTTGCGGTCGACGATCTGCGGCAGCTGGTCGAGCGCCTCGCCCTCGACCTGCTCGATGATGCGGGCCATCGTGCGCACGACGTGCGCCGGGTGCGCGCCGACCGAGGTCTCGCCGGAGAGCATGAGCGCGTCGGTGCCGTCGAGGACGGCGTTCGCGACGTCGCTCGCCTCCGCGCGGGTGGGGCGCGTCATCGACACCATGGAGTCGAGCATCTGCGTGGCGACGATGACCGGCTTGGCGCGCCGGCGGGCCAGCGTGACGGCGCGCTTCTGCACGAGCGGCACCTGCTCGAGCGGGAGCTCCACGCCGAGGTCGCCGCGGGCGACCATGATGCCGTCGAAGGCGTCGATGATCGCCTCGAGGTTGTCGACCGCCTGCGGCTTCTCGATCTTGGCCAGCACGGGGAGCCGCACGCCCTCGTCGTCCATGATCCGTACGACGTCGAGCAGGTCGTCGGCACGGCGGACGAACGACAGCGCGATCATGTCGACCCCGAGGCGCAGCGCCCAGCGCAGGTCGGCCACGTCCTTCTCCGACATCGCCGGGACGCTGACGGCCACGCCGGGCAGGTTGATGCCCTTGTGGTCGCTGATCCGCCCGCCCTCGACCACGCGTGTGACGACCGTCGTCTCGGTGACCTCGACCGCCTCGAGCGCGACCTTGCCGTCGTCGATGAGGATCGCGTCGCCGACGTTGACGTCGCCGGGCAACCCCTTGTAGGTGGTGGAGCAGATCGTGACGTCGCCGGGGACCTCGTCGACCGTGATGGTGAACTCGGCTCCGACCTCGAGCACGACGGGACCGTCCGCGAACGTCCCGAGCCGGATCTTCGGGCCCTGGAGGTCCACCATGATCCCGATCCCGCGCCCGGCCGCGTCGGCGGCGGTGCGGACCCACTCGTAGATCCGCTCGTGGTCGGCGTAGGCGCCGTGGGACAGGTTCATCCGGGCGACGTCCATGCCGGCCGCGACGAGCGAGGCGATTCCCTCCTGGCTCGCGACGGCGGGACCGAGGGTGCAGACGATCTTGGCGCGGCGCACGGGATGACCCTATCTGGAAGCGCTTGCAGGTGGGAGCGAGGGGCGGCCGGCGGCCGTGCCTCAGACGACGAGCGGCCGGGCCGTCGGTGGGATCGGGGCGGGCAGGGTGGTGGCTCCGGAGAGCCACTCGTCGACGCCGGCGGCCGCCGAGCGGCCCTCGGCGATCGCCCAGACGATGAGCGACTGGCCGCGCCCGGCGTCGCCGGCCACGAACACCCCCTCGACGCTGGACATGTACCGGCGGTCGCGGCGCACGTTGCCGCGCTCGTCGAGCTCCACCTCGAGCTGGTCGAGCAGCGGGCCGCGCTCCGGGCCGGTGAAGCCCATCGCGAGGAACACCGCGTCGGCCGGCAGCTCGCGCTCGGTGCCGGGCACCGGCTCGAAGCGCCCGTCGCGCAGCTCGACCTCGACGATCTCGAGCGCACGCACGCGACCGTGGCCGTCGTCGAGGAAGCGGTTCGTGGAGACCGCGTAGATCCGCTCGCCGCCCTCCTCGTGGGCGCTCGTGACCTTGTAGGTCATCGGGTACGTCGGCCACGGCTGCGAGACGGGCCGCGTCGCGGGCGGCTCGGGCAGGATCTCCAGCTGCGTCACCGACGCGGCACCCTGGCGGTGCGACGTGCCGAGGCAGTCAGCACCGGTGTCGCCCCCGCCGATGATGACGACGTGCTTGCCTGCGACGTCGATCGGCGCCACGGCGAGGTCGCCCTCCTGCACCCGGTTCGCGCCGGGGAGGAACTCCATCGCCTGGTGCACGCCACCGAGCTCACGGCCCGGCACGGGCAGGTCGCGCCACTGCGTGGCCCCCACGGCGACGACGACCGCGTCGTAGCGGCGCCGGAGGTCCGAGCCGGTGACGTCGGTGCCGACGTCCACGCCGGCACGGAACTTGACCCCCTCGGCCCGCATCTGCGCGATACGGCGGTCGAGATGGCGCTTCTCCATCTTGAACTCGGGGATGCCGTAGCGCAGCAGGCCGCCGATGCGGTCGGCACGCTCGAAGACCGCGACGGTGTGGCCGGCGCGGGCGAGCTGCTGCGCGGCCGCGAGGCCGGCCGGGCCGGAGCCGATCACCGCGACCGTCTTGCCGCTCTGGCGGGGGGCGGGCTGCGGGGTGACCCAGCCCTCGTCCCAGGCCCGGTCGACGATCTCGACCTCCACCTGCTTGATGGTGACGGGGTCCTGGTTGATGCCCAGGACGCACGCGGTCTCGCACGGCGCGGGGCAGAGCCGGCCGGTGAACTCGGGGAAGTTGTTCGTCGCGTGCAGGCGCTCGCTCGCGGCGAGCCAGTCGTGGCGGTAGACGAGGTCGTTCCACTCGGGGATGAGGTTCCCCAACGGGCAACCGTTGTGGCAGAACGGGATGCCGCAGTCCATGCAGCGTCCGGCCTGCTTCTCCAGGTGGTCCGACGGGAACTTCTCGTAGACCTCGCGCCAGTCGTGGATCCGGACGTCGACCGGACGACGCGTGGGCGTCTCGCGGCCGGTGGTCAGGAAGCCCTTCGGGTCAGCCATGGGTCGCCTCCATCACTGCGAGCTGGACGTCACGGCCCTCGCGCTCGGCCGCGGCCTGGGCCGCGAGCACGCGCGCGTAGTCGCGGGGCATGACCTTGGTGAAGCGGGGCGCGAGCTCCCCCTCGGCGAGCAGCGTGGCGGCGACCACGGAGCCGGTCTCCTCCTGGTGGCGCACCAGCACGTCGCGCAGCCAGGCCGCGTCGTCGTCGTCGAGCGGCAGCAGGTCCACCAGCTCGGTGTTCACGCGTCCGGGTACGGCGTCGAGCAGGAATGCCACGCCACCGGACATGCCGGCGGCGAAGTTGCGTCCGGTGGGACCGAGCACCACGGCGCGGCCGCCGGTCATGTACTCGCAGCCGTGGTCGCCGACACCCTCGACGACGGCCGTGGCGCCGGAGTTGCGGACGCAGAACCGCTCCCCCACCACGCCGCGCAGGTAGAGCTCGCCGGACGTGGCGCCGTAGCCGATGACGTTGCCGGCGATGACGTTCTCCTCGGCGACGAGCGGCGCCGACCGGTCCGGCCGCACGACGACGCGGCCGCCGGAGAGGCCCTTGCCCACGTAGTCGTTGCTGTCGCCCTCGAGGCGCAGCGTGATGCCGCGGGGCAGGAACGCGCCGAACGACTGGCCGGCCGACCCGGTGAAGGTCAGGTCGATCGTGCCGTCGGGCAGGCCGTCGGCCCCGTAGCGCCGGGTGACCTCGGACCCGAGCATGGTGCCGACCGTGCGGTTGACGTTGCGGACCGCGAGGCTCGCCCGGACCGGCTCACCGCGCTCGAGGGCGTCCGCGGCCAGGGCGATGAGCTCGTTGTCGAGCGCCTTGTCCAGGCCGTGGTCCTGGACCGTCGTGTTGTGCAGCGGGGTGCCCTCGGGCAGCTCCGGCACGCGCAGCACCGGCGCCAGGTCGAGGCCCTGCGCCTTCCAGTGCGACCGGGCCGCGGCCGTGTCGAGCAGCTCGGCGTGCCCGACCGCCTCGGCGATCGAGCGGAAGCCCAGAGCCGCGAGGTGCTCGCGGACCTCCTCGGCGAGGAACGTGAAGAAGTTCTCCACGAACTCCGGCTGCCCGGTGAACCGCTCGCGCAGGACGGGGTTCTGCGTGGCGACGCCGACCGGGCAGGTGTCGAGGTGGCAGACCCGCATCATCACGCAGCCCATGACGACCAGGGGCGCGGTGGCGAAGCCGAACTCCTCGGCCCCGAGCAGCGCGGCCACGACCACGTCGCGGCCGGTCTTGAGCTGACCGTCGGTCTGGACGACCACGCGGTCGCGCAGGCCGTTGAGCAGCAGGGTCTGCTGGGTCTCGGCGAGGCCGAGCTCCCACGGGCCGCCTGCGTGCTTGAGCGACGTGAGCGGCGAGGCCCCGGTGCCGCCGTCGTGGCCGGAGATGAGGACGACGTCGGCGTGCGCCTTGGCCACGCCCGCGGCGACCGTGCCCACGCCGACCTCGGCCACGAGCTTCACGTGGACGCGGGCCCTCGGGTTGGCGTTCTTGAGGTCGTGGATGAGCTGGGCCAGGTCCTCGATCGAGTAGATGTCGTGGTGCGGCGGCGGGGAGATGAGACCCACGCCCGGCGTCGAGTGGCGCGTCCGGGCGATCCACGGGTACACCTTGTGGCCGGGCAGCTGGCCGCCCTCGCCGGGCTTGGCGCCCTGTGCCATCTTGATCTGCAGGTCGTCGGCGTTGACGAGGTAGTGGCTGGTGACGCCGAAGCGGCCCGAGGCCACCTGCTTGATCGCCGAGCGCCTCGAGTCGCCGTTGGGCAGCGGCTCGAACCGCTCCGGGTCCTCGCCGCCCTCGCCGGTGTTGGACTTCGCGCCCAGCCGGTTCATCGCGATCGCGAGCGTCTCGTGCGCCTCGCCCGAGATGGAGCCGTAGGACATCGCTCCGGTGGAGAAGCGCCTGACGATCTCGCTGACCGGCTCGACCTCCTCGATCGGCACCGGCGGCCGGACGCCGTCGCGGAAGCGGAAGAGGCCGCGCAGGGTCATCAGCCGCTCGGACTGCTCGTCGACGCGAGCGGTGTACTGCTTGAAGATGTCGTAGCGGCCGGACCGCGTGGCGTGCTGGAGCCGGAACACCGTCTCGGGGTCGAACAGGTGCGGCTCACCCTCGCGGCGCCACTGGTACTCGCCGCCGACGTTGAGCCGCCGGTGCGCCGGCGAGATCCCGGTCTGCGGGTAGGCGACCGCGTGCCGGCGCGCCGTCTCCTCGGCGACGACGTCGATGCCGACGCCGCCGAGCTTCGACGTCGTCCCGGTGAACCAGCGGTCCACGACCTCGGGCGAGAGCCCGATCGCCTCGAACACCTGGGCGCCCCGGTAGGACGCGACCGTGGAGATGCCCATCTTGCTCATGACCTTGAGGACGCCCTTGCCGAGCGCCTTCACCAGGTTGCGGACCGCCTTCTCGGGGGCGATGTCGGTGACGACGCCCTGGCGGACGAGGTCCTCCA
>JAJXTD010000267.1 GCA_021784035.1 Actinomycetes bacterium | reverse complement strand
GCTCGACGTAGACCTCGTGGCCGTGACGCACGAGCTCGAACACGCCGGCCGGGGTGATGGCGACGCGGTACTCGTGGTTCTTGACCTCGCGGGGGATTCCGACCTTCACGTCAGGTCCTTCGCATGCACGGGGCGCGTCGTTGCGCCGCAGGGGGATCGCCCGACGACCGGCTCCGTGCGCAGGGCACGGCGGACCGCCCGCGGGGCGGCGGGATGGGGCCCACGCTATTGCGTCGAGGGGGTCGTTGGCCCCGCCAACCTGTCAGACGGCGTGATCCGGAGTGGACGAACCGTACACACGGGTGCGTCCGGCGCCGGCGACCCAGCCGCGCGCGTGCCACGTCGAGTCGACCGGGCGCAGCGTCGACCACCCCGTCGCCCGGGAGGCGTACGCCGCGAGCACGCCCGCGACGGTCATCGGCGCGGTGAGCCGCCCCTCGAGCACCGCCGCGACGGCGTCGTCCAGCGGCACCCAGGTGTGCGGCATGTCGCGCTCCTCGCCGTCGCCGTCCGGACGCCCGTCCGGGGCGGGCGCGAGGTCGCGCGCGAGGTAGCAGCGGATCGTCTCGCTCGAGCCGCCGGGGGAGTTCTCCAGATCGACCAGGACGTCCCATCGGGAGGCCACCAGACCGGCCTCCTCGACGAGCTCGCGCGCCGCGCCGACCCACGGCGCCTCGTCGGCGACGTCGAGCAGCCCGGCCACGGGCTCCCACAGCAGGAGGCCGACCGGGTGGCGGTACTGCCGCAGCAGCAGCACCCGGTCGTGGTCGTCGAGCGCCAGGACCGCGACGGCACCGGGGTGGGCGACGTACTCGCGCACGACGGTCTGGCCGTCCCCGAGGTCGACGGTGTCGCGGCGCAGGTCCCACACGCGCCCGTGCACGACGAGCTCGGACGCCACCACGGTGCGGGCGGCCGGTTCGTCGGCGAGCGCGTCCGGCTCCCCCGGCCAGGTCGGGTCGAGGACGAAGTCCACGGTCAGACGTTCGCGAGCGCCGACGCCGCCGGGTGCCGGGCGAGCGCGGCCTCGATGAGACCGCGGAACAGTGGGTGCGCCTTGGTCGGTCGCGAGCGCAGCTCGGGGTGGGCCTGGGTGCCGACGTAGTAGGGGTGGACGTCGCGCGGCAGCTCGACGAACTCGACGAGGCGGCCGTCCGGCGAGGTGCCGGAGAACCACAGCCCCGCCTCCTCGAGCCTGCCGCGGTAGTCGTTGTTGACCTCGTAGCGGTGCCGGTGGCGCTCGTCGACGTAGGTCTCGCCGTAGACCTCGCGCACGAGCGAGCCGTCGCCGAGCCGGGCCGGGTAGAGGCCCAGGCGCATCGTGCCGCCCATGTCGCGCTCCCCCGCGACGACGTCGCGCTGGTCGGCCATGGTCGCGATGACCGGGTGGGGGGTGGCCTCGTCGAACTCCGCGGAGCCGGCGCCCTCGAGCCCGGCGACCGAGCGCGCGTACTCGATGACCATGCACTGCAGGCCGAGGCACAGCCCCAGCGTGGGGATGCCGTGTTCCCGGGTGTAGCGCAGCGCGGCGAGCTTGCCCTCGATCCCGCGGACGCCGAACCCGCCCGGGACGCAGACGGCGTCGACGTCGCCGAGCAGCCGCTCGGCGCCCTCGGCCGTCACGCAGTCGTCGGAGGTGACCCAGCGGATGTTGACGCGGCAGTCGTTCGCGAAGCCGCCGGCGCGCAGCGCCTCGGTGACCGAGAGGTAGGCGTCGGGCAGGTCGACGTACTTGCCGACGAGCGCGACCGTGACCTCGTGCTGGGGGTGGTGCACGCGGCGCAGCAGCTGGTCCCAGTCCGCCCAGTCGACGTCGCGGAACGGGAGGTCGAGTCGGCGCACGACGTAGGCGTCGAGCCCCTCGCCGTGCAGCACCTTGGGGATGTCGTAGATGCTCGGCGCGTCGACCGCGGCCACCACTGCCTCGACGTCGACGTCGCACATGAGCGAGATCTTGCGCTTGATGCTCGTGGGCACCTCGCGGTCCGCGCGCAGCACGATGGCGTCCGGCTGGATGCCGATGCTGCGCAGCGCGGCGACGGAGTGCTGGGTCGGCTTCGTCTTGAGCTCCCCGGACGGCCCGATGTAGGGCAGCAGGGACACGTGCAGGAAGAAGACGTTGTCCCGGCCGATCTCGTGCCGGATCTGGCGGATCGCCTCGAGGAACGGCAGCGACTCGATGTCGCCGACGGTGCCGCCGACCTCGGTGATCACCACGTCGACGTCGGCCGACGCCATCCGCCGGATGCGTGCCTTGATCTCGTTGGTGATGTGCGGGATGACCTGGACGGTGTCCCCGAGGTACTCGCCGCGGCGCTCCTTCGCGATCACGGTGGAGTAGATCTGGCCGGTCGTGACGTTGGCCGACCCGTGCAGGTCGACGTCGAGGAAGCGCTCGTAGTGCCCGACGTCGAGGTCGGTCTCGGCGCCGTCGTTGGTGACGAAGACCTCGCCGTGCTGGAACGGGTTCATCGTGCCGGGGTCGACGTTGAGGTAGGGGTCCAGCTTCTGCATGGTCACGCGGAGGCCGCGCGACTTCAGCAGGTTGCCGAGCGAGGAGGCCGTGAGCCCCTTGCCCAGGGAGGAGGCGACTCCTCCGGTGACGAACAGGTGCTTGGTCGTCTGCGGGTTGCTCACGGGGGTCCAGATTATCAGGGG
>JAJXTD010000082.1 GCA_021784035.1 Actinomycetes bacterium | reverse complement strand
GAAGCTGACCGGCGCCGCCCGGGAACGCGCCGCCCGTCGTCTGCGCCGGTCCGCCCTGGCCGCCGGGCCGGCCGCCGAACGCCCCCGGGCCGCCACCGGGACCGAATCCGCGGCCCCCCGTGACGGTCGGGCCCGCGCTCGGCAGCGACCCGGCGTGCGCCGTGGCCGCGGTCTGCAAGGAGTACGCCGCCGGCGCGAGCAGCGCCGAGACGAGCGCCGCGACGGCCACGACCACGGCGGCACGCAGGGTCAGCCGCTCGACGACGAGGATCGCGAGCGCGCTGCCCACGCCGAGCAGCAGGACGGCATAGCGCAGCCACGGCATCCAGTCCGCGGACCGGGAGAGCAGCACGGCGGCCCAGACCGCCGTGCCGGCCACGCCGAACGCGAGCGCGATCCGTGCCGCCGCGTGCTCGCGCAGCGACCACAGCCGGGTCGCGCCGAGGCCGACGAGCGCGCCGATCGCGGGAGCGAGGGCCACCGTGTAGTAGGGGTGGATGATGCCCTGCGCGAAGGAGATGGTCAGCCCCGTCCCGAGGAGCCAGAGCAGCCAGAGCAGAGACGCCGCGCGCGTGCGATCCGTGCGCGGCGCGCGCCGCGTGATCCAGAGCAGCGCAGCCGCAGCGGCGAGCGCCGCCGGGATGAGCCACGCCGCCTGCCCGCCGTACTCGGACGAGAAAAGCCGGGTCCACCCGGTCGCGCCCCAGACGCTCCCACCGCGGACCGCGCCGCCTCCGGTGACGCTGCCGACCTCGTTGCCGGTGATCCGGCCGAGGCCGTTGTAGCCGACGATGAGCTCGAGCACCGAGTTGGTCTGCGAGCCGCCGATGTACGGGCGGCTGTCGGCCGGCCACAGCTCCACGAGCGCGACCCACCACCCCGCCGACACGACGAGCGCCGCGCCGGCGGCCAGCAGGTCGAGCACGCGCCGGCGCAGCGTCGTCGGGGCCGCGACGAGGTAGACGAGGGCGAACGCCGGCAGCGGCAGGAACGCCTGCAGGCTCTTGGTCAGGAACGCGAGGCCGACGAGCGCCCCGGTCGCCAGCAGCCAGCGGGTGGAGGC
This sequence comes from Actinomycetes bacterium, assembly GCA_021784035.1. Taxonomy (GTDB): domain Bacteria; phylum Actinomycetota; class Actinomycetes; order S36-B12; family CAIYMF01; genus Longivirga. The sequence goes on along the minus strand of JAJXTD010000082.1, from coordinate 10,903 downwards.
CCGCTCGGTCGCACGGACCGTGGTGTACGCCGCGGCCACGAGGAGCAGCACGAGCAGGGCGTCGGGGTTGTCGAAACGGAACATGAGCGTCGCGACAGGGGTGACGGCGAGCACCGCCCCGGCGAGAAGACCGGCCGCGGGGGTCGCCCACCGGCGTACGGCGAGGTACAGCAGCCCGACGCTCGCGACGCCCATGAGCGCCTGCGGGACGAGGATGCTCCACGAGCTCAGGCCGAAGATCCGGGCGGCGATCTCCATGGGCCACAGGGACGCGGGCGGCTTGTCGACGGTGATGAAGTTCGCGGCGTCGGACGAGCCGAACAGCATCGCCTGCCAGCTCTGCGTGCCGGCCTGCACGGCTGCGGAGTAGAACGCGTTCGCCCACCCCGAGGCGCCGAGCCCCCAGAGGTACAGCAGGCCCGTCGCGGACAGGAGCGCGAGCAGCGCCGGCCGGACCCAGCGGGCGTCGTCGGGTCGACCGCGCCACAGACGCGCCGGGCCGGAGCGCCGGGTCGCGAGGAGCGAGGGGATCGGCTCCGCGGACCGGGGGCCCTCCGTGCCGGGTGGCGCGACCGGCGGCCGGCCGGCCGGCGGGGGCACGAGCTGAGGGTCGGGCGAGACGGTGGTCATCGGGTCGTCCTCTGGTCGGGCCCGGCCTGGGCGGGGATCGGTGCTGCGGCTGCGCCGCGCGGGAACACCCACGAGCGGAGGAGCAGGAAGCGCACGAGCGTCGCGGTGACGTTCGCCGCGACGAGCACGGTCACCTCGACCCAGCGCTGCGGGTCCGGTGCCGCGGAGTGCAGCAGGGCGAGCGAGCCGGCGGTCAGGGCGAGCCCGACCGCGAACACGACGAGGCCCTGGAGCTGGTGACGGAAGCGGTCGGTCGCACCGCGGACGCCGAACGTGACGCGGCGGTTGACCGCGGTGTTCGCGACGGCCGTGAGGATCAGCGCGGCGAAGTTGGCCCCCTGCGCGCCGAGCGGTCCGCGGAGCACGAGGTACAGCGTGAGGTACGCGAGCGTCGACGCGACGCCGACGGCGGCGAAGCGGACGAGCTGGGTGGTCAGTCCGCGCGGCACGTCCGGACCGGCGTACGCCGGCAGCGCGGTCACCGGCAGCCGCCCGGAGGCCATCGCGCGGGCGAGGCGCGCGATGCCGCGCAGGTCGGCCGCGGCGGTCGCGACGATGTCGACCCGCGAGTCCGGGTCGTCGACCCAGTCGACCGGCACCTCGTGGATGCGCAGGCCGCTGCGCTCGGCCAGGACGAGCAGCTCGGTGTCGAAGAACCAGCCGGTGTCCTCGACCAGCGGCAGCAGCTCGCGGGCGCGGTCGGCCCGGATCGCCTTGAAGCCGCACTGCGCGTCGGTGAACCGGGTGGCGAGCGTCGTACGGAGCAGGAGGTTGTAGCAGCGCGAGATCACCTCGCGCTTGGGCCCGCGGACCACGCGCGAGCCGCGGGCGAGGCGCGACCCGATCGCGAGGTCGCTGTGCCCGGAGACGAGCGGCGCGACGAGCGGCAGCAGCGCGGCGAGGTCGGTCGAGAGGTCGACGTCCATGTAGGCGAGGACCTCGGCGTCGCTGCGCGACCACACCCGGTGCAGCGCGCGGCCGCGCCCCTTCTCGGCGAGGTGCACGACCGTGACACCGGGCAGCCGCCGGGCGAGGTCGCGGGCGAGGTCGAGCGTGCCGTCGGTGCTCGCGTTGTCCGCGACGGTGATGCGGAACGAGTACGGGAGCGACGCGGTGAGGTGCGCGTGCAGCCGCTCGACGCTGGGCACCAGGTCGTCCTGCTCGTTGTGCACCGGCACGACGACGTCGAGCACCGGGGGGCGCGGTGCGGGGTCGGCGACCGCCGGCCGGGGACGGGTCGCGACCGCGGGGGAGTCGGCTGTCGTGGTCATGGGTCCACCGTCGAGCGCGTTGCTGGCGGTTCCCTGGGAGTGGCCTGGGGTGCGGGTACCCGGCCGGTCTGGAGTCGCTGGGGGAGCCATGAGAGCCGGAAGAGAGCGTCGTACGCCGGTCCCGACGCCGGTCGGCCCGCCGCGCCACGACACGGATCGGTGACGGTGGTGGCGCCGGACCGGGCTGCGTGTCGCACACTGGGGGCGTGCCCGGTCCCGGCGGACGGTCGCTCGAGCACCTCGGCGACTTCCTCACCCACCCGACGGGATTCCACCCGCCGGTGATCACGGCCGTCCGGGAGAACCTCTCCGTCTTCAAGGTGGCCGGCCGGCTCATCCCGCACCAGCGGGTGGAGACCACGCCGGACCCGGAGCGCGTGCCGGTGCTCCTCGTGCCCGGCTTCCTGTCCGGCGACTTCGCGCTCGCCCCGATGGCCGAGGCGCTGCGCCGGCAAGGCCACTGGACCTCGCGGTCCGGCATCGCCCCCAACGTCGGCTGCACCCGCGAGCTCGCCGACGCCGTGGAGCGCCGCCTCGAGCAGACCGCCGAGCGCACCGGCCGTCGCGTCGCCGTCGTCGGCTGGTCGCGCGGCGGCACGCTCGGCAAGATCGTGTCGGTCCGGCGACCCGACCTGGTGGCCTCGCTCGTCACCCTCGGCACGCCCAACACCGACCCGCTCGCGGTGAACGCGACGCTTGCCGCGCAGCTCCAGGTCATCACGCGCCTGTCCGCGCTCGGGGTGCCCGGGCTGCTCGGCGACGACTGCCTGTCCGGCGACTGCGCGCGCGAGGTGCGCGGGTGGCTCGACGCCGACCTGCCCGAGGGCATCCCGTACACCTCGGTCTTCTCCCTCGACGACGGCGTCATCGACTGGCGGGCCTGCCTGGACCCGCAGGCCCGGACGGTCGAGGTCACGGCGACGCACATGTCGATGGGCGCCGACCCCGAGGTGATCGAGCTGGTCGCCGACCTCCTCGCCGACCTGCCCGCCGCACCACTGGCGTGACCGCCCGGGACCGGCCCGGTCCCGCCCGCTGCGCCTCGGTGCGCGGCCCCCGACGCGGCGGGTTATCCACGAATGTTGTGCACAGGGGTGTGTACGACGACGTCGCTGAGCACACGAGGCTGTGGACGAACCTGTGCGTGGAGCTGTGCACAGAAATTGTTCGGCGAAACCCCTTGTGGCCCTTGCCGTCGCACGACTAGAACTTGCCCCACGCCGAGCGCGGCGGGGCAGGAACCGGGGTGACCCGGGGAGCGCACCGCAGGGCGAGGCGGCTCGACCGGAGAACGGCGATCCATCCCGGAGGGGGCAACCCCACCGGCTGCGGGTGTCAGCGCAGCGGAGCGTCAGGACCGGCCGGGAGACCATCCGCTCGTGCACCGACCGGCTTGCCGGGAGGAGTGCGGTGGCCGCGGTGACACCCGCGGGTCGTGCCAGTCCCCGGGTCTCCCGGGGGCGGGCCGACGGTCGCTGGCGAGGCCCCTCGAACTCATACTTCGAGGGGCCTCGTTGCATTGTGGTGCAACGACTCCGGCGTACCGCGGCTCGCCGCGACCGCCACCTCACGGGTTCGGTCAAAGGCCGGCCGCCGGAGTCGCCGTGGCATTAGCATCGGGCGCCGCTCAGGCTCGCGCGTCCGGAAGGGACATCCATGGCCGTCGACACGTCCACCAGTGTCAGCACCTCGTGGGACCGCTGGTTCCACCTCTCGGCCCGCGGGTCGACGAACGGCCGCGAGGTCCGCGGCGGTCTCGTCACGTTCTTCACGATGGCCTACATCGTGGTCCTCAACCCGCTCATCATCGGCACGGCGCAGGACCAGGACGGCCAGTACATCGGCGGCAGCAACATCGTCACGTCGATCGCCCAGGTCACCGCCGCGACCGCGCTGTGCGCCGGACTGGTCACCATCGCCATGGGCGTCTTCGGCCGGTTCCCGGTCGCGCTCGCAGCAGGGCTGGGCATCAACGGGGTCGTCGCGTTCACGCTCGCTCCGCACATGTCCTGGGCCGACGCGATGGGCATCGTCGTCCTCGAGGGACTGCTCATCTCGATCCTCGTCCTCACCGGCTTCCGGACCGCGGTCTTCCACGCCGTGCCCGAGCATCTCAAGTACGCCATCGGCGTGGGCATCGGCCTGTTCATCACGATCATCGGCTTCGTCGACGCGGGGATCACCCGCGCGGGCAACCCGCTCATCTCCTTCGGGGACAACGGGGCGCTGCGCGGCTGGCCCGCGTTCACCTTCGTGTTCGGCCTGCTGCTCACCGCTGTGCTCGTCGCCAGGAAGGTCCGCGGGGCGATCCTCATCGGCATCGTCACCACGACGCTGCTCTCGATCGTCATCGAGGCGATCGCGCACGTGGGCCCCCGGTTCGGTCCCGACGGGAAGGTCGCGAACCCCAACGGCTGGAGCCTCAACGTCCCGTCGTGGCCGTCGTCGGTCGTCGCATCGCCGGACTTCGGCGCGATCGGCCACGTGAGCCTGTTCGGCGGGTTCGCGGCCATCGGTGTCATCGCCGCCGCCCTCGCGGTGTTCTCGCTCATGCTCAGCGACTTCTTCGACACGATGGGCACGGTGTTCGGCCTGGCCAACGAGGGCGAGATCCTCACCGAGGAGGGCGAGGTCCCGCACCTCGAGGCGATCCTGCTCGTCGACTCGCTGGCCGCCGTCGCGGGCGGCGTCGCGAACACGTCGAGCAACACGAGCTACATCGAGTCCGCGTCGGGCGTGGGCGAGGGTGCGCGCACGGGCATCGCGTCTCTCGCGACCGGCGCGCTGTTCCTCGTCGCCATGTTCTTCTCGCCGCTCGTCACGATCGTCCCGCACGAGGCGGCGGCCCCGGCCCTGGTCGTCGTCGGCTTCCTCATGATGACCCAGATCCGGCACATCGACTTCACCGACTACGAGATCGGCATCCCTGCGTTCCTCACGATGGTGCTGATGCCGTTCACCTACTCGATCACGAACGGCATCGGCGCCGGCTTCGTCACCTACTGCCTCATCAAGGCGGTCAACGGCAAGGCCCGGGAGGTCCCCGCGCTGCTCTGGGTGGTCTCGGCGGCCTTCGTCGTCTACTTCGCCTACGACCCGATCACCCAGCTCCTCGGGGTCGGCTGACCGGGGACGAGCTCTGGCTCGCCTCACCACCGATCCCTGACGATTCGTGGCGCGACCGCCCCACTCGCCGGTCGTTCACCTGCGGTTTACCGGCCGTTCGCTCCACACGGTGGACACCCCGTCCCGGGCCGCCATCATGGAGCCGATCGGGACGGTCGGTGGGACCGCCCACCCACCGTGGGGACTCCAGTGGACCTGACGATGACCGCGGTGATCGCGGTCGTGGCCCTCGCCCTCCTGTTCGACTTCACCAACGGCTTCCACGACGCCGCCAACTCGGTCTCGACCGTGGTGGCGACCCGGGCCCTGCCGGCGAAGTGGGCCGTGTGGTTCTCCGCCTTCTTCAACTTCGCCGCGGTCTTCATCGTCGGGACGGCGGTCGCCAACACCGTCGCCAAGACCGTCGACGCGAACGTCACGGGCATCGGCGTGGTGTTCGCCGCGCTGTTCGCCGCGATCGTGTGGAACTACTCGACGTGGTGGGTCGGCATGCCGTCCTCGTCGAGCCACGCCATCATCGGCGGCCTCGTCGGGGCCGGCCTCGCGGCCGGTGGCACCGACGCGATCGACTGGTCGAGCGTGGAGAAGACCGTCCTCGCCATCGTCATCAGCCCGCTCGTCGCCTTCGGGATCGCGTTCCTCGCCATGTTCCTGGTGGCGGCGCTGCGCAAGGGATTCGGCCTCTCGGACAACGCGAGGCCGTTCAAGTGGCTCCAGCTCGTGTCCGCCGGTGCCGTCTCGTTCGGCCACGGCGCCAACGACGCGCAGAAGACCATGGGCATCATCGCCGCACTGCTCGTCGGTACCGGGCACCTGGCCACGGGTGCGGACGGCAGCATCGACGTCCCCACCTGGGTGGAGTTCGCGGCGTACAGCTCCATCGCGCTCGGCACGGTCTGGGGCGGCTGGAAGATCATCGAGACGATGGGCCTGAAGATCACGACCCTGCACGCGTCGTCGGGCGTGGCCGCCAACGTGGGTGCCGTCACGTCGATCTTCGGCGCCACGGGTCTCGGCGTGCCGATCTCCACCACGCACGCCGCCGCGTCCTCGGTCGCGGGCGCGGGGGTCGCGTCAGGGATGGGCATCAACCTCAGGGTGATCGGCGAGATGGTCGTCGCCTGGGTCGTCACGCTGCCCACGACGATGGCGCTCGCGTTCGGCGTCTTCACGCTGACGCAGCTCCCCGGCGCGCTCGCCTGGGTCGCGGTGGGTCTCGCCCTGGCCATCGCCGGGGCGCTCATCCTCTACGCCATGACGCACGCGATCACCGCCGAGGACGTCGAGGCCGAGATCCCCGACGAGAACGTGCTGCAGATCCCGGTCCCGGTGCACCCGCAGCTCGAGGGGCACGGCCCCGCCGCCTGAGCCGCGCGAACGCCCCGTGCCGGAGGACCTGGCGCCTGGCGCCGTCTGGTCCTGGACGAGCGTCCCGTGCGGAGAACCGGGCGCGGGGCGCTTCTGCGGGTGCGGGACTCGGCGGATCAGCCGCTGCCCTCGTCCACCTTGAGCAGCGCGCGGCGCTCCTTCTCGAACTCCGCGTTCGTGATGAGGCCGGCGTCGCGCAGCCTGGCCAGGCGGGACACGACGCTCTCGGGGTCGTCGGCGAGGGCCGGTCCCACGTCGCGCAGGTCGACCACGGGCTCGGGCCGACGCGTCCTCCGGCGCAACCCGAACCAGCGCCGTGGCGGTTCCGGTGCGGCGTGCTTCACCCGACGTTTATGCCACGGGCGCGGCCCGGCCGCACGGTTGTTGGTCAAGGTGAGCCCTTCGGTCGCTCGGGTCCGGCGCCCGTCGCGTGCCGGCGGGGCCGGACGTGACGAGGCCCCGCCGCAGGGGATAGTGCGGCGGGGCCTCACGGCAGTACGACGTGGGGGACTCGTACTGCCGCAGGAGGAAGGTCAGTCGTCGCGGCCGGGGCCGTTCGGCGGGTTTCGTCGGGCGGTACCACTGTGCGCCGACGGCAGCCCGGTGTCGTCCGGCGCACGTCCAAGAAACGGCCAAGATCGTCCCCGGTCCGTCCCAGCCCGGTCGCCCCACCCCAGCCGAGTTACACGTCCGACCGACCGGTTGGAGTCGCCGAACCGGTCGGTCCCGGGTGTAACTCGCGGGTCCGAGCGGGCGGGGAGCCGCGGCCGTGCCGGTCAGGCGGAGGCGGCGGCGGGACCGAGTACGCCGGACAGGCGGGTCGCCCGGAGCCGGGCGACCAGGCGGGTGACCGGCGACCGGAGGGCGACGACGACGAGCGTGCCGATGGCGGCGCCGAACAGGAGCCCGGCGACGACGTCGGCCGGCCAGTGCACCCCGACGTAGACGCGGGCGAACGCCATGAGCAGGGCGAGCAGCGCCGACAGGGCGCCGAGCCGCCGGTCCACGAGGAACAGCGCGGCGGTCACGGCCCCCGCCACACAGGCGTGGTCGCTCGGGAAGGACGGGTCGCTCGAGCGCGCGACGAGCGTGAGGGCGTCCGGGTGGACCACGAACGGCCGCGGGTGGCCGAACCACGAGATGACCGGCTGCTGCAGGGCGACGGCGACGACGGCGCCGACGGGGGCGAGCAGCGCGCTCGCCATCACCCGGTCGGGGCGGTCGCGGGCCACCCACCAGCCGGCGAGCAGGAGCCCGGCGAACAGCACGAGCCCGAAGGATGCGTACGTCGCCAACGTTCCGTGCAGCCAAGGGGTGTTGACGGCGAACCGGTTGATGCTGGTGAACAGGTCGGTCGAGGTCGGCACCGGGCGAGGCTAGACGGCCCGGATGTGCGGATGCTGAGAGGCGCGGGTCAGGTCTCCTCGAACGCCGCGACGTCGGCCGTGGAGTAGCGCAGCCGCTGCGAGAGCGAGCGGGCGATGGCCAGCGTGAGCTCGGCGCAGGCGACCGGCGCCTCCGCCTGCAGGTCCGCGTAGGCCTGGGGGGACAGGACGTGGCAGATCGTCGGCTCGAGGGCGCTGATGCGGGTGGACCGCGGCTTCCCGTCGACGATCGCCAGCTCGCCGAACGCGGACCCCGCAGCGATCGTCGAGAGCCGACGCCGTGCCCCCGTGCGCGTCCGGACGTCGGCGCTCACCTGCCCGGCGCCGACGAAGTACAGGCCGTCGGCCACGGCGCCCTCCTCGAACACGACCGTGCCCGCGGGGAACACGTGCGTCGTGGTGCGCGCCTCGATCTCGGTCACCACGCCGACCGACAGGTCGTGCAGCAGGTCCTGCTGTGCGAGCGGTACGAGGCCCTCCGGCAGCTCGTCGAGGAAGCCGCGTCGGCCCAGCAGCTCGGTCTCGGCCCATTCGAGCGCGGCATCGGCGTCGGTGAACCGCTCGACCCCGGCAGCGAGCGTCCGCACCGCCGCGCGCGCGGTCTCGGCCCGCGGCTCGACGAGCGCTACGGCGACACCGCCCGCGACGAGCTGCGCGAGGAGGCCGTCGAGCAGGGCCTGCGCGGCGGTGTCGACGCGGGTCACGCGGCGCAGGTCGACGATCCGCCAGCGCGTCGGAGTGGGGTCCTCGAGGACGAGACGCACGAGCAGCTCGGTGCTCGCGAAGCCCTGGTCGCCGGTGAGCTCGACGACGGCGATGGCCGAGCCTTCGGCGTCGAGGACCTGCGTCTGCGCGCGGGTGCGCCCGCGCCGCGACCGGACGGCGTCGTCGCGGTAGGAGCGCCGGATGCCCGGGCGGGTCCGCTCGCTGGGCAGCAGCAGGTGCAGGCCCAGGGTCCGTGAGATCCGCTCGGCCGCGACGACGCCGCGCACGCTGTTGCCGCGGGCGTCCAGCAGCGGGCTGTGCACGCCGAGGCCGAGCTGGCCCGGCAGCGCAGCGGCGACGCCGCCGCTCACGCCCGACTTGGCCGGCAGCCCGACGCGGTAGAGCCACTCGCCGGCGTAGTCGTACATGCCGCACGTCGTCATCACCGTGAGCACCGAGGCGACGACGTCGCGCGGCACGACCTGCTCGCGCGTCACGGGGTTGACCCCGCCGTTCGCGAGCGTCGCCGCCATCACCGCGAGGTCGCGCGCCGTGACCACGACCGAGCACTGGCGGAAGTAGAGGTCGACCTGCTCGTCGACGTCGTCCTCGAGGAGGCCCGCCGACCGCATGAACCAGGCGATCGCGCGGTTGCGGTCGCCGGTGGCGCGCTCGGAGGCGAACACGTCCTGGTCGATCCCGAGGTCCCGGCCGGCGAACGCCGAGAGGCCACCGACGATGCGCTCGAGCTGGTCGGCGCGCGAGCCGCCTCGCACGAGCGAGGAGGTCACGATCGCGCCGGCGTTGACCATGGGGTTCGACGCCCGCCCGGTGGCCTCGTCGATGCTGATGCTGTTGAACGGGTCGCCGGTCGGCTCGGTGCCGACCTTCGCGAGGACGTCGGCGTGCCCCCGGTCGGCCAGGGCGAGGGCGTAGACGAAGGGCTTGGAGACCGACTGGATCGTGAAGGGCACGAGCTCGCCGGCGACGTAGACCTGACCGTCGAGAGTCGCGAGCCCCATGCCGAACGTCGCGGGGTCCGCCTTCGCGAGCTCGGGGATGTACGTCGCCACCTCGCCGTCGTCGATCTCGGCGACCGAGCGCCACACGTCGGCGAGCAGCTCGTCGATCGGACCGGGCACCTGCACCGCCATCGTTCCTCCCCCTGGTTGCCGGGAGTCTGGCAGCGCCGTGTTGCGGCCGCGTTTCGTCGTGCGTCGTACGGGCGTGCCGCACCGCGCGACGTGGCGGCGGGGGACCGCCTGCATCGCGGGTCGTCGAGGTGGAAGGGTGTGCGGCGGGGCGGCCGCCGGGCCGCTCGGAGGGATGGCGAGGATGAAGGCGCTGGTGAAGGCCGAGGCGGCCCCCGGTCTGTGGCTGCGCGACGTGCCGGAGCCGGACGTCCACGCGGGCGAGGTGCTCATCCGCGTCCTGCGGACCGGGATCTGCGGGACCGACCTGCACGTGCGCTCGTGGGACACCTGGGCTCAGGGCGCCGTGCGCCCGCCCGTCGTGCTCGGCCACGAGATCGCCGGCGTCGTCGAGGCGCTGGGCAACGGCGTCGACACCGTCGACGTCGGTGACCTGGTGAGCGTCGAGGGGCACATCGTGTGCGGCCGGTGCCGCTCCTGCCTGGCCGGCCGCCGGCAGCTGTGCCCGAACACGGTGAGCATCGGCATCGACCGCGACGGCGGTTTCGCCGAGTACGTCGCCGTGCCCGCGACGAACGTGTGGCGGCACCGGCTCCCGATCGACCCCGACGTCGCCGCGATCTTCGACCCGTTCGGCAACGCCGTCCACTCGGCCCTGAGCTTCCCGGTGCTCGGCGAGGACGTGCTCATCACCGGTGCCGGCCCGATCGGCGTCATGGCGGCGTCGGTCGTGCGCCACGCCGGCGCGCGGAACATCGTCCTCACCGACATCAGCCCGGAGCGCCTCGAGCTCGCGACGTCGATGGGCGCTATCACCCGCGCGGTCGACGTCTCCACGACGTCGCTCGACGAGGTCATGCGGGACCTCGGGATGGTCGAGGGCTTCGACGTGGGTCTCGAGATGTCCGGCGCTCCCGCGGCGCTGCACTCGATGATCGCGTCGATGGCCCACGGCGGCCGGATCGCCCTGCTCGGCCTGCCGTCCACGAGCATCGAGTTCGACTGGGACCGCGTGATCCACTCGATGCTGACGGTGAAGGGCATCTTCGGGCGGCAGATGTACGAGACGTGGTACGCCATGTCGGTGCTCGTCCAGGCCGGCCTCGACATCTCGCCCGTCATCACGCACCGCTTCCACTTCACCGAGTGGGAGCAGGCGTTCGAGGTCGCGGCGAGCGGCCGGTGCGGCAAGGTCGTGATCTCGTGGGAGTGAACGTGGAGGTGGCGCGATGACGGCCGACGGATCGACGCTCGCCGGCCTGCGGGC
>JAJXTD010000081.1 GCA_021784035.1 Actinomycetes bacterium | reverse complement strand
TCTGCTTGGCCTTGGCCCGGCCGCGCCCCATGGCTCGACCCCCTCACAGGACCGTCATGGCCCCTGATCCGACCGACATGACAAGCCACCGGGCGAACGCCGGTGGTGCGAGTCGCCATCATAATCTGCCGCGCGGGGTGCCGAGCCCCGGGTCCGCTCCGAGCGGACGCTCGGCGCGTCGCCCGGGGCGGCCCATCCGGGTGGACCGGACCTGACGGCGACCCCGACCGGCCGCCGTCGTCCCGGACCCGCCGGGAACCGGCCCGACCTCGTCGGCCTGGCGCGCCCGCCCGCCCGCCGGGCCCGGTGGCCCGGCCGGAGCCGCCGCACGCGTGGCTACGCCGCTGCGCGCTCAGCCGGCCGGCGGGGTGAACGACGGTCGTGGCGGTGCGGCGGCGATCCGCTCCTCGGCCAGGCGCTCGGCCGCGACGAGCGGGGTGGTTCCCGCGGCATCGGCGCGGCGCAGGACGTCGAGCAGGGTGGCGCCGATGGCCCGGGCCCGCTCGCGCGCCGGGGCGTCCGCGTAGCTGCCGTGACCGGCGTACTCGGCGCCGACGGCGATGACGCCGCCGGCGTTGACGAGGAAGTCCGGGGCGTACAGCACACCGCGCGCGGCGAGGACGTCGACGAGGTCGTGCTCGACGAGCTGGTTGTTCGCGCCGCCGCACACCGCGCGGGCGGTGAGCCGCTCCGCGACGTCGCGGGTGATCGCGCCGCCGAGCGCGCAGGGGCTCAGGATGTCGACGTCGGCCTCGACCAGCTCGTCGGCCGAGGCCGCGACCTCGATCTCGGGGTGCGTCGCGCGCAGCCGCGCGATCGCGTCGGGATTCACGTCCGCGACGACCACGCGGCCGCCCTCGGCGAGCACGTGCCCGGCCAGCCGCCCGCCGACCTTGCCGGCGCCGGCGATCGCCACCCGGCGGCCGGCGAGCGACGGCGTGCCCCACAGGTGCTCGGCCACGGCCCGCAGCGAGTGCTGGACGCCGACCGACGTGAGGTCGCCGGAGTCGCCGCAGCCGCCGTGCTCCGGCGAGCGGCCGGTGGTCCACGGGTTCACGGTGCCGATGAGGTCCATGTCGGCGACGTAGGTGCCGACGTCGGCGGCCGTGACGTAGGCGCCGCCCATCGAGGCGACGAGGCGGCCGTAGGCCAGAAGCAGCTCGGGCGTCTTGTCGCGCTGCGGGTCGCCGATGACGACGGCCTTGCCCCCGCCGTGGGGGAGCCCGGCGAGCGCGTTCTTGTACGTCATCGCCCGCGCCAGGTCGAGGACGTCGCGCAGCGCGGCGTCCTCGTCGGCGTAGGCCACGAAGCGGGTGCCGCCGAGCGCCGGCCCGAGCGCCGTGGAGTGGACGGCGACGATGGCACGCAGGCCGACGCTCCCGTCGTGGCCGAAGAGGACCTGCTCGTACGACGAGATCGCTGCCGGAAGGGTCACGCCCGAAGGCTAGAGCACCGAGTTACACCTGGGACCGACCTGTTCCCGGGTGGCAACCGGTCGGCACGACGTGTAACTCGAGGCTCGGGGTGGTCAGGCGGGGAGCTCGTCGAGGTGCGGCGGGTCGGCACCCGGGCGGGTGCACGTGATGCCCGCGACGACGATCGCGCGCTCGACGACGGCGCGGACCTTGTCGAGGTCGGCGAGGTCGTCGCGGTGGTGGCCGGCGCGCTCCCAGAAGGCCAGGAACGCGCCGCCGAAGGCGTCGCCCGCGCCGACCGTGTCGACGACGTCCACCCGGGGCACGGGCACCACGACCTCGCCGTCCCGGGTGAGGATCCGGACCGCGTCACCGCCGTCGGTGAACAGGACGACCCGCGGGCCCAGACCGAGCAGGTCCTCGGCCACCGCGACCGGGTCGGCGCCCGGGTCGAGGTAGGCGAGGTCGTCCCCGGACACCTTGACGACGTCGGCCCGCGCGAGCACCCGTGCGAGCCGGGCACGGTAGGCGGCGTCGTCGGAGATGATCGACGGCCGGCAGTTGGGGTCGACGAACACGAGCAGCCGCTCGGGCGCCGAGGCTACGAGCGCCTCGACCGTCGACGCCATCGGCTCGACGACGAGGCCGAGCGTCCCCACGGCGAGCACGTCGACGTCCGCGCCGATCACGACGTCGCCGGCGTGCAGCTCCGCGGCGGCCGTGCCGTCGACGTAGAACGTGTACGTCGCAGCGCCGCCGGCGTCGAGCTCGGCGAGGGCGAGCGTGGTGTTGAGGCCGGTGCGCGGGGAGACCGGCGTGGCCACACCGTCCCGCGCCAGGAGGGCGGCGATCCGCCGGCCGAACACGTCGTCGGAGATCCCCCCGCCGAAGGCGGCCGCGACCCCGAGGCGCGCCGCGGCCCGGGCGAGGTTGAACGGCCCGCCGCCGGGCACCGCCTCGACGGACCCGTCCGGCGACACGATGAGGTCGACGAGCGCCTCTCCGACGACGAGGACGGACACGGTCGGCCTCCGTGGGGCTCGGTGGCGCCCGCGGGCGGTGCGGGCTGCGGGCAGCGTAGTGACCGCGCACCGACCCGGCGTGCGGGACCGGCGCGCGATCCTCGGCGGGCCCCGCGCCGTCCGGCTTCCGGTGTGGGACGCCCCGGACGGGGCGGCACGGCCCCGAGGGCGGAATCGAGGCCGGGTCACGAAAGGGGAACGGAGCGCGCCACCGCGGGGCCTGCGTGGGATAGTCACGGCCGGACCAAAGGGACAGACCGGACACTCAAGGGCGCCCGGCCGGTCCCGGACACCATGACAGGGGGATTCGATGGCGGGGCGCCTGCCCGAGGCGGACGAGTTGCTGACGCCTGCCGAGGTCGCCGCGCTCTTCCGCGTCGACCCCAAGACGGTGACGCGCTGGGCGAAGGCCGGCAAGCTCACGTCGATCCGCACGCTCGGCGGCCACCGCCGCTACCGAGCGGCCGAGGTTCGGTCGCTGCTCGGCGAGATCCCCGTCCCGCGCGATGCGGTCGAACCGCTCGAGGGCTGAGCCGCCACGCCGTTGTCACTGAGGGCGCCCCTTGGTGCGCAAGAAGCAACCAGGGCCACCCTCAGTGACAACGGCCCGGGGCCGAGCCGTGCAGCGTCGCGTCGGGGCCGGGCGTGCGCGACACCGTCAGGAGATCAGCGACACCGTCAGGAGATCAGGGTGACGGCGTAGGAGTACCGCGTCGTGGCGCCCGACGGCGTGCGGATCCCGGAGACCGTGACGCGGTAGGTCTGGTCGACCCGTGCCCGCTGGCTCGGGACGCTGGCCAGCTGCCACACGAGCGTGTTGTCGCCGAAGCCGGTCCGCGGGGCATAGCGGACGACGCGGACCACCGCGCCGCTCGGCCCCACGACCCGGACGGTCGCCCGGCTGAAGGAGTAGCCGCGCGACGACGACAGCGACCAGCGGCCGCGCGGCTCGGCGGCGCGCGGGAAGTAGCCGGAGGTGGGCCACGCGTAGTACGCCGGTGTGCCCGTGGGGATCCGGGACGCCCGGGCGCCGAGGACGTACACGGCGTTGGCGGTGCCGGTGTTGCCGATGCCGATCCGGCCGAGCCGCGGGTAGAGCAGCCAGCGACGGTGACCGGCCGCGGTGTTGCCGCTGCCCGGCTCGACGAGGTACATCCCGATCGCGCGAGCTCCGGCGACCCCCAGGGACAGGTTCGAGCGACCGGCAGCGGCGGCACCGGCCGACGACCAGCAGCGCCACGACGTCGACGGCGCGTGGGACAGCGCCCCCTGCGCCTGCATCATGAGCGCCGCGCGCTGCGCCTGTGCGGTGTACGTCGAGTTCAGCCCCACGACCGGCGGGATGCCGGCCTGTCCGCGGGCCCAGTTGATCGCGGTCAGCGTCGCCCGGGTGTAGGCGCTGGAGTTCGTGCCGGCGACGCACCCGCTCACGCTGCCGGTCCACGCGTTGGCGATCCGGGCCGGGGCGACGTAGCGGTTCCGGTACGCCGCGAGCACCGCCGACCGGCTCGACCGGTTGATCGCGCCCACGACGGTCGCGGGGGCGACGATGCGCGGGGCGACGGTCTGGGGCGCCACGGCCGCGGCCGCGGGGGGCGCGGTGGCGAGGCCGGCGGCCAGCCCGGTGGAGCTGAGTGCGGCCACGACCGCGGCGACGGTGACGCGTCGGACGTAGAGCTGGCGACGCACGGAACCTCCTCGTTCCCCTCCTTGGGGGTCGGGGCGAGACCCTACCCGGCGAATTCCCTTGTCCCGTCCTCATGTACGGGCATCCGGATGCGCGGACGCGACCGGCCTCCCGCCCTCACGCGGCCCGTCGCCGGGGCCGTCCGCGAGCCACGTCGGGTGGGTGTCTCCGCAGGTCGCGTGGACCCCGATCCGGATTCCGGTGCGCGGCCGGGCCGGCCGGACCGACGACTCGGGTGCGATGAGGGCCCCGTCGCCGGCGGCGTGCCCGGGCGCCTCGACCGCGCGGCCCGGAGAGCGCGTCGAGCGGTGTCTGCGCAGGTCAGGCCCGTCGTGGCGGGCCGACCGGGTCGCCGACCGCCGATCCCCGGCCGAGGTTCGGCGCGGATTCGGTAAAGATTCGTCGCCCTCGGGCGTGCCGCGTGTCCCGCCGTCCGCCGGACGCTCGCTCAGCCGTCCCGACACGCCGTCGGCCGGCCGCTCGCTCAGCCGTCCGGACTCGGGGGTGCCCCGGAGGTGGCGTCGAGCGAGCCGGCGTAGAGCCGGGCGGCCTCCTCGGGCGTCACGTCCACGCCGAGCTGCCCCGACAGCAGCTCCCGGAGCTGCGCCGCGCTCGTGACGCTGGTCGAGTCCTCGCCGCCGTCGTGGATGACGCGGTACTCGGTGTCGCGCAGGGAGCGGACCTCGTCGTCGCGGATGACCGAGGCGACGAGGGTCGTGGTGAAGCTGGCCCGCGGGCTTCGGTGGGAGTAGAAGTGCCCGACCTCGCAGTCGCTCTGGCCGTACTCGAGCAGCTCGAACCGGTAGAGCGAGAGCCAGTCGTCGCCGTTGCGCGCCTGCATCGTCCAGTGGCCGGGGCGGGCCTCGGCGACCCGGAACCGGCGCCAGGACGACCCGACCTCCTCGCCCGTCATCGGCACCGGCAGGTGCGGCCCGGGCGCCCCGAAGCCGACGTCGACGACGTGCGGCACGCCGTCGAGTGCGACGAGGCTGATCCGGTGGGTGAGCGGCGGGTGCGGGTTCCCGCTGAGCAGGACGCGGGCGAGCACGAGCCGCGGGGCGTACCCGAGGTCCTGCAGCACCTCGAAGAGCAGGCCGTTGTGCTCGAAGCAGTACCCGCCGCGGCGGCGTACCACGATCCGGTCGACGAGGGCCTCCAGGTCGAGCGGGAGGTCGTCGCCGAGCCGAGGGCCCACGCTCGTGAACGCCAGGACGGCGACGTGCCGGCTGACGAGCTCCGCCAGGCGGCGGTACGACGGATCCCCGGGCGCGAGCCCGAGCGCGTCGAGGTACGCCGCAGCCAGGTCGGCACGGTCCATGTCACCGACACGTCGGGACCTCGTCGGCCCGCTGCTCGGCTCGTGGTGCCCGGTCACGGGTCGACCCTACGGGGGAGGTGATGGTCGAGATCCTGTCATCGGCGCGCGAGGGCCCGTGTCCGGGACGACCGTCGATGCACCCGCACATCAGGTCGGCGGCCTTCGCCGTGCAGTCGCTCGCGTGCCTGGCCGCCCCGTGTGTCAGCAGGCGTCCCACCGGCCGGGATGGCGGGACCGTGAGGGTCGCGCGTCCTCGTCGCGGAGCCTCAGTCCCGTGACAGCGGACTGCCAGGAACCGGGCCTGTCCTGGGTGTGAGCAAGTCACGACCGAGGACTCGGGGATCGAGGGTCGAGCATGTCCGCACCTGGTCAGTCGGCGGACCCCGACCGGTCGACGGTGCGGACCCCGGAGGTGGTGCCGATGCTGGTGACCGGCTTCCTGTCCGTCCTCGTTCTGCGGGACCTCCGGCTGCGCGACAGCGATCCGGCACGCGACAGCCCCGTCGTGCCCGGCCCGGATACGGCACTCGTCAGGAGCACGTCATGAGAATGGGCGCCGGGACGCTGCTGTCCCCGAGAGGTACTTCCGAGCGCACCGCGTCCGTGCCGTCGTCGACGTCGGGCACGACGCCGCCGCCGAGCACGACGCCGCCGCCGAGACCCCCGGTCTGGCGGCGCTGGATCTGGCCCACCATGCTCCTGATCACGGCGCTGTTGCTCTTCAGCCCCCTCCAGATCGGGCCCACGCCGCAAACGCTCACCTACACCGAGTTCGTCGACGACGTGGTCGCCAACAAGGTCGCCACGGCCGTGATCGACGACACGGGCGCGGTCACCGGCACCCTCGTCGGCGGCGCCACCTACACGTCGGCCGTGCCGACAGCGCTGGACAACGCCGGGCTGTCCCAGCAGCTGCTCGACCACAAGGTCGCCGTCACCGGCACGGTGGCGAGCTCGAACGTGATTCTCGACGTCCTGATCTCGTTCCTGCCCTACCTGATCATGATCGCGTTGGCGGTCTGGTGGTTCCGGCGCAGCGCTCGGCAGGTCGGCAGTGGCGGTAGCGGATTCGGCGGGCTGATGGGTGTGGGGCGGTCGAGGGCGAAGCTCTACGACCAGGAGAAGCCCACCACCCGGTTCTCCGACATCGCGGGCTACGAGGGAGCGAAGGCCGAGGTGATGGAGGTCGTCGACTTCCTCAAGTACCCCGGGCGCTACGCCCGCGCGGGCGCCGTCGGCCCCAAGGGTGTGCTGATGGTCGGTCCGCCAGGAACTGGCAAGACCCTGTTGGCGCGGGCCGTCGCCGGCGAGGCGGAGGTCCCCTTCTTCGCGCTCAGCGGGTCGAGCTTCGTCGAGATGTTCGTCGGCGTGGGGGCGTCACGGGTCCGGTCGCTGTTCGAGGACGCCCGCAGGAACTCGCCGTCGATCATCTTCATCGACGAGATCGATGCCATCGGCGGGCACCGCGGCCGCGGCGGCTTCGCGTCCAACGACGAACGGGAACAGACCCTCAACCAGCTCCTGTCCGAGATGGACGGGTTCGAGATCGACAGCAGTGTCGTGGTGATCGCGGCGACCAACCGGGCCGAGATCCTCGACGCTGCCCTGCTGCGCCCGGGTCGCTTCGACCGCACGGTGGAGATCCCGCTGCCCAACCAGCGTGAACGCACCGAGATCCTCACCATCCACGCCCGCGGCAAGCTCCTGGCCGCCGACGTCGACCTGGGACGGGTCTCACGCGGGACCGCCGGCTTCGCCGGGGCCGACCTCGCGAACCTGATCAACGAGGCTGCCATCAACGCCGTGCGCGCGTCTCGAGACGTGCTCACCGCCAGCGACTTCGACGCCGCCCGCGAACGATTGCTCATCGGTCGACGCGAGTCCACGAACGCGCTGCTCCCGTCGGAGAAGGACGCGGTCGCCGTGCACGAGGCGGGCCACGCGCTGGTGGCGGTGCTGTCCGAGCACACGGACCCGGTCGCGAAGATCACGATCCTGCCCCGCGGCTCAGCCCTGGGCGTCACCGAGCAACTGCCGGAGTCCGAACGCCACCTCTACGCCGAGAGCTACCTCAAGGACGCCCTGGCGGTACGCATGGGGGGTCGCGCCGCGGAGATCCTGCTCATGGGCGAGGCGTCCACCGGCGCGGCGAACGACCTGGCGTCGGCCACCGGGCTGGCCACCCGCATGGTGCGCGAGTGGGGTCTCTCGGCGGCTCTCGGACCCGTCGGATACGGCAGCGACGGGAGCGCCCCGGACAACCCGTTCGCCGGACGCCCGTACGCCGAGAACACCCAGCGAGCCATCGACCGTGAGGTCGCTCGCCTGCTGTCCGAGGCCGAGGCGACGGCCACCGCCCTCCTCGACGCGAACCGGACGATGCTCGACCTCCTCGTCACCGTGCTGCTCGACCGGGAGACCATCGACGGCTCCGACCTCGCGGCGATCCTCGGCCTGCCAGAACGCTCTCCTGTCAAGGAACGGTCCTGGGCCCGGGGATCCGCCGCCGCGACACGGGCGGACGGACGGCCGGCATGAGGGCCGGGACATGGGTGGGTGGCGCATCGTGCCGCCGACGTCAGCGTCATGCCGCCGGCTCGAGGTCCGACTCCATGACGGCGCAGCCGCCCCTTCGTCGTCGCCGCACAGCAGGCTGACAGCCGAGTGCAAGGAACGGGGGTTGCCATGGAACTCGGAAGACACGGCACGACCGGAACAGATCGGAGACGGGCCATGGACACGCATGGAGGGCCGATCGTCATGAATGCCCACTGGGACTCCGGCCCACGCGAAGGGCAGCTGCTCGACCGCGCGCACGGGAGGGCGTCGGACTGGGCGCGTCCGCCGCTCGACCGACCCTCGCCGCACCTCGGCCCTGATCAGCGCCCGGGTGGACCCCGCCGCTGGGTCGCGGTCGGCGCGGCCGCTTCGCTCGTGGTCGCGACCGTTGCCGCGGGGATTGCGACCACGGGATCGGCCAGCGCCGCCGCGTCAGGGGCCGG
This sequence comes from Actinomycetes bacterium, assembly GCA_021784035.1. Lineage (GTDB taxonomy): Bacteria > Actinomycetota > Actinomycetes > S36-B12 > CAIYMF01 > Longivirga. The sequence continues at coordinate 3,560 of JAJXTD010000081.1, read as the reverse complement.
GTCATCGACGTCGCCGGCGGTCGGCGGGGTTTCGCGGCAGTCCACGCGGACCGGCACGGCTGGGGCGATGCACTTCGGGTTCGTACCTGGCGCTGCGCGGGCCCCGAAGCCGGGCGCGGCCGCAGCGGCGGGCACCACCGAGGTGTCCACCGGCAGGGCGACTGCGGCTCAGGAGGTCGGTGTCGTCGACATCACCACGGTTCTCGCCCAGGGCGGGAAGGCCGCCGCCACGGGGATGGTGCTGACGCCGTCGGGTGAGGTCCTCACCAACAACCACGTCGTCAACGGAGCCGTGAGCATCTCGGTGCGGGTCGTTCGCACCGGCGCGACATACGCCGCGTCAGTCGTGGGGTACGACGCCACGGCGGACGTGGCGGTCATCCAGCTCGCCGGCGCCTCAGGCCTGGCAACGGTGAGAACGAGCGCAGGTCCGGCATACGTGGGCGAGCCCGTCGTCGGAGTGGGCAATGCCGGAGGTGCCGGAGGCACGCCGAGCGCGGCCACCGGGTCGATCACCGCGCTGGGAGCGTCCATCACGGCCAGCGACCAGGGCAGCAAAGCCGAGCACCTGACCGGAATGCTCGTCACCGACGCACCGATCAGGCCCGGTGACTCCGGCGGACCGATGTACGACAGCAGCGGGCAGGTCATCGGCATGGACACGGCGGGCTCGGCCCACGGGCCGTTCGAGGCGTTCGCCGTCCCGATCGGCCGGGCGCTCTCGGTTGCGGCCGCCATCGAGACCGGCCAGGCCAGCGCCGCCGTCCACATCGGCGCAACCGCGTTCCTCGGCGTCGAGGTTGCGACCGGCTCGCGGGCAGTCGTCGTGGGAGTTCTCGTCGGCTCTCCGGTCGCCCGGGCAGGCCTCACGGCGGGTGACGTGATCACGTCTCTCGCCGGTCACCGGATCACGACGTCGGCGAGCCTGTCGGCGGTGATGGCGTCGTTGACAGCCGGGCAGCACGTGTCCCTGCACTGGATCGACGCCGTCGGGCGCGCCCACTCGGCCTCCGTGACGCTCATGAGCGGCCCGGCGGCCTGATCCCCCCGCCGCCAGGCCTCGGACGGGGTCCCGGTCGTACTCCGACCGGGACCCCGTCACGCGGCTCCACGCTTCTCAGTCCGATGACCATCCCGAGTGCGACCGACGATGAGGAGTGGGAGACATGGCCTCTCGATGGCGAGTCCGGCGGTCCTGGCTCTGGCCGTCCCTGCTGGCGGCCGTCGTCGTGGTGCTCGTCGCGGCGGGGGCGGCGGCCGCTATCGAGACCGACAGCGTCACCTCCTACTGGCGCGGTCTGTGGTGGTCGATCTCGCTCATCACCACGGTCGGGTTCCTCGGCGCCCCGCCGAGGACTGCGGCGGGTGCAGCCCTGTCCGTCGTGCTCATGGTCCTGGGCTTCCTGCTCCTGGCCATGGTGAGCGCCTCGCTGGCCGCGTTCTTCGTCAGCGACGAGGAGCGGCCGAGGGATGCGCGCGAGCAGGCGAGCGACGAGGCCATCATCGCCGCGCTGAGCCGGTTGGAGCAGCGTCTCGACGCTCTCGAGGAGCGACTGGGCTCGGGGGAGCCGCGCGACGGCCGGGCGCCGCCCGATGCGGACCGTTGGGATCCGTTGCCCGCGACGGAGGTGTGAGGGCCGTGGACGTCATGTCGCGAGCAGCGGCTCAGGCCGGACTTCCAGCCGGGGTCGGCGAGGCACGCGCGATGCCGGGCTCCGGCGGTGGTGTCGAGGCCGCATCCGCTCGGGACTCGACACTGCGCCGCGTCGGCTTCGTGCTCCTGGTGCTGTCGCTCGTGATCGTCTTCGTGCTCGACGTACGCCTGCCCGAGGTCGTCCTCCTTCCCTTCTTGGCGGCTCCGGTCGTCGCGGCCGCAACCTTCCTGCGGCCACGCGCTACGGCCGTCATCGGCGTCGTCGCCGTCGCCTTGGGGATGTGGACCGGTGTCCTTGACGGAGGGCTGGCGAGCGACGACTACTGGGTACGGCTCGCGGGCCTGCTCGTCGTGTCCGTTGTGGCGGTACAACTGTCACGTCTCGCCACGGCGCGAGAGCTCGCCCTCGCCGCACGCGAGCTGCGCTATCGCCTGCTGGCAGACAACGCCACCGACTCGGTGTTCCTCATGGACCTGCAGTGGGTGATCTCGTGGGCGTCCCCCACCGTGACCACCCAGCTGGGGTACTCCGTCGGCGCCATGCTGGGTCGGCGACTTCGCGACTTCGTCGACCGCGCGGACCACGACGCGGTCGTGCAGCACGAGTTGCATGCGGCGCAGGGGCTGCACACTCAGTTCGAGGAGCGGTACTTGTTGGCGAGCGGTGGGTCGCGGTGGATGTCGGTCGTGCTGAGCCCCTTCACCGACGACACAGGGCTCCGCACGGGGTTCGTCGCCGCCCTGCGCGACATCGACGAGGAGGTGCGATTCCGGGCGGAGCTCGACCGCAGGGAACGCATGTTCCGCCTGGCGATGGCCGGTGCCGCCGAGGGCATGGCGGTGGTCGGCCGGGATGGTCGGTTCGTCGAGGTCAACGGGGTGCTGGCCGAGCTCGTCGGACGCGAGCGCCGGTGGCTGCTGGAGCACTCCGAGGAGGACCTCTTCCCGGCCGACTCGATCGGCTCGGTTCGCGACGTCCGGGACCGTCTCCGCTCGGGCGTCTCGTCGCGCGAGTCGCATCCGCGTCGTCTCGTGGGCGAGGACGGCCGCGAGATCTGGATCAACCACGCAGTCGGTGTCATCCCCGGCGAGGACGGTGATCCGCTGCTCTACGTCTGCCAGTACCAGGACGTCACGGCCGCCCACGTCGAACGCCTCGATCTCACCGGTCGGGTCAACCGCGACCCGCTCACCGGCGTCGCGAGCCGCTCCCACCTCCTCGACGTGCTCACGCACACCGACTGGCGCGACCACCGGCGCGGAGCAGGGGTCGGCCTGCTCTACTGCGACATCGACCACTTCAAGACCATCAACGACACGTGGGGCCATGCGGTCGGCGACGACGTGCTGCGGGTCGTCGCCGACCGCATCGCAGTGACGGTGCGCGACGGCGACGTCGTCGGGCGCATGGGCGGCGACGAGTTCGTCGTCGTCCTGCGCGGCCTGCGGGGCATCGAGGACGCTCAGGCCGTCGCCGCGAAGGTTCGGGCAGCAGTCGCCCAACCCATCGCCGCGGGCGGACAGACCGTGTCCTGCCGGCTCAGCGTGGGCATCTCCATGCTGGCGTACGGCGACTCGCTGAAGGACTCCCTCGAGCACGCGGACGCCGCGCTGTACATGTCCAAGCAGAACGGACGTGACCGGGCCAGCATCTACGACGCACCCGCTACGTATGAATAGCACGGGGTCATGGCCTGACGCGGCTGGCCGATGGAAGGCCCGCGGCGCAGGCGAGGGGTGTGTCTCGACCCCCCGCTTCGTGGGTAAGGAGCTGCCACCGAGGCGCTGGACCGCAGGTCACACCCGGCGGGGCCTGCACCGTGCCGTGCATGACTGCACCGTTCGTGGCGGTGCAGTGATGTGGTGGCCAGGGGCGGGGTCGAACCGCCGACCTTCCGATTTTCAG
>JAJXTD010000266.1 GCA_021784035.1 Actinomycetes bacterium | reverse complement strand
GGTGAACGTCGACGGTGTAACTCTCGCGGTGTGTTTCCCCCATCCCGCGGCATCGAGGCGGATGCGGGAGGTCAGTCATGACCGGAGTGGACGAGGGCCTCGGGTCCGTCGGCACGCAGCACTCGGCGGACACCGTCGCGCGCGCGAGCGCCGCGGACGAGGCCGGCCGCCAGGGACTGCTCTTCGGTGACGACATCCTCGGGATGCCCGCCGACGTCGGATTCCGCGGCCCGGTCGCCTGCTCCGCCGCCGGGATCACTTACCGCCAGCTGGACTACTGGGCCCGCACCGGGCTCGTCCAGCCGAGCGTGCGCACCGCCGCGGGGTCGGGCAGCCAGCGGCTCTACAGCTTCCGCGACATCCTCGTGCTCAAGGTCATCAAGCGGCTGCTCGACACCGGGGTCTCGCTGCAGAACATCCGCACCGCCGTGGAGCACCTGCGCGACAGCGGGGTCGAGGACCTCGCCCAGGTCACGCTGATGAGCGACGGTGCCAGCGTCTACGAGTGCCGCAGCCAGGACGAGGTCATCGACCTCGTCCAGGGCGGCCAGGGTGTGTTCGGCATCGCCGTGGGCCGCGTCTGGCGGGAGGTCGAGGGCAGCCTCGCCGAGCTCCCGAGCGAGCGGGTCGATGGCGCCGCACCGGCGCCCACGGCCGAGGGCGACGAGCTCGCCGCCCGCCGCGCCGCCCGCGCCATCGGCTGAGCCACTCGGCCCGGCCCGGGGTACGCTCGAGCCACGCCGCACCACCCGAGCGGGAGAGTTCCGTCGCAGCCAGCGACGGGCGCCGAAGGAGCAACTCCCCGTCAACCTCTCAGGCAGTCCGGACCGTTCGGGCAGGCGTCTCTGGAAAGCGGGACCCCAGGTCCCCGCCGACGGTGCAAGCCGGGGCTGCTCGCAGCCGCGGTGAAGCTCTCAGGCGCGCGGGATCGCGCGGAAACAGAGGGGGATCACCGTCACGCGACCGCGTGCCGGGTGATCCTTCGTGAGAGAGCGCCGTGACCGACATCCTCGAGCCCCAGAACATCGCCGCGCCGTCCGTCCTCGACGACGGCGTCCCCTTCGTCGACCGGCACGTCGGCCCGGACTCCGACGCGGTCGCGCGCATGCTCGCCGTGGTGGGCTACGAGTCCCTCGACGCCCTCGCTGCCGCGGCCGTGCCCGAGGCGCTGCGCTGGGCGCAGGCGCTCGACCTGCCGCCCGCGATGACCGAGGAGGCGGTGGCCGCCGAGATGCGCGACCTCGCGGCCCGCAACACGGTCGCCCGGTCGATGATCGGCCTCGGCTACCACGACACCCACACGCCCGCGGTGATCCGCCGCAACGTGATCGAGAGCCCGGCCTGGTACACGTCGTACACGCCGTACCAGCCGGAGATCAGCCAGGGTCGGCTCGAGGCGCTGCTCGCCTTCCAGACGATGGTCTCCGACCTCACGGCGCTCCCCGTCGCGGGGGCGAGCCTGCTCGACGAGCCGACCGCGGCGGCGGAGGCGATGACGCTCGCGCGGCGCTCCGCGAAAGTGGCCTCACCGCGCTTCGTGGTCGACGCCGACACCCACCCGCAGACCCTCGCCGTGCTCGCCACGCGCGCCGAGCCGCTCGGCATCGAGCTGGTCGTCGCCGGCCTCGACGATGGCCTGCCGGAAGGCGACCTGTTCGGGCTCCTGGTGTCCTACCCCGCGTCCTCGGGACGGGTGCGCGACATCGCGGCGCTCGTCGACGCGGCGCACGAGCGCGGCGCCATCGTCTCGGTGGCGTCCGACCTGCTCGCCCTCACCCTGCTCACGCCCCCCGGGGAGCTGGGCGCGGACGTCGTCGTGGGCTCCGCCCAGCGCTTCGGCGTACCGCTCGGCTTCGGCGGACCGCACGCCGGGTTCATGTCCGTACGGCAGGGGCTCGAGCGCTCGATGCCCGGTCGCCTCGTCGGCGTCAGCGTCGACGCCGACGGCCACCCGGCGTACCGCCTCGCGCTGCAGACGCGCGAGCAGCACATCCGCCGGGAGAAGGCGACGAGCAACATCTGCACCGCGCAGGCCCTCCTCGCGAACGTGTCCGCGCTCTACGCCGCCTATCACGGGCCCGACGGCCTCGCCCGCATCGCGGAGCGCACCCATCGCCACGCCACGACGCTCCTCGCGGGCCTCGAGCGGCTCGGCGCGACCGTGACCCCCGGCCTGTTCTTCGACACGGTGCGCGTGACCGTCCCCGGCCGCGCGCGGGACGTCGTCCTCGCGGCGGAGGCCGAGGGGGTCAACCTGCTGCTCGTCGACGACGACACGGTCGGGATCAGCACCGACGAGACCACGACGCGGCGAGACCTGCTCGCGGTCTGGAGCGCGTTCGCGTCCGTCCTCGGCTCCGCACCCCTCACCGAGGACGACGTCGAGGCCCTCGCGGCCGACACGAGCCGGGTGCTGCCGGCGTCGGCGCGGCGCACGTCGGCGTACCTCACCCACCCCACGTTCCACGACCACCGCAGCGAGACCGCGATGCTGCGCTTCCTGCGCAAGCTCTCCGACCTCGACATCGCGCTCGACCGGGCGATGATCCCGCTGGGCTCGTGCACGATGAAGCTCAACGCCACCACGGAGATGGAGCCGATCACCCAGCCGGGCTGGGCGTCGATCCACCCGTTCGCGCCGCTGCACCAGGCCGAGGGCTACCTCGAGC
>JAJXTD010000001.1 GCA_021784035.1 Actinomycetes bacterium | reverse complement strand
GCGCCGGACCCGCGCACCGGGTCGGGGATGCCGTCGTCCGCGCCCGTCGCCGCGCCGCGGCCGAGCGGTCCGCGCCGGGCCCGGCTGCTGGTCACCCGGCTCGACCCGTGGTCGGTCATGAAGACGGCGTTCATGCTGTCGATCTCGATCGGCATCGTCGTGCTCATGGCGACGGCGCTGCTGTGGTGGACCCTCGACGTCACCGGGGTGTTCGCGGCGGTCGGTCGCACCATCGACGACGTCGCCGGCTCGGGCACGTCGTCGTTCGACTTCCTGTCCCTGGTCGGCTTCAGCCGGGTCATGGGGGTCGCACTCGTCCTCACCGCCATCGAGGTCGTGCTGGGCTCGGCCCTCGCGACGCTGTTCGCCTTCCTCTACAACCTCTCCGTCGGGCTCACCGGCGGGCTCGAGGTGACGCTGTCCGAGGACTCCTGATCGCTCCTCGGCCTCGGCGAGGGGCGTGGTTTGGGCGGCTCACCGGGCCTGGGGTAACCTTCTGCGGCACGCTGTACGGGCCTATAGCTCAGCTCGGTTAGAGCGCTTCCCTGATAAGGAAGAGGTCGATGGTTCAAGTCCATCTAGGCCCACCACCAGCCCCACCCCGCCTCGGGAGGCAGGAACCGTGAAGAAGCTCATCCTGATCGCCGCGCTCGCCGCCGTGGGGTACGTCGTCTACCGCCAGATCTCGGCCAGCCAGGCGGAGCAGGACCTCTGGACCGAGGCGACCTCCGCTCCCGACCTGCGCTAGTCGGCGTGGACCCTGTGCTGCGGCCTCCGGGCCGACCACCGGGGGCTTAGCTCAGCTGGTAGAGCGCTGCCTTTGCAAGGCAGAAGTCAGGGGTTCGAGTCCCCTAGCCTCCACTCGTCAGGACGGGCCGGGGTTGATCCCCCGGCCCGTCCTGCCGTGTGCCGGACGATGCTGGGGAGGAGCTCGCCGTCCGGCCGGCGACGGCTCCCCAGCCTCCACCGCCCGCGCTCCGGCCGTCGGGCGCGGGGCCGCCCCCGACGGCGGCGACCCGACGCGCGACGTGCGAGGATTCCCGGGTGACGACCTACGCGACGCTGCACACCAACCACGGCGACATCCGCATCGAGCTGTTCCCGAACCACGCCCCGAAGACGGTGAGGAACTTCATCGGTCTCGCGGACGGGTCGCAGGAGTGGACCGACCCGCGCACCGGCGCGAAGTCCCACGCCCCGCTCTACGACGGCGTGGCCTTCCACCGCGTGATCTCCGGGTTCATGATCCAGGGCGGCGACCCGCTCGGCACCGGCACCGGCGGCCCGGGCTACCGCTTCGGCGACGAGTTCCACCCCGAGCTGCAGTTCTCCCGGCCCTACCTGCTCGCGATGGCGAACTCCGGGCCGGGCACGAACGGCTCGCAGTTCTTCATCACCGTGGCCCCGACCCCGTGGCTCACCATGAAGCACACGATCTTCGGCGAGGTGGCCGACGCGGAGAGCCGCGCCGTCGTCGACGCGATCGCGGCCGTCCCCGTCGGTGCGATGGACCGGCCGAAGGACGCCGTCGTCATCTCGAGCGTCACGGTCGAGAGTGTCGACGCCTGACCCGACCGGGGCAGCACCCACGGCGGTCCCGGTCTGCTACCGGCATCCCGGCCGCGAGACCTACATCCGCTGCGCCCGGTGCGACCGTCCGATCTGCCCGGACTGCATGATCAGCGCGGCCGTCGGGTTCCAGTGCCCCGAGTGCGTGGCCGAGGGCCGCGCCGCGGTGCCCGAGGTGCGCACGCGGCTCGGCGCTCGCACGATCTCGCGCCCGTACGTCACGCTCACGCTCATCGCGCTGAACGTCGTGCTGTTCGGGCTGCAGACGCTGAGCCGCACGGACCCGACGACGGGGCTCGACCAGATCACGAGCGACTACGGGCAGTGGCCCGTCGGAGTCGCGCTCCACAACGAGTACTACCGGCTCGTCACCTCGATGTTCCTGCACGCCAGCCTGTGGCACATCGGGTTCAACATGCTGGTCCTGTGGATGCTCGGCCCCCAGCTCGAGCAGGTGCTCGGCCACGTGCGGTTCACGGTGCTCTACCTCGTGGCGGGGATCGGCGGCTCGGTGGCCTCGTTCTGGTTCTCCAGCCCCGACATCGTCGGCATCGGTGCGAGCGGCGCCATCTTCGGGCTCATGGGCGCGTACGTCGTCGTGGGCCGGGCGCTGCGGGCCGACATCTCGCAGGTCGTGGGGCTCATCGCGCTGAACGTGGTGATCGGCTTCGTGATGGGCGGCATCGACTGGCGGGCGCACCTCGGTGGCCTGGCGACCGGCGCCGTGGTCGCGGCGATCGTCGCCTTCGCGCCGGCAGGACACCGGATCGTCGTGCAGGTGACAGGGGTGGCACTGGTCGTGGCGGCACTGTGCGTGCTCGTGGTGGTGCGGGACACCGCGCTGACCGCGGAGCTGGTCCGGCTGGGGATCACGTCGGCCCAGGCGTGACCCCCGCGTCGACGCCGGGACACGACGGGGTTACCGTCCGGTAGACGATGTCGCCGCGGGTCCGCCCGCGATCCCCGGGAGGTCCCGTGAGCCAGCACGACGCCGTGATCGTCGGAGCCGTCCGTACGCCGGTCGGCGTCGGCAAGCCGGGCAAGGCGCTGTCCGGCGTGCACCCGGGGGACCTCTCGGCCCACGTGCTGTCCGGCCTCGTGGCGCGCACCGGCGTCGACCCGGCCCTCGTCGACGACGTCATCTGGGGCTGCGTCTCGCAGGTCGGCGAGCAGGGGGTCAACATCGGGCGCAACGCGGCGCTCGCGGCCGGATTCCCCGAGTCCGTCCCCGGCACGACAGTCGACCGGCAGTGCGGGTCGAGCCAGCAGGCCGTGCACTTCGCCGCCGCGGGTCTCGTGGCCGGCCACTACGACGTCGTGGTCGCCGGCGGCGTCGAGTCGATGTCGCGCGTGCCGATGTTCTCCAACATGGTCGGTGGTGACGGTCCCTTCCCGCCGCGCATGCTCGAGCGCTACGACAACGGCCTCGTGGGCCAGGGCATCTCGGCCGAGATGATCGCCGAGAAGTGGGGGCTGTCGCGCACCCAGCTCGACGAGATCGCGGTCCGCTCGCACGAGCGGGCGGCCGCGGCCACGGACTCGGGCCATTTCGCCGAGGAGATCCTCCCAGTCGGGGACGTCACGGCGGACGAGGGCATCCGGCGCGGCACCACGCTGGAGACGCTGGCCGGCCTGCGCCCGGCGTTCCGCGAGGACGGCGTCGTCACCGCGGGCAACGCCTCGCAGATCTCCGACGGGTCGGCGGCGCTGCTGCTCACCACGTCGGCGAAGGCCGCCGAGCTCGGCCTCACGCCGATGGCCCGGATCCACACCGTGGCGCTGGCCGGCGTCGACCCGGTCATCATGCTCACCGGCCCGATCCCGGCCACCGCGAAGGTGCTCGCCCGCTCCGGGCTGGCGCTGTCGGACATCGGTGCGTTCGAGGTCAACGAGGCGTTCGCCTCGGTCATCGGCGCCTGGCTCGCCGACACCGGCGCCGACCCCGACCTGCTCAACCCGAACGGCGGTGCGATCGCCCTCGGCCACCCGCTCGGCGCGTCCGGCGCTCGACTGATGACGACGCTCGTGCACCACATGCGGCGGGGCGGCATCCGCTACGGCCTGCAGACCATGTGCGAGGGCGGCGGGATGGCGAACGCGACCATCCTCGAGCTGCTCTGAGCGAGTCGCGCGGCATGGGGACGGCGGGGCCGCCGGCGCTACCCACAGGCGGATCCCGGCGTGATCCCCGAGTTATCCACAGGTTCGTCCACACCTGGGGACGAATCACACCGGTGTAAGTCCGCGGCCGACGACCGCGGGTGGGGGCCGGTCAGCGCCAGCGGGTGGACATGCCGAACCCGACCCCGATGAGGCCGAAGCCGACCACGACGTTCCACCAGCCGAGGGCCTTCATCACCGGCAGGTCGGCGCCCGCGATGTAGTACACGACGATCCACAGCAGGCCGAGCACGAAGAACCCGACCATGACCGGTGCCCACCACGAGGCGGAGCCGAACTTCACCGGCTCGGGTGCGGTGCTCGGCGGGGTGAAGTTCTTCTTCCGGCGGACCCGGGACTCGGGCACGGTGGTCCCCTTCGTGGCGGTGGGCCGCGGCACGGGGCCGCGGGCGAGCCGGCAGGCTCACCGGACGGTGCGGCGGGCGTCGAGCCCCGTCGCGGGACCCAGCCTACCGAGCCCGCAGGCCGCGATGGCAGGGCCGGACCCGTCGTCCGGCATCCGGGACGGCCGGCGCCGGTCGCGGACCGGACGGAACGCCCGGACGGAACGCCCGGAGGCCGCCGAGCGTCCTCACAGCGGAAGCCGGTCGTCCACGACGTCGGGCGGTGTCCGGCGCTGGGCCGGGGAGGGGGCGGCGTAGGTGAGCTCGGTCGAGCGCGACACGGCGTACCCGGGACGACCGTCGCCCGGGGACCGGACGGCCGCCGTCTACCGTGGTGCCGTGCGCACCCGTCCCTCCCGTGGCACCGCCCGCGCCGTCGGCGGGGCGGTCCGGCCGTGAGCACGGGGGGGCACGGCGCGCATCTGGCCGAACCGGACCTGCCGCCATCGCGAGGTGACTCCGTGCGCCGCGTCGTGCGGGGGGTCGGCGAGGTCCTCATCACCCTCGGCGTCCTGCTGCTGCTCATGTGCGTCTACCAGCTGTGGTGGACGAACGTGGAGAGCGCCCAGGCCATCGCCGCGAGCCGCGACGAGATCGTCAAGTCGTGGCGTCAGCCCCTCCCGACGCCGACGCCGACGCCCTCGAGCACGTCGCCGGGGCGGGCCACCCCGAGCCCGACGGCGCAACCGGTCCCCACCTACGGCAGCGGCTTCGCCCTGCTCTACATCCCGCGCCTGCGCGACAAGGTGTGGGGCCTGCCCGTCCACGAGGGGACGAGCAAGGACGTGCTCGCCCAGGGCGCCGGGCACTACCGCTCCTCGGCGATGCCGGGCGCGCTCGGCAACTTCGCGATCGCGGCGCACCGCTCGACCCACGACGAGCCGTTCGCCAACTTCCCCGACCTGCGCTCCGGCGACAAGGTCTACGTCCAGACCCGAACCACGTGGTACGTCTACACGCTGACCCGGGACGACTCGACCCTGACGCCGACCGACGTCTGGGTCGTCGACCCGGTGCCGGGCAAGCTCGGCGCCACGCCGACCCAGCGGCTGCTCACCATGACCACGTGCACGCCGCGGTACGGGTCGACCGGTCGCTGGGCGTGGTGGGGCGTGCTCAGCGCGACGAGCCCGACGAGCGACCCGCCGCCGGACGGCCTCACCGGCACCGCCTGATCCGCCGACCGCCCGAACCCATCCGCCCGAGCGACGAGGACACCGACGAGACCGTGTACGCCTGGATGTGGCGCAAGCTGCCCGGCCCGTGGCCGGTGAAGCTGCTGGAGGCGCTCGTGGCCTTCGCGGCGGTCGTCGTGCTGCTCTTCACCGTCGTCTTCCCGTGGATCGAGCCCCGGCTGCCGTTCAACGACGTGACCGTGGACGACGGCGTGGCACCCACCGCGACCGCCGGTCCGTGAGCCGCGGGTATCCCGATCGGACGCCGGTCCGGCGTAGGCGATGATGTGCGCGTGAGCGCCCGGATCCTCGTCGTGGACAACTACGACTCGTTCGTCTTCAACATCGTGCAGTACCTCGGCCAGCTCGGTGCCGAGGTCGACGTGCGGCGCAACGACGAGGTCACCCCGGACGAGGGTCGTTCCTACGACGGCGTCCTGCTCTCCCCGGGCCCGGGGACCCCGTCCGGTGCCGGGGTCTGCCTCGACATGGTCCACGCACTCGGCGGCCTCGTCCCGGTCTTCGGGGTGTGCCTCGGGCACCAGGCCATCGGCGAGGCGTTCGGCGCCTCGATCGTCCGGGCCCCCGAGCTGCTGCACGGCAAGACCAGCCAGGTGCACCACGGCGGAGCGGGCGTGCTCGCGGGCCTGCCCGACCCGTTCACCGCCACGCGCTACCACTCGCTCACCATCGACCCCGCGACCGTGCCGGCCGAGCTGGAGGTCACCGCGTTCACCGACAGCGGCGTGATCATGGCGGTCCGCCACCGCACCCTGGCGGTCGAGGGCGTGCAGTTCCACCCGGAGAGCGTGCTCACCGAGGGCGGCCACCGGATCCTGGCGAACTGGCTGGCCGTGTGCGGCGACTCGGCCGCGGTGAGCCGCAGCCTCGTTCTCTAGCGGCTCCAAGCGGGCGCCCTCCGGGGCGCCCGCGTCGCCGCACCCCTCCGCGTCGGGGCGGGTCGTCGGCCTGCGGCCGTCGACGGGACCGGCGGTCGCGCCCCTGAAGGGGCACTCCGCCGGTCCGCCCCTCCGTGCTTCGGCGTACTGCTGGCGCCTCCAGGGCCCCGCACCTCCGGTGCGGGGCCGTGGCCCCGTCCGCTTCGCCGTACTGCACCTGCCCGCGGCCGGCGGACGGTCGGGCGCCGTCGTCCCTTCGTGCTTCGGCGTACTGCTGGCGCCTCCAAGACCCCGCACCTCCGGTGCGGGGTCGTCGGCGCCCGGCTCCGCTTCCGGGGCTGGTCGGCGCCTGCGGCACCTCCCGCACGGTCCGGGACACCCCCTGCGGGGGTGGTCCCGGGCCGTGGCCCCGTCCGCTTCGCCGGAGGGCCCTGCTGACTTCTCGGTCAGGTGGCGGTGGGGGACGGGGTCGTCGCGGTGGGGGTCGGGGTGGGGGTGGCCGTCGGGGTCGGCGGTGCGGTCGAGACGGTGATCGTCACGAGCGTGCCCTTGACCGCACTGGTGCCGGCCTTCGGCGACTGCGCGAGCACCTGCCCCGCGGGGACCGTCCCGTCCTCCTGCGTGACGACGTTGGGCTGGAAGCCGGCGTTGATCAGGTCACTGCGCGCCTGAGCCTCGCTCGACCCGACCACGTTCGGCACGGTCGTCTTGCCGTCGGACACCGAGATGTCGACGGGCGTCCCGGCGTCGACGGTGGACTGGAACGGCAGGCTCTGCGCCACCACGACACCGGCCGGCTGGTCGGACTTCACCTGGGTGACCTTCCCCAGGGTGAGGTTGGCGTCGACGAGCGCGGCCCGCGCGGCGTCGGAGGAGGTCAGCCCGACGAGCTGGGGGACGGTCGCCTGGTCCTTGCCGGTGGAGACGGTGACGTCGACCTTCTGGCCCTTCTCGATCTGCTCGCCGGACGCCGGGGTCTGGCCGATGATCGTGTCCTTCGGCCGGTCGGGCGACGTCTGCGGCGTCTGGGTGCCGAGCACGAGGCCCTGCTGGCTGAGCAGCGTGGTGGCCTGCGGGACGGTGAGCCCGCTGAGGTTGGGGACGGCCACCCGCTGCACGGGCGGCGACCCGAAGATGGCCCGGCCGACCAGCACCGTGGCGATGCCGACGGCGAGCACGCCGAGCGTGAGCAGCACCCAGAACACGGGCCCGCGCTGGGCCGTGCTCGAGCCGGTAGCCGTGGCCGGAACCGCCGCGGCGCCCACGGGGGTCAGCACTGCCGTGTCCTGCCCCATGCCGAGCACCGGGACGGGCGCGGTGACGGGGAGGCCGGCCATCGCCCGCTCGACGTCGGCACGCATCTCCGCAGCCGTCTGGTAGCGGTCGCCCGGGTTCTTCGCGAGCGCCGTGAGCACGATGGTGTCGACCTGCGGCGTGACCGACGGGTCGAGCTGCGACGGCGGGACCGGCTGCTCGCTCACGTGCTGGTAGGCGATCGAGACGGGGGACTCGCCGGTGAACGGCGGCCGTCCGGTGAGCAGCTCGTAGAGCAGGCAGCCGGTGGAGTACAGGTCGCTGCGGCTGTCGACGATCTCGCCGCGCGCCTGCTCCGGCGAGAGGTAGTGCGCGGTGCCGAGCACCGCCGACTGCTGGGTCATCGTCTGGCCGGCGTCGGCGAGGGCACGGGCGATGCCGAAGTCCATCACCTTGACGTCGCCGCCGCGGGTGAGCATCACGTTGGCCGGTTTGATGTCGCGGTGCACGATCCCGTGGCGGTGGCTGTAGTCGAGCGCCGCGAGCGTGCCCGAGGTGATCTCGAGCGCGCGCTCGGGCAGCAGGCGGCGCCCGGTCGCCAGGAGCTGGCGCAGCGTCATGCCGTCGACGTACTCCATGACGATGTACGGCACGATCTCGCCGGTCTCGCCCTCGCTGTCGCCGAGCACGTCCTCGCCGGTGTCGTACACCGCGACGACGTTCGGGTGGTTGAGCGACGCGGCGCTCTGCGCCTCACGGCGGAACCGGGCCTGGAAGCTCGGGTCGCGGGCGAGGTCGGGACGCAGGATCTTCACCGCGACGCGGCGGCCGAGGCGCAGGTCCTTGCCCTCGAACACCTCGGCCATGCCGCCGCGCCCGATCACCTCGCCTAGCTCGTAGCGCTCGCCCAGCCGGCGGATGTCCTCCGTCACCGTTCCTCCTCTGCCGTCGGGACCAGGCCCGACGCCGTGTGCTGCGCCATCATCGCCGCAGCACCGCTTCCATCACGGCCTTGGCGATCGGCGCCGCGAGCCCGTTGCCGCTGATCTCGGCCGCTCCGCCGCCGTTCTGCAGGACGACGGCGACCGCCACCTGGGCCCCGCCGGCCTGGTCGGCCGGCGCGACGCCGACGAACCACGCGTGCGGCGGCTGCCCGGGCGCGGTCTGCGCCGTGCCGGTCTTCCCGCCGACCGTGACTCCGGGGATGCGCGCGTTCGAGCCGGTCCCCTGCTCCACGACCGTGACCATCATGCCGAGCAGGGTGGCGGCGTTCGCGGGCGACATGGCCTGCGAGAACGCGGTCGGCTCGGCGTTCTGCAGGACGGCGAGCTCGGGCGAGAGCGTCTGTGCCACGAGGTAGGGCGACATGACCTGGCCGTTGTTCGCGATGCCCGCCCCGACCATCGCCATCTGCAGCGCGGTGGCCGTGACGTCGAACTGGCCGATGGCGCTCATCGCGGTCTGCGGCAGGTCGGGGCCCAGCGGGAACCGGCTCGTCGCCGCCCGCAGCGGGACCTCGAAGGAGTTGTTGAAGCCGAACTTCTCCGCCTGCGCGCGCAGCGCGTCGGCGCCGACGTCGAGCCCGATCGAGGCGAACGCGGTGTTGCACGAGATGGCCAGGGCGTTCTCGAACGTCGTCTTCCCGCCCGGCCCGCAGGCGGCGCCGGACCAGTTGTTGAGCTCCTTGGTCGTGTTCGGCAGCTTGAGCTTGGCCGGGCCGGGCACGACCGTGGTCGGGGTGTAGCGGCCGGTCTCCAGGGCGGCCGCGGCGGTCACGAGCTTGAACGTCGAGCCGGGCGGCAGCGTCATCGCGAGCGGGCGGTTGAGCATCGGCCTGTCGGGGTCGGCGTTGTACTTGTCGAACGTGGTGCGGATCGTCGCCGGGTCGTGGCTCGAGAGCAGGTTCGGGTCGAACGACGGGGAGGAGACGAGGGCCAGGATCGCCCCCGTCCTCGGGTCGATGGCGGCCACCGCGCCGGTGCGGCCCGCGAGGCCGTCGTACGCCGCCTTCTGGGCCGCCGGGTCGAGCGTGAGGCGCACCGCGCCGCCCTGCACGCCCCGGCCGGCGAACAGCTGCTGCACGCGGTCGACGAAGAAGCGGTCGTCGGAGCCGGAGAGCACGGTGTTCTCCGTGCGCTCGATCCCGGTGGCGCCGTAGACGACGGAGTAGAAGCCCGTCGCGGGGGCGTAGAGCGGGCCGCGGGCATACTGCCGCAGGTACTTGAGCTGGTCGTCGGTCGGGATGGACGACGCGATCGCCGTGGAACCGAGCAGGATCGGGCCGCGCTGGCGGGAGTACTCCTCGAGCAGCACGCGGCTGTTGCCGGCCTGCCCCCGCATGCCGGCGGCGGCGAAGTACTGCAGGTAGGTCAGGTTCGCGAGCACCGCGACGAGCATCACGGCGAGCACGATGGAGATACGGCGTACCGAGCGGATCACAGCGGCACCACCTGGGTCGGCGCGTCCTCGAGGCTGACGCTCTCGGCGTCGGGTCGGCGCGCGCTGTCGCTGATCCGTATGAGCAGGCCGATCGCGAGCCAGTTGGCGACCAGCGACGAGCCGCCCGCCGCCAGGAACGGCGTCGTGAGCCCGGTGAGCGGGATCAGGCGGCTGACCCCACCGACCACGACGAACACCTGCAGCGCCAGGGAGATCGACAGACCGGCGGCGAGCAGCGTGCCGAACACGTCGCGGCAGGCGATCGCCGCGCGCAGGCCGCGCTCGACCACGATGCCGTAGAGGACGAGCATCGCCATCAGCCCGATCAGCCCGAGCTCCTCGCCGAACGCCGCGAGGATGAAGTCGCTCTTCGCGTACGGCACGAGCTGCGGGTAGCCCTGGCCGAGGCCCGAGCCGAACATGCCGCCGCTCGCGAAGCCGTACAGCGACTGCGCGATCTGGTAGCTCGTGTCGGCCTCGTCGGCGAACGGGTGCAGCCACACGTCGACGCGCAGCCGCACGTGCCCGAACGCGAGGTACGCGAACACCGCGCCGGTGATGAACAGGACGGCGCCGAGGACCAGCCAGCTGCGCCGCTGGGTCGCGATGTAGAGCAGCGAGACGAACAGGCCGAAGAACAGCAGCGACGTGCCGAGGTCGCGCTCGAAGACGAGCACGGCGAGCGACACGAACCACGCCACGAACAACGGACCGAGATCCCGGCCACGGGGGAGCTCGATGCCCATCACCTTGGTGCGCACGAGGGCGAGCGAGTCGCGCGTCACCGTGAGGTAGCCGGCGAAGAAGATGGTGAGCAGGATCTTGGCGAGCTCGCCCGGCTGGAAGGACAGCCCGGCGAGGCGCACCCAGAGCGTCGCGCCGTTCACCGTCGCGCCGACGAACGGCGCGAGCGGGAGCAGCAGCAGCACGAGACCGGCGAGCATCGCGGTGTAGGTGTAGCGCTGCAGGGTGCGGTGGTCGCGGACGACGAGCAGCACGGCGACGAACAGCACGACGCCGAGCGCCGTCCAGGTGAGCTGGCTGTAGACGTCGGGCGGGGGCGCGACACCGCCGTTGCGCGCCGCGCGCTGCACCTCGGCGAGGTCGAGGCGGTGGATCATCGCCAGGCCGAGGATGTTCAGCGTCGCGATCGTGGGGACGACGATCGGGTCGGCGTACGTCGCGCGGAGGCGGACGGCGAGGTGCACGACGAGCAGCAGCGCCGCGACGGCGCTGAGCACGCGGACCGTGTCGTCGGCGACCTTCCCGAGCATGGCGAGGTCGACCTGGACGTACGCCGTGGCGCCGACGGCGAAGGCGAGCAGGAACAGCCCGGCCTCCGCGCCGCGTCGCGTCGGCTGGCGGTAGCGCGGTACGGCCGAGGCCCTCGTGAGGGTGCTCATCCCGAGCCCGAGGGGGACGGGGAGGTGCTCGCGGTCGGGGTCGGGACCGGGGTGGCCTGGGCTGGGCAGCCGGGGGTGGTGGGCACGGCCGCGCACTGCGCCGCGCGCTCGGACAGCCGCTGCACCACCTGCTGCGCGGCGGCGAGGGACTCCACGGCGATCGTCGCCTCGACCTGCGCGGCCTCGAAGTCGGGCAGCGAGTCGACCGTGATGGTGCTGACCTGCTCGACCGAGTGCATGCTGATCGGCCCGACGTCGCCGGGCAGGCCGCGGAAGATCGCGACGTAGCCGCCCTGGTTGCCGACGAAGTACTGCTGCTGCGCCCAGGCGTAGGTGAGGCCGATCGCCCCCATCGCGGCCAGGACGATCGCCCCCGCGAGGGCGACCCACCGCACCGGCAGCCGGCGTCGCGGGGGCCCCTGCTCCTCGGCGTAGACCCCGGCCAGCGACCCCACGCCGCCGGTGCCGTCGCCCGAGCTGGTCGACACCCGCACCAGCGGGTGGGAGCGCGGGTCCAGCTGCGCGTCGGCGGGGAACGCGAAGCCGGGCAGGCGCTCGCGGTTGCGCGGCTCGCCGGCCGCACCGACGACCACGGGTGCCTCGCCGTCGCGCGCCCCGTCGACCTCGACGACGTCGGCCACCACGCACGTGACGTTGTCCGGCGCACCGACCTCGAGCGCGGCCTCGACCAGCGCCGTGACGACGGCGGTCGGGTCGGCGATCGCGAGCAGCTCGTGGATGCGCTCGTCGGGGACGTAGCCGCACAGGCCGTCGCTGCAGACGAGGAACCGGTCGCCCGCCCGCGCCTCGCGCACCGAGACGTCCGGCTCCGCGGGGTGGACGCCGTCGATCGCGCGCATGAGCAGGTTGCGCCGCGGGTGCACGAGCGCCTCGTCGGCGGTGATGCGCCCGGAGTCGATGAGGGACTGGACGTACGTGTGGTCGCGCGTCACCTGCGTGAAGACGTCGTCGCGCAGCAGGTAGGCGCGGGAGTCCCCGACGTGCAGCACGGCCACCCGCGCCGGGTCGCCGCCCAGCCAGGCGAGCGCGGTGAGGGTCGTGCCCATGCCCGCGAACTCCGGGTGCGCCGCGACGACGTCGGCGATGCGCTCGCTCGTCGTGACGACCGCCTCGGACAGGCGCTCGAGGGCGGCGGCGTCGTCGAGCCCCGCCGTCTCCATCTCCGACATGGTCGCGATCGCCGCGGACGAGGCGAGCTCGCCCGCGGCGTGCCCGCCCATTCCGTCGGCGACGACGAGCAGCTGGTCGCCGGCGTAGCCGGAGTCCTCGTTGCCGGGACGCACCAGTCCGACGTCGGAGCGTGCCGCGGAGCGCAGCATGAGCGCCACGGCTACCGCCGCAGCTCGAGCACGGTACGCCCGACCTTGAGCTGGTGGCCGAGCGTCAACGGCGTCGGCCCGGTGATCCGGCTGCGGTCGACCCACGTGCCGTTCGTCGACCCGAGGTCGGTGACCACCCACGTGCCGTTCGTGAGGGTCAGGCGGGAGTGGGCGTTGCTGGCGTAGTCGTCGTCGAGCACGAGGGTGGAGTCGGCGGCGCGGCCGATCGTGACGTCGCCGGTGCCGAGCGGGATCACCGTCCCGGTGAGCGGTCCTTCGACGACGACGAGGGACCGCGGGCCGGTCTTCACCTTCGGCGCCCGCTCCGGCCGCGCCTTGGCCGGCTTGCTGGTCGGCCCGGCCGTGGCGACCAGCGGGCGCGCGTCGCGCGGGGCGCGCAGGTCGCGGCGCAGGACCAGGATCGTGACGACGACGAGCAGCCAGATGAGGACGAGGAACCCGAGGCGGAGCAGCGTCAGGACGAGCTCGGACACCGCCCGCTCACCCCGCCCGGAACGTCAGCCGCGTTGCCCCGAGCTGGACGACCGCCCCGTCGTGCAGGACCGTCTCGCCGACCTGCACACCGTCGACGTAGGTCCCGTTCGTCGACCCCAGGTCGCGCAGCACGACCTCCCGGCCGAGCAGGATCTCGGCGTGGTGACGCGAGACGCCGGGGTCGTCGACCCGGATGTCGACGTCGGTGCCGCGGCCGAGGCGCGTCACGGCGCGGGTGAGCGGATGGGCGATGTCGTCGTCGGCGAGCAGCCGCGGGTGCCCGGCGCCGGCCGGCGGGGACGAGGGCGCGCGCACCCCGTGCGGGGTCGACGCGACCTCGGCCTTGGCCTCGCTGTGCACCCGGAACAGGCCGGTCTCGAGGTCGTCGTCGCGGGCGAGCTCGACCGAGGTCCCGCCGAGGAACGTGTAGCGCTGCTCCTCGGCGTGCTCGCGGACCATGCCGGCGAGCTCGTCGGTCAGCGTGCCGGCGTAGACCGCGAGACGGTCGTGGTCGTGCGGGCTCAGGTCGACGACGAAGACGTTCGGCACGACGGTGCGACCGCGGCTCACGACGGCGGCCCGGTCGTCCATCTCGCGCTGGAGCGCGGCGGCGATCTCCACCGGCTGCACCTCGGCCTTGAACGCGCGCGCGAAGGCACCGTTGACCATCCGGTCGAGCCGCTGCTCGAAGCGGTCGAGCAGACCCACCGCGCCTCCCGTGTCACCTCAGGACGGCACGCCCCCGCGGGAGCGCACGTCGTCGACCTCGATCGTAACCGGGTGAGGCGCTCTGACCTGCGCCGCAGCGGCGGTGGCGTCCCCCGGACCGGCCGCGGGCGGTTCGGAACGGCCTCCACCTGCGTGTTAGCCTTCTCCGGCGCGCGCGAGTGGCGGAATAGGCAGACGCGCACGGTTCAGGTCCGTGTACCCGAAAGGGTGTGGGGGTTCAACTCCCCCCTCGCGCACTTCAAGTTGGGGATTCCCCCAGGCCGGTGGCTGGGCTGGTGCCTGCTCGGGTCCATGGTCCTGACGGGCGCGCTGGCCGTCGCCCTCCTCCTGACGATCTGGGGAGCCCGCAGGACCGGGACGCCGACTCCGGCCACCCCGCCTCCGCCCGCGCCGCCTGACCCCCGGCCGCCCTCGCTGTTGCCGCGCGGCTGGCACCACGCGCGGCCGGGCCCTGGTTGCGCTGTCGGACCCCATCGGGCACACTCTGAATGAAGAAGGGAGGTTTATTCAGATGACGGATCTGGTGACCCAGCTGCCCCGCCGCATCCGCGAGGTGCGCGAGCAGCTCGACATCTCGCAGGAGGCCGCGGCGCGTGCGCTGGGCGTCTCCCAGCCGACCTATTCCCGGATCGAGGACGGCTCCCGCCCCCTCAAGGGCGACGAGCTGGTGCTCCTGGCCGACCTGTTCGGCGTGCGCGCCTCAGCCATCACCGGGGTGCTCGCCCTGCGCGAGCGGGCCCGGTTCGCCGCCCGGACCGACGGTGGCACCGCCGAGATGACCGCGATGCGGGAGCGGCTCTACGCCTACCTCGAGTTGGACGATTACCTCACCCAGCAGGGCGTCCCGGCGCGGTGAGCCCCAACGAGGCCGCAGGGCGACGGCGGGCCGAGGAGTTCCGCAAGGAGCACGATCTCGGCCTCGCCGCCGTCAAGGACGTCTTCGAGCTGGTGCACTCCACGACCGGCATCGACGTACTGAGCATGGACGCCGGCGACGAGGAGCACGGCCTGTCGATGCGGGACCCGGCTACCGGCCGGACGGTGATCGCGGTTGCCACCACCGGCAACCCGCTGCGGCAGCGGACCTCGATCGCGCACGAGCTCGGCCACGTGCTGGCCGGCGACCTGGACCGGCCCGCGGGCGGCGCCCCGGGGGAACGTACGCCGGCGGAGAAGCAGGCCGACACGTTCGCCCGCCACCTCCTGATTCCCCTCGACGCGGTCGGCGCCCGGGTCGCGCCCGGGCAGGCGACGGTCGCCGCGCTGTCGGCGCTGGTTCAGGAGTTCGAGGTGTCCCCGCACGTCGCCGCGATCCAGCTCAAGGAGACGGGGCTCATCGACCCCGACACCTGCCAGGAGTGGAGCCGGCTGACGGCGCCCATGCTCGCCGCCGAGCACGGCTGGCTGAGCCAGTACCGGTCGCTGGTCGCCGACTCGACGCAGCCGCGCGCACCGCAGCAGCTGATGGCCCGCGCTGTCGCGGGGTACCACCGAGGCGTGATCGGCCTCACCGAACTGGCCCTCTGGTACCGGCAGGAGCCCGACGAGCTCGCGCCCGAGCTCGGCGTGCCCGCCGCATCCGAGGACGACGTCGACAGCGACGACGTGTGGGACATCGACGCGCCGCTGTTCCCGCCGCCCGCGTTGTGAGCATCCTCCTGGACGCCGGCCCGATCCTGAACTTCGTCGCGGTGTCGGAGCAGGGCCTGCTCCTGGGCCTGGCGGAGGCGCACGACCTGTCGTTGGCTGCGCCGGAGAAGGTCCGGGAGGAGGTCGACCGCAAGGCCGCTACGGGACGCTTCGCCCGCACCGGGGCGCTGTCCACTTGGCGTAAACTCGTCGCTGCGGGCCGCGTCGGCATCCTCGACGACACGCTGACCGACGAGTTCGTGGCGGCGGTCGTGCGGGTGTCCGGGCAGCAGGCGACCGACCGGGTCCGCTCCAGCAAGGACCTGGGCGAGTTGATGGTCATCGCCCACGCTTCGGTGCTGTCGCAACAGGGGACGGACGTGTTCGTCCTCATCGACGAGGGTGACGGCCGCAAGCGCGCCCTGCGTGAGAAGGAGTGGCTGGCGACGGCGGGAGCGGCCGGGACGCTGACCCTGTGGAACACGCCGCAGGTCCTCAAGCAGACGGCCCCGGAACGCTGGAAGTCCATCTACACCCGCATGCGGGACTTCGACGACGGACTTGCACCCCTGTGCTGACCAGCGCCGCCCGACGCAGGCCTGGACCCACTCGAACTCGTCCTCGGTCAAGCGGTGAAGCTCGGACGCGGCGATCGAGCCGCCTGGATGGGACGAGTTCATCCAGATCATCCGTGCCGACGGTGCGCTGAGGCTGCCGGGCTTCCAACTCCCCAGGTCGGAGGGCGCAACTCCACCCTCGCGCACCACGTCGGCACAGGGCGGTCCTTCGAGGGCCGCCCTTCGTCGTCCTCGGGACACGTTCCGCGGCCGAACCCAGCAACCGCCCCCAGCTCGCGACGGATCCGGCGCAGAATCCCGGGAACGCGATGTCGAGTCCGGACCACCGCGCTCGTACAGAGGGTGGAGGCACCGGAGGGTCCGGTCCCTGCGAGCCGAAGGAGACGAGAGATGACCCAGTACCTGCTCTCCGTGCACAAC
Source organism: Actinomycetes bacterium (assembly GCA_021784035.1). Classification (GTDB taxonomy): domain Bacteria; phylum Actinomycetota; class Actinomycetes; order S36-B12; family CAIYMF01; genus Longivirga. The sequence goes on along the minus strand of JAJXTD010000001.1, from coordinate 29,949 downwards.
GACGACAGCCCGGTGTACCCGACGCCCGAGGACATGGAGCAGGCGTTCGCCGACACCGGCCGTGTCAACGACGAGATGAGGGCCGCGGGCGTGTGGGTGTTCGCCGGCGGGCTGGAGCCCTCGACGACGGCGAAGGTCGTCCGCCGCACGGACTCCGGCCTGCTGCGCACCGACGGCCCCTACCTCGAGGGCAAGGAGCACATCGGCGGCTTCTGGGTCCTCGAGTGCCCGGACGAGGAGACGGCGCTCGCGTGGGCGGAGAAGGGCGCCGTCGCCTGCCGCGGCGACGTCGAGGTCCGGCCGTTCCAGGGCGGCTGAGGACGGCCGCGTCGGTCGTGCACCCGGTGGTCCGCTCGGCTCAGCCGTCGACCGGGCGGAAGCCGGAGCACATGATGCGCAGCCAGCCGATGCGCCCGTCGCGCTCGGACAGGTAGGCCTGCTGCTCGACGAGGTGCAGGCCGTCGTCGTTGCGGACGCGCAGGCGGTAGCCGACGCGCTCCCGGTCGGCGAAGGCCCCGGTCTCGACGGCGTCGACGCCCTCGATCACGTCGGTCTCGTCGAACCACTGCCCGAGCACGTCGACGACGTCCTCGGGGGTCGCGGCCTCCCAGACCTGGTTCGGTGTCATCGCCCGGAAGTCCAGCTCGGGGTGGAGCAGGTCGAGCACCCGGTCGCCGGCCTTGCGCGCGAGGGCGTCGGCGAAGGCCGCCCCCAGCGTCGGTGTCGTCATCCCGTCAGCCTGCCTGCTCCAGCCGCTCGCGTCGACTTGCGCCCGCCGGCACGGTCTGCGCATGAAGGTGCCCCCACCCCCGGATAGGCGCACCTGTGGCGCCCCTCACCCGTTCCGAAGCTCGGCCGTCCGATAGAAGGAGGCACCGCAGGTGCCCCTGGCGCGTCCTGGTGCACCGTCATGCGGAACAAGGGCGGCTGCGAGGCGGGACGGACGGGGAGGGGCTGGGAGGGCTTTCGTCAGTCGACGTCGAGGCGGAGGGCGCGCAGGTAGCCCCAGACGGCGTCCGACGTCGGGGTCCGCGTGTGCGCGCGGCGCAGGTTGCCGGCGAGGCTCGCGACGTCGGACAGCACCCAGGTGATCCGGTACAGCGTGAGCACGTCACGGTCGACGTCGACACCCGAGAGTCGTTGGTAGGACTCGAGGAACGCCTCGTCGACCGGCCCGTCCCAGCCGCCCGCGGCGAGCCACAGGTCGCGCTCGGGCGGCGCGGCCGCGACGGTGTCCCAGTCGATGAGAAGGCACCGGTCGTCGCTCACCAGGACGTTGCCTGGATGCGGCTCCCCGTGCGTCACGACGCGGGGACGCCCCGCGGCGTGCTCGGCGAGGACGTCGTGGCGCTCGACCAGCCGGCGTACGTCGTCGGCGTTCTCGACGCACCACGCGCGGGCCGGCTCCGACCACGGGCCGCCGGTCCACGGCTCGCCGAGCCCGTCGAGGACCGTCACGACGGCGTCCCGGTCGCCGCGGGAGGCGTCGTCGCGCGGACGCACCGCGGCCGGCTGCGCCTGGTGGAGCTCGGCGAGCAGCAGGGCCATCTCGTCGCGCCGCTCGGCCGGGAAGTGGTCCGCGAAGCCACCGGTCTCGCCCTCGACCCGGGGGACGACGGAGACGGCCCAGCGGTCGGTGACCGCGTGCGCCGCGACGCCGTCGTGGTCGAGCCGAGGTCCCAGCACGAAGGACAGCCCGCACCCGTCGCGCAGCTCGGCGGCCGTGCCGTACGCCGTGCGCAGGCCGGCGAGGACGGCGGCGCGGTCGGGACCGAACCAGGGCTTCGCATCGAGGTCGTCGGCCGTGACGAACCAGCGGCGTCCGTCGGCGCCCACGGCGTCCCAGTGGTGGCTGCCGAACCCCACCGGTGCGTAGACCCGCTCGGCGGCGTCGATCCCCCAGTGCTCGCGCAGCGCCGCGCCGACGAGCGCGTCGTCGAGGTCCTCGGGCGGGGAGAGCACGTCACGACGCTAGGCGTCCCGCGAGCCGAGCGCGAGGTCGTTGCCGGGACGGGATGTGCTGGACTGTCGCCCGTGGCCGCCCTCCTCGCGCTGATCTCCTCGATGGTGTGGGGCGTCGCGGACTTCGTCGGCGGGCTCGCGTCCCGCCGCTCCACGCCCCTGCAGACCCTCGTGCTCACCACGCCGGCCGGCCTCGTCCTCATCGTGCCGGCGGCGATCCTGCTCGGGGGCGACCCAGCCGGGACGGCGCTGCCGGGCATCGGCGCCGCGCTGTTCGGCGCCACCGGGATCCTGCTGCTCTACGCCGCCCTCACGCTCGGACCGATGGGGGTGGTGTCCCCGATCGCCGCGGTGATCGGCGCCGCCATCCCCGTGGTCGTCGGTCTCGTGCGCGGGGACCGGCCCGGGGCCGCGGCGTACGTCGGCATGGCGCTGGCCGTCGTCGCGATCGTGACGGTCGGGCTCGAGCCGCAGTCGCCCACCGACGACGAGCGCCACCGGCGGGTGTCGTCGCGGGCGCTGCTGCTCGCCATCGGGGCCGGCGTCGGGATCGGCGGCTTCATGGCGGTCATCTCGTGGGCGCCGGACGGCTCCGGCCTGTGGTCCGTCGTGTGGGCGCGCGGGACCTCGACGGTGCTCATCGGCGTGCTCGGCGCCGTCGCCGCGTCCCGGTCCGCGCGGTCGTACCTCCCCCAGGACCCGCCGGTCCGGATCCAGGCGATGGCGGCGGGCGTCATGGACGTCGCCGCGAACGCCGTCTACGTCCTCGCGCTGCAGATCGGCCTGCTGTCGGTGGTGTCGGTCCTCGGGTCCCTCTACCCCGCGGCCACCGTGCTGCTCGCGCGCCTCGTCCTGACCGAGCGCCTACGCCCCATGCAGAAGGTCGGCATGGTCACGGCGATCGTCGCGGCCGCGCTCCTCGCCCTGGGCTGAGCGCCGTACGGCGGATCGAGCGGGCGTCGGCACGACGCGTCGGGTGCGGCCGCTCCCCTCGCTCGGCCGAGCGGCGTACGGCGTATCGACCGGGCGTCGCCGTTGCCACGGCGCGTCGGGCTCCCCTGGTGCGGACGCGGTCGGGTCGAGGGGACACAATCTGCGCGTGACCTCTGCCGCGCTGCTCGCGTCCGACTGGCCGGTGACCTCCGTCGCCGCCGTCGTCACCGTGCTGTCCCTCGCGCTCGCGGTCGTGGCGGGCGTCCTCGCGCTCCTCGACCGGAAGCTGCCGCGCTGGGTGCTCGGACTCGTCGCGCTGCTCGAGCTGGCCGTGGTCGTGCTCGCGATCCAGTGCGTCGTCGCGTGGATCGGCGGCAACGCGCCCGCGGACCCGGTCGTGTTCCTCGCGTACCTGCTCGTCGTGCTGCTCGCCGCTCCCGGCACGGTGTGGTGGGGCGCGGCCGAGCCGGGGCGCTGGGGCGCCGGTGTCGTGTGCATCGCGGGGCTGCTCATCCCCGTGCTCGTGATCCGCCTGCAGCAGGTCTGGACCGGGGCGGCGACGGTGACCGGACATGGCTGAGGGCACGGGTCCGGCCGAGGGCACCTCTCCCGCGGCCGCCTCGACCAAGCACGGTGCCGGCCGGGCGCTCATCACCGTCTACGCGATCCTCGCGGTGGGCGCCTCGGCCCGGTCGCTCTACGAGCTGGTCGTGAAGTTCGACCAGGCGCCGCTGGCGTACGGGCTCTCCGCCGTGGCCGCGGTCGTCTACTGCGTCATCACCGTCGCGCTCGTGAAGGACACCCCGAGGTGGCGCCGCGTCGCGTTCGTCTGCATGGTCGCCGAGCTCGTCGGCGTCCTCGTCGTCGGGACGCTCAGCGTCGTCGACCCGGCCGCGTTCGACGCGAAGTCGAGCGTCTGGTTCTGGTACGGCCGCGACTACCTGTTCATCCCGCTGGTGCTGCCGATCCTCGGCCTGAACTTCCTGCGCCGCACGCGCGCGGCGCGCTGACCTCGCGGGGACGCGCTACAGCGACTGCGCGGTGACGGCGCTGGACATCCGCAGCCGCAGCGGGTCCAGGCGCATGATGCCGGGGCCGTCGGCCACGAGGTCGGGGAGCTCGGACATCAGCCGGCCGAACAGCGGCGCGCCGCGATGGGCCTCGAGCGAGTCCTCGTCGCGGAACCACTCGTAGAGCCAGACGACGTCGGAGTCGTCCGGCTCGACGCACAGGAAGAACGCCTCGGTGCCGGGCTCCTGATGCAGGTCGTCGACGTACCGGTTGAGGACGTCGAGCGCGGCGGCGCGCAGTCCCGGCTTGACCGGCACGCGCACGAGCAGCCCGATGCGTCCGGGCAGGACGGCGTCGACCCCGGGTCCCACCTGATCGCCCACGGGCAAAGTGTCACTCATCGGGGCCGGTGGCGGCAGGGCGACCCCGCGAAAGCCGCGACGACGCCCCACGGCACCGGGCTCACCTGGCAGGCTCGTCCCGTGCCCGAGCTGCCGGAGGTGGAGTCGCTCGCCGCGTACCTGCGCGCGACCGCGACCGGCCTGCGCGTGGCGCGGGTGGAGCTCGCGGCGATCAGCGCCCTCAAGACCTTCGACCCGCCGGTCACCGACCTCGTCGGGGCGCGGATCGTCGACGCGGCGCGCCGCGGCAAGTTCCTCGACGTCGTGCTCGTCGACGAGGACGGCGAGGTCCTCCACCTCGTCACGCACCTGTCCCGCTCCGGCTGGCTGCACTGGCGCAAGGAGATGAGCGCCGCACCGCCGAAGCCGGGCAAGGGACCGCTCGCGTTCCGCGTCGTGCTCGTCGACGACGACGGCGTGGCGGCGGGCGGCTTCGACCTCACCGAGGCGGCGACGCAGAAGCGGCTCGCGGTCTACGTCGTCCGCGACCCGGACGCGGTCCCGGGGATCGCGCGGCTCGGCCCCGAGCCGCTGGCCGACGACGTCACCGTCGACGTCCTCGCGGCGATCCTGGCCGAGGCCGGCGGGCACCAGCTCAAGGGCGTCCTGCGCGACCAGTCGACGATCGCGGGCATCGGCAATGCCTACAGCGACGACATCCTGCATGCCGCGCGACTCAGCCCGTTCAAGGCCGCCGGGAAGCTGTCCCCCGAGGAGGTCGCGACGCTGTACGCCGCGATGCGCGACGTCCTCACCGACGCCGTGCGCCGGTCGGAGGGTCTCGGCGCGGCCGACCTCAAGGCCGAGAAGAAGCTCGGGATGCGCGTGCACGGGCGCACCGGCCAGCCGTGTCCCGTCTGCGGGGACGTCGTACGCGAGGTGTCCTTCGCCGACTCCTCGCTGCAGTACTGCGCCACCTGCCAGACCGACGGCAAGCCCCTCGCCGACCGCCGCTACAGCAAGTTCCTCAAGTAGCTCCCCGCCGTCCCGTCCGCCCCGGCTGTCCGCCGTGAATGTGACCTGAACTGCGCTAGAAGCAGCCAGCGGGACATCCACGTAGCGGACGCGGGGCGGAGTCGGCGAGCGGGGGAACCCTGACTGCTTCTAGCGCAGTCGGGGGCACATTCACGGCGGATGGGGGACCTGGGCAGGATGGGGGCGTGACGTGGAGCCGGGCGTGGATGCGGGCGTGGATGCGGGCGTGGAGCCGGGCGTGGAGCTGATCGGGGCGCTGCGTTCCGTCGTCGGGGCGGGGCAGGTGCTCGACGACGACGACCTCGTCGCGCCCTACGCCGTGGACTGGTCGCGGCGCTTCGCCGGGCCCGCGCTCGCCGTGGTGCGCCCGGCCGACACCGCCGAGGTCGCGGCGGTCGTCCGCGCGTGCATCGCGGCCGGGGTGCCGGTGCTGCCGCAGGGCGGCAACACCGGACTCGTCGGCGGCTCGGTGCCCGGGGCCGACGGGCCCCCGGTCGTGATCCTGTCCACCCGCAGGCTCGCCCGGCTCGAGCCGGTCGACGACCTCGCCGGCCAGGTGACCGCGGGCGCCGGCGTCGTGCTGGCCGACCTGCACCGGCACGTCCGGGCGGCCGGCTGGGAGTACGGCGTCGACCTCGCCGCCCGCGACAGCGCGACGGTCGGCGGCACGATCGGCACGAACGCGGGCGGCATCCGGGTCTGCGTGCACGGCATGACCCGCGCGCAGGTGGTCGGCGTCGAGGCCGTGCTGCCCGACGGCTCGGTGATCAGCCACCTCGGCGGGCTGCCGAAGGACAACACCGGCTACGACCTCACCGGCCTGCTGGTCGGCAGCGAGGGAACGCTCGGCGTCGTCACCGCGGCGCGGCTGCGCCTGGTGCGCCCGGCGACGGCGTCCGCCGTCGCGCTCGTCGGGGTGCGCGACGCGGCCGACGCGCTCGCCCTCGTCCGCTCGGCCGTGCCCCGCGGCGTACGCCTGCTCGCCGCAGAGCTCCTGGACGCCGCCATGCTGCGCCACGTCTGCACGGTCGCGTCGCTGCCGTGGCCGCTCGCCGGCGCGGCCGACCACCTGCTGCTGCTCGAGACCGAGTCCCCGCGCGACGGCGAGATCGCGATGGACCTGCCCGACGACCGCGACGCCGTCGTCGCGCTCGATCCGGCCGACCGCGCGCGGTTCTGGTCCTACCGCGAGCGCGCGGCCGAGGCGACTGCCGCGCTCGGCGTGCCCCACCGCTTCGACGTGTCCGTCCCGATGGGCGGCTGGGACGCGTTCGTGACCGACCTGAGGGCGCGGGTGCGCTCGCTGCCCGACGTCGACGAGCTCCTCGTGTTCGGCCACCTCGCCGACGGCAACCTGCACGTCGAGGTGCTCGGCCCGCAGCCCGACGACGAACGGGTCGACGCCGTCGTGCTCACGGCCGTCGCCGACCACCACGGCTCGATCTCCGCCGAGCACGGCGTGGGCCGCGCGAAGGCGGCGTACCTCGCGCTCACCCGGTCGCCCGCGGAGATCGCGGCGATGCGGGCGGTCAAGGCCGGCCTCGATCCGCGGGGCCTGTTCAACCCGGGCGCCGTTCTCGTCTGATTCACCCCGGGGTGGTGGTGTGGTGTCCGGCCCGTCGCCCGCGGGTGCCACGATGTCCCGCGTGACCGAGGTCGTCGCGCACCGGGGCTCCAGCGCCGACGTGCCAGAGCACACCCTGGCGGCGTACGTCCAGGCGGTGGCCGACGGCGCCGACTCGCTCGAGTGCGACGTGCGCCTCACGGCGGACGGTCACCTCGTGTGCGTCCACGACCGGCGCATCGACCGGACGAGCGACGGCACGGGCGTGGTGTCCGTGATGACCCTCGAGGACCTGCACCGCCGGGACTTCGGCCGCTGGCGGGAGGCCGGCACGTCGCGGCCGAGCTCGCCCGGGCCGGAGCTCGACGATCCCGTCGTGATGGACGAGGACCGGCGCCGCGTGCTCACCCTCGAGCGGCTGCTGGAGCTCGTCGTCGATTCGCCGCGCGAGATCGGCCTCGCCATCGAGACGAAGCACCCCACGCGGTACGGCGCCCTCGTGGAGGAGAGCACGATCGATCTGCTCCGGCGCTTCGGCCTGGCCCGCCCGCGCAGCGAGCACGGCTCGCGGGTGCGGATCATGAGCTTCTCGCAGCTGTCCATGCGCCGGGTCCGGGCGCTGGCCCCCGGGCTCGCGACGGTGTTCCTGCTGGACCGGGTCCCGCTGCGCTTCCGCGACGGCTCGCTGCCGTTCGGGTCGGCCATCGCGGGGCCGTCGATCGACATCGTGCGTGCGCACCCGCGCTACGTCGAGCGGGTCCACCGCGCCGGCGGGCGGGTGCACGTCTGGACCGTGGACCGGCCCGAGGACGTCGAGCTGTGCGTGCGGCTCGGCGTGGAGGCGATCATCACGAACCGCCCCGGCCCGGTGCTCGCCCAGCTCGGCCGATCGGGGTCCGACGGCGGGACCCGGGCGCACGCCTGAGTCGTGCCGCGCCGGCCCGCGGGACGGTCGCGTACGCTCGCCGATCGTGGCCCAGCAGAAGAAGCACTCACGCCCAGCCCCCGCCGTCCCGGTCGACGGCGGCGCCGACGTGCCCGTCGTCGGGATGCGCGAGCCCTGCCCCTGCGGCAGCGGCCGTCGCTACAAGGCCTGCCACGGACGCGCCGCCGCGAGCGCCGGCCAGGAGCGCGTCCGTCGTCCGTTCGCCGGCCTGCCCGGCGAGACCGACTGGGTCGCCATGCGCGAGATCGTCCCGGCGGCGACGGCGCCGCTGGCGCTGGTCCCGGAGTACGCCGCGAGGCTGGGCGACCGCACGGTCACGCTCGCGACGGTGCTGCCGCTCGCGTGGCCCGCGCTCGTGCGGGTCGACGGCGCGATCCTGCTGGCCCTGCAGACGGCGACGAGCAGCGGCGACACCAGCCGCGACGTCGCCGATGCGCTGCTGCGCGCGCTCGACGCCGACGCGGGCAGCCCGGTGCCGCCGCAGCGCCCGGGCGCCGGTCCGCGGCTGCAGGACGTGCTCGACCTGTCCGCCCCGCTCGACGTCACCGTGCACGCCGGCTTCGACTTCTGGATCGAGGGCAGCGGCGCCGAGTCGACGGCCGACGTCGCCGCCTCGCTCGAGCGCGCGAACGCGTCCGTCGTCCCGACCGTGCGCCTGCAGGGCGTCGACGCCGGCTACTGGGTGCGCATCGGCACCAAGGAGCACCTCCGCTGGGTGCTGCCGCACGACGAGGAGCCGCTGCTCGACGCGCTCGCGCGCCTGCACGCGCGCGGCTCGGACGGCCTCGGGCCGGGCACGCGCCTCATCGGCACGTTCCGCGCGGACGGCCTGCTCGCGCCGGTGTGGGACCTCGCTCCCGGCACGGAGGCCGACGACGTCGAGGCGCCCGCGGCCGCGTTCGCCGAGCGCCTCGCCGACGCGCTCGCCGAGCCGGGCCCGCTCGCCGAGCCCGAGCGCCGCGCCCGCGCCGGGCTGACCAACCGCCAGGTCACGCTCCGCTAGCCAGCCGCCGCGGTCAGGCCGAGGGCTCCGCTCCGCCGCGTTGCGTTTCGCGCCCCGGTCGGCCGCTATCCGGTCGTCCGATGCCTGATTCGTCAAGCTTCCGTCAAGAACCCCGGGGGACCGCCCGCCCGGGTTGAGCGACGCGGCCGGAACCCCTTACGGTCAGGGCGATCGGACGCTGCCGCATCCCCCGTCGGCAGCGTCCGATCTTCCATGTGCGGCATCGGCCGGCGGCGTCTCCCGGTCAGGTCAGCCGCGGACGAGCTCGACGACGGTGACGACGGCCAGCAGCGCGAGCAGGGCACCGGACACGATCCGGATGCGCCACAGCGGGACGCGCTGCTGCAGCCACGACCCGACGAGCACGCCGATGCCCGCGACGGCGGTGAGCGCGAGCCACGACCCGAGGAAGACCGACAGCGGCGCGTCGGTGCGGGCCGCCTGGCCCGCGGTGACGAGCTGCGTGAGGTCGCCCCACTCGGCGGTGAAGATGACTGCGAACGTGGTCGCGAACGCGGCGAGCCCGTGCCGTCCGGCCACGGCGCGCGACTCGAACTCGCGGGTCTCCTCCTCCTCCTCCGCGAGCTCGTCCGCGCGGGCGCGCAGGCCGCCATGGACGAGCACCACCGCGCCGACGGCGAAGAGCGTGGCGGTGACGCCGAGGACGAGCGCGTGCGGGAGGTAGGACAGCAGCTGGCCGGCCGCCACGGCGATGAGCATCTGGATGCCGAAGGCGGCCGACGCGGCGAGCCAGACCCACAGCCGCGGGTAGCGCGTCGCGAGGACGAGCGTGGCGATGAACGACTTGTCCGGCAGCTCGGCCGGGAAGATGACGGCGAACGTCGCGAGCAGGACGCCGAGGTCGAGGGCGAGGCTCACCCGGTCATTCTCCGACGGCCGGCCGGCCGGTCCGGCCGCCGGGCATCCGGTTCGCCGGACGGTGCGGCATGATCACCGGCAGCGGCGGCCGCCGCGTGCCCGTCCACGCGGCCGGCGGGGCGTCGATGCGCTCGGCGAGGGCGTACGCCGCGGCCTCGTAGTTCACCCGCCACCCGCGGAAGTGCGGCCACGCGTCCACGGCGCTGCGCGCCATGGCGTAGCCGGCGGCCGCGACGTCGTCGTAGGCCTCGGCGAACTCCTCGAACGTCAGCGAGATGGGGGCGTCCGGGCTCGGGTCGTCGTCCACGTCGAGGCCCTCGGCCCGCGCGATGTCGCGCACCGCGACGAAGCCCTGCCGGAGCGCGACACGCGCGGACGCCTGCGGCAGCTGGGGGTTCGTGGCCAGCTGGAAAGCGGCCGCGTCCATCACGGAGACGAGCGCGACGAGCCAGTTGCGCAACGGCTGCGCGGACCGGACGTGGATGAGCACCGGGTAGTTCACGTGGCTCTCGGCGATGTCGGCGGCCCAGCGCTCCCAGCCCCGGAACAGCGTCACCAGCTCCTCGGAGGAGTTGACGATCGCGTGCCGGGAGAGGATCTCCGGGCCCCAGTTGGGCTCACCGGCGCGGGAGTGCAGCAGGGCCACCTCGACCTCGCGCCGGTTGTACGACGCGTAGAGGCTCGGCAGGTAGCCGACGAGGAGGCCGACGACGACCGGGCCGGTGGCGGCGGCCAGGAAGTCGACAGCGGTGAGCTGGGTGCGGTCGGTGCTGGCGAACCCGAGGGTGAACAGGCTCGACCCCGCCTCGCGGAAGGACGCCGCCCAGTCCAGCGGCGAGAACGCGAACAGCAGGCAGGCGAAACCGACGAAGAGCAGGGCCAGCCAGGTCATGAGCATGACGATGAGCGAGACCGGCGCGGCGTAGGCGAGCACGGCGTCGCGCGCCTCGTAGGTCGAGGTGCGACGGGCCACGGCGCGGAACGCCGTGAGCGTCGCCGTCAGCACGCCCGCGGACAGCTTGCTGCGCACGCCGCGGGGCACCACGAGGGTGCGCAGGATCGAGGAGCCGACGCCGAGGACGACCGCGAGCCCCACGAGGAACCAGAGCACCGAGACCGGGACCGAGGTGGTCACGCGGACACCGCCGGGAATGCGCGCACGGGGGCGACCCTACGCGCGGATACCCTTGCCCACGTGTCCCTCGACGCGTCCACCCGCGACGCCCTCGTCATCGCCGGCCTCGCCGTCGGAGTCCTCGCCCTCGTGCTCGCCGTCGTGGCCCTCCTGGCGCTGCGCCGGATCCGCCGGGACGTGACGCTGCTCGCGGCCGACGACGAGGCGCCGTCGTTCGTGTCGGCGGTGGCCCGCAAGACCGAGGAGGTGCGCGCGCTCCGCACCGAGGTGGACGACCTGGGCGCGCTGCTCGCGCGCACCCGCTCGGAGCTCGCCGACGCCCTGCGGCACGTGAGCGTCGTGCGCTACGACGCGTTCGGCGACATGGGCGGGCGGCTGTCGTTCTCCGCGGCGATGCTCGACGACGGCGGCGACGGCCTCGTGCTCACCGCGATCCACGGCCGGTCGGAGACGCGGTCCTACATCAAGGGGGTCAAGGGCGGCACGAGCGAGGCGTCGCTCTCGCCCGAGGAGCAGCAGGCCATCTCCTACGCGCTCAAGGGCGTCTCGTCGTGAGCGACGCCGCGGTGTCGATCGCCTACCTCGGCCCGCGCGGCACCTTCGCCGAGGCCGCGCTGCGCACGATGGCGGTGAGCGAGGGTGCCGACCTGCGCCCCTTCCCCACCGTCGCGGCCGCGCTCGACGCGGCCCGCGCGGGTGATGTCACGCACGCCCTCGTGCCGATCGAGAACTCCGTCGAGGGCGCGGTCACCGGGACGCTCGACGAGCTCGCGACGGGCGAGCCGCTCGTCATCGTCGACGAGCAGGTGCTGGCGGTGCGCTTCGCGCTGCTCGTGCGGCCGGGCACGGCGCTGGCCGACGTACGGCGCGTGGCCACCCACCCGGTGGCGCACGCCCAGTGCCGCACGTGGCTCGCCACCCACCTGCCCGACGCCGAGGTCGTGCCGGAGACGTCGAACGCCGTTGCCGCGCAGGCGGTCGCCGAGGGCACGGCGTACGACGCCGCCATCGCGTCCTCGGCCGCGGGTGCGGCGTACGGCCTCGACGTCCTCGTCGACGGCATCGGGGACAACGAGGAGGCGTGGACGCGCTTCGTGCTCGTGGGCCGCCCGTCGGTGCCGCGCGAGCGCACCGGCGCGGACAAGACGACGCTGTTCCTGTTCATGCGCGAGGACCACCCGGGCGCGCTGCTCGAGATCCTCACCGAGTTCTCCGTCCGCGGCGTGAACCTGACCCGCATCGAGTCGCGCCCCACGCGCCGGGCCCTCGGCGACTACTACTTCTCGGTGGACTGCGAGGGCCACGTCGCGGACGCCCGGGTGGGCGAGGCGCTCGCCGGACTGCACCGCGTCTGCGCGCAGGTGCGCTTTCTCGGGTCCTACCCGCGCCACGACGGCAAGGCGCCCCTGCTGCGTCCCGGTGTGACCGACGACGACTACGCCGAGGCCGTGGCCTGGCTCGCCGCGGTCCGCGGGAACGGCTGAGTCCGGGCGCTACGGCCGGCGCTCTGCACGACCGTCCAGTCGGCGACGTGGACGTCGCTGATGGGTCCGGGGGCACGTACGTCGGCCAAGGCGGGCTCCTCGTGGTGGTGCGGTCTGCGTCCAGTGTGGCCCGCGGGGTGGGGCCTCGCGCGGGCGTCCCGGCGGCAGCGGGCTCGCGGTGGCGCGTCGCCCGGCGCGCGTCGGAACCGGCGGACGGGCTCCGGCCGTCAGGAGAAGCGGCGCAGGCGCAGGCTGTTGCCGACGACGCACACGCTCGACATCGCCATCGCGATCCCCGCGATCATCGGCGTCAGCAGGCCGGCCGCGGCCAGCGGGATGGCTGCCACGTTGTAGCCGAACGCCCAGCCCAGGTTCTGCTTGATGGTGCGCAGCGTGGCACGTGAGAGCCGGACCGCGTCGCTCGCCGTGCGCAGGTCGTCGCGGAGCAGGGTGATGTCGGCGGCCTCGATGGCGACGTCGGTCCCGCCGCCCATGGCGATGCCCAGGTCCGCGGCCGCGAGCGCCGCGGCGTCGTTGATCCCGTCGCCGACGACGGCGACGACGCGACCCGAGGCGCGCAGCCGCTCGACCTCGGCGACCTTGTCCTCGGGCCGTGCGTCGGCGAGGACGCGGTCGATGCCGACCTCTGCCGCGACCGAGCGGGCGACTGCCTCGGCGTCGCCGGTGACCATGACCGGCTCGAGCCCCACCGCGCGCAGCCGTGCGACGGCGTCCCGCGTCGTCGGGCGGATCTCGTCGCCGACCGCGAGCAGCGCCCGGACCTCGCCGTCGACCGAGACGGCGATCGTGGTGAGCCCGTCCTGCCGCCAGAGCGCGGCCTCGGTCGACCACGGCTCGTCGAGGCCGATCCACTCCGGGCGCCCGACGCGCACGTCGTGCCCGGCGACGCGGCCGGTGACGCCGTCGCCGCGGACCGCCTCGTGCGTCCCGAGCTCGCCGGAGGGCCCGAGGCCCGCGGCGTACGTCGAGACCGCCCGGGCGATCGGGTGGGTCGAGCCGGACTCGAGCACGCCGGCGAGCCCGACCGCCTCGTCGTCGCCGTGACGGTGCACGACGGTCATGACGCCGGTCGTGAGGGTGCCGGTCTTGTCGAGCACGACCGTGTCCACGCGGCGGGTGGACTCGAGCACCTCCGGGCCGCGCACCAGGATGCCGAGCGTGGCGCCGCGCCCGGTGCCGACGAGCAGCGCCGTGGGGGTGGCGAGACCGAGCGCGCACGGGCAGGCGATCACCAGGACGGCGACCGCGGCGGTGAAGCCCTGCTGCCAGCCGGTGGTGAGACCCCACGCGAGCAGGGTTCCGAGCGCGATCACGAGGACGACGGGGACGAACACGGCGGACACCCGGTCGGCGAGGCGCTGCACGGGCGCCTTGCCGCTCTGCGCCGCGGCCACGAGCGCGGTGATGCGGGCGAGCGCGGTGTCGGCGCCGACACGGGTGGCCCGCACGACGAGCAGGCCGTCCTGCACCACCGTGCCGCCGGAGACCTCGTCGCCCGGCATCACGTCGATCGGGACCGACTCACCGGTGAGCATGCTCGAGTCGACGGCCGAGGCGCCCTCGACGACGACGCCGTCGGTCGCGATGCGCTCGCCCGGCCGGGCGATGACGAGGTCGCCGACGCGGACGTGCGACGCCGGGACCTCGGTGTCGCCGTCGGTCGTGCGCAGCCACGCGGTGGCCGGGGCGAGGTCGAGCAGGGCGCGCAGCGCCGCGCCGGAGCGGCGCTTCGCCCGCTGCTCGAGCCAGCGGCCGAGCAGCAGGAACGTGACGACGACGGCGGCGGACTCGAAGTAGAGGTCGGGGCTCCCGGCCGAGGCCTCGTCGTGCATCGGCAGCCACGAGACGGTCATCGTCCGGCCGAGCTCGCCGGCGCTGGTGAAGAGCACCGCGACCGAGGACCAGAGGTACGCCGACAGCACGCCGATCGACACGAGCGTGTCCATCGTCGTCGCCCGGTGCCGCGCGTTGGTCCACGCGGCGAGGTGGAACGGCAGGCCGCCCCACAGGACGACGACCGACGCGAGCAGGAACGCGAGCCACTGCCAACCGGGGAACTGCAGGGCGGGCACCATCGAGACGAGCAGCAACGGGACGGTGAGCACGGCGCTGGCCCGCCACCGGCGACCGAGGTCGTCGCCGTCGTAGTCGACCTCCTGCTCCGGCTCGAGCACGCCGTAGCCGGCCGACTCCACGACGGCGACGAGGTCCTCGAGGCTGACGCCGGCCGGGGCCTCGACGTGCGCGACCTCGGTCGCGTAGTTCACCGTCGCCACGACGCCGGGGACCTTGTTGAGCTTCTTCTCGATCCGCGCGGCGCACGAGGCGCAGGTCATGCCGGTGACCTGGAGGTCGATCGGCGTCACGACCGGGGTGGTGAGCGCGGTGTCCATGGGGGCTCCGGGGCGGGGTCGGGCGGGTGGCGCGGGGTCAGGCGGTGACGAGGGTGTAGCCGGCCTCGTCGACGGCCGCGGCGACCGCCTCGGGCGAGGGGTCCGGCTCGGCGGTGACGGTGACCAGGCCGGAGGCGAGGTCGACGGCGACGGCGGCGACGCCGGGGATCGCGGAGATCTCGGTGGTCACGGCGTGGACGCAGTGGCCGCAGGTCATGCCCTGCACGGTCCAGGTGGTGGTGCTCATGCTGCTGTCTCCTCGAGGTGGTGCGGCGATCGGTCGGCGGACGGGCGGTTCAGGATCGGACGAGCCGGGCGATGGCGGCGGAGGCCTCGGCGATCTTCTCGTCGGCCTCGGGACCGCCCTGGACCGCGGCGTGCCGGACGCAGTGGTCGAGGTGGTCCTCGAGCAGGAGGAGCGCGACGTTCTCCAGCGCGCGGGTCGCCGCGGACACCTGGGTGAGGACGTCGATGCAGTAGGTGTCCTCGTCGACCATCCGGGCGATGCCGCGGACCTGTCCCTCGATGCGCCGGAGGCGCGCGAGGACGGCGTCCTTGTCGGCGCTGTAGCCGTGGCTCATGATCTGCCTCCCACTGCCGTCAAGGACCGTACCCCCCTAGGGTATTCCGTGGCGCGATCGGGGACGTGATCCCGGACACGCAGGAGCCCGGCCCCCCGAGGGGACCGGGCTCCGGGTGGTGCGGCGGTGCGCGCGTGCCTCAGACGAGGCGACCGGCGCCGCTGTAGCGCTTTCCGTACCAGCCGGTGAAGACCCGGTCGACCTTGACGCCGGTGCGCGGGTTCGTCGCGCTGATCATGAGGCCGCGGCCGATGTAGACCCCGACGTGGTGGGCGCCGTAGCGGAAGAAGAAGACCAGGTCGCCGGGGCGCAGCGCCTTCTTGCTGACCCGCTTGGTGACCCGGAACTGTGCCTTCGAGTAGTGCGGCAGGCTGCGCCCGGTCGCCTTCTTGACGACGTAGAGCGCGAGGCCCGAGCAGTCGAAGCGGGTCGGCCCGGAGCGGCCGGCGCTGTAGCGCGAGCCGACCTTGCTGCGCGCGATGGTGACGGCGGTGATGCGCATCTTCATCGCGCGGGCCGCGGCCGCGGCGCGGGCGGCCGCCGCCCTGCGGGCCGCGATCTGCGCCGTCGTGAGCGCGGCGGGGGCGACCGAGGTCGTGGTCACCGAGGTGGTGACGACGGACGTGACGGCGACGGTGGTGGTGGGGGTGACGACGGCGGCCTGGGCCGGGACCGTCGTCCCGAGGACACCGACGGCGAGGGCGCCGGTGACCAGCAACGAGGCCGGGAGGACCCGGCGTCGGGGTGCGGACAGCACTGAGTGGACTCCTCTCCACGCCGACCGGGTTAGCTGACGGGCTCGGGCCAAGAGGTGCCCTACCCCGCACGTCGTGGTGACCGTGCGGCGATTCGCCCCGCGGAACTGGTTCCCCGGTTCGCCGGGCGGGAGGGCCCGGCGATTGAGCGCGTCGTCCGGGTACGGCGGACCCGTACGGGTGACGGACGACGGCACACGGTAGGCAGACGGCCCCGACCGCACCGGCCCCGCCGTCCGATCACCGGACGGCTCGCCGGGCGTCCTGCCGCTCGTCACCCGTCCGACGTGACGGGTGTCACACCGGGCGGGGGTCCGTCCGGAGCACCGCCTCGAGGAACCGGGCGACCCCGTCGCCCTCGGGCCCGGGCAGGGCGGCGTCGGCCGCCGCGAGCACACGCGGGTGGGCGCCCTCGACCGCGAGACCCACGCCGGCCCAGGTGAGCATGGGCACGTCGTTGGGCATGTCGCCCGCCGCCGCGACCGCGGCGGCGTCGAGCCCGAGGCCGGCGGCGTACGACGCGAGGGTCGAGCCCTTCGTGACGCCCGCGGCGCTCATCTCGAGCAGCACGTCGCCGGAGTTGGAGTGCGTCACGGTGACGAGGTGGGCGACGTGCTCGAGGGCGTGGTCCAGCAGGCTGTCGGCGTCGTGGGCCGACCCGGACACGCGGGCGAGCAGCTTCACGACGGCGTGCCCGGCGGCGATCTCACGGATGTCGCCGGGACGTGGGGCACCGGGCACGGGGACGCGCGGCACGTAGGCGTCCTCGTGGGCGAAGTCGGAGTCGCGCGGGGCGTCGAGCGCCTCGCCGTCGAGCCACTCCGCGGCGAAGCCGATCCCGGGGACCTCGCGGCGGAGCGTGGTCACGACGTCGTCGAGCGCGTCGGGCGCGATCGGGTGCGTCTCGAGGACCGCGCCGGCGCGCAGGTCGATCAGCACCGCGCCGTTGGCGCAGATGACGGCGTCGTAGTGCCCGGTGGACTCGGCCACCATCGGGAGCCAGCGCACCGGCCGGCCCGTGACGAACACGACGGGCACGCCGGCCGCCCGGGCCCGGGCGAACGTCGCGACGGTGAACTCCGAGACCGAGCCGTCCGCGCGCAGCAGCGTGCCGTCGAGGTCCGTGGCCACCAGCCGGATCCCCCCGACGAGCGAGGTCCAGTCGGCCGACGTCACGCGGTCATCCTCTCCCGGGCGGGGTCCAGGACGGGACGAGGGCTCCGGCGACGCCGATGACCTGCTCGACCGCGTGGCCGGCGGCGAGCAGCAGCGCCTCGCTGTGCGGCCGTCCGACGAGCACGAGGCCGACCGGAAGTCCGCGCACGAGGCCCATGGGCAGGGCGAGGACCGGCCAGCCCGCGAGCGACGGGGCGGTGCTGGCGACGCCGCCGCCGAGGAAGTGGTCGCCCGCGGCGAGGTCGCTCTTCCAGGCCGGGGCGTACGCCGGTGCCACGAGCACGTCGGGCCCGGGGTCGCCGGCGAACGCCGGCTCGAGCATCTGCTCGACGGCCCAGGCGAGGCACGCGGCGCGGGCCGAGGCGTACTCCGGGTCGGCGAGGCCGCCGCTCTCCGCGGCGGCGACGAGGAACTCGTGGCCGAAGTGCGCGAGCTCGAGGTCGGCGTGCTCCTCGTCGAACGCGACGACGTCGGCGAGGCTGCGGACGCCGTCGCCCGGACGGCCGGCGAGGTAGCGGTCGAGCCCGTCCTTGAGCTCGCAGAGCAGCACGACGAGCTCCTGCTGCCCGGCGGCGCCCGCGGGCTCGACGGTGACCGGCAGGAGCGTCGAGCCGGCCGCCTCGAGCCGGCCCAGGACCTCGGCGAAGAGGGCGTCGGTGCCCTCGTGCCCGGACTTCCAGCCGTCGGCGACGCCGAGCCGCAGCCCGCCCGGCGACCGTGAGCCGGGCGCAGCGGCGTACCGCGTGGACCCGGTCATGGCGTCGAGCAGGAGCGCGGCGTCCCGGACGCTGCGCGCGATCGGCCCCGGCGCGTCCTGGCTCGCGGCGAGGGGCACGACACCCTCGGTGCTCACCAGGCCGACGGTGGGCTTGAGCCCCACGACGCCGTTGAGCGAGCTCGGGCAGGTGATCGAGCCGTCGGTCTCGGTGCCGACGGCGAACGGGGCCAGGCCGGCCGCGACGGCCGCGCCCGAGCCGGAGGACGACCCGCCCGCGCTCCGGTCGAGCGCCCACGGGTTGCCGGTCAGGCCGCCCACGCCGGACCAGCCGCTCGTCGAGTGCGGCGAGCGCATGTTGGCCCACTCGGAGAGGTTCGTGGAGCCGAGCACGACGAGGCCCGCGGCGCGCATCGACGCGACGAGCGGGGCGTCGCGCCGGACCGGCCGACCGGCGAGCGCCAGCGAGCCGGCGGTGCCCGGCAGACCCACGGCCTCGATGTTGTCCTTCACCAGGACGGGGATCCCGTGCAGCGGCCCGCGAGTCCGGCCGGACGCCCGCTCGGCGTCGAGCTCCGCGGCCTGCGCGAGGGCGTCGGCACTGACCGCGAGCACGGCGCGGAGCTCCGGTCCGGCGTCGTCGACGGCGGCGATCCGGTCGAGCAGCGCGCGGGTCAGGTGGACCGACGTGGTCCGGCCGGCGGCGAGGTCGGCCGCCAGCCGGTCCGCGCCGGTGGTCGCGAGCTCGGCCGTCGGGGGGTGCGGGTCGGTGCCCGGGGAGGTCGTCACGGCGTCAGGCTCCCAGAGCGGGCGAGGCTCCGCACCGCGGGCACGGGGCTAGCCTCGCCGTATGCAGACCGCCGTCATCACCGGGACGTCGTCGGGCCTCGGCCGCGGCGTCGCGCAGCGTCTCCACTCCCTGGGCTGGGACGTGCTCGGGACCGTGCTCGACCGGGCGGACGAGGACACGCTCCCGTGGGCCACCGTCGTCCTGGACGTCACCGACGACGACGCCGTGGCCGCGCTGGGACTCGTCGTGCAGGAGCGGTGGGGCCACCTCGACGCGCTCGTGAACAACGCGGGCTACGCGATGGGCGGGCCGTGGGAGGAGCTGACCCCGGGCGAGATCCGCCGGCAGCTCGACGTCAACCTCGTGGGGGCGATGGCCGTCACCAGCGTCTGCCTGCCGGCGCTGCGCGCGGCGCAGGGCGTCGTCGTCAACGTCTCGAGCGTCTCGGGCCAGGCCGGCGACCCGCTCATGGGGCCCTACAACGCGTCGAAGTTCGGGCTGGAGGGGGCGAGTGAGGCGCTGCGGGCGGAGGTGCGGCCGTTCGGCGTACGGGTCGTCCTCGTCGAACCCGGCCCGTTCCGCACCCCCATCTCGCGGACGAGCCCGCAGGCCGCCGGCAAGGACCCCGACGGGGTCTACGCCGAGCAGTGGCGGGCGGTCGACGACTGGCTGGCCTGGCACGCGGCCGCGAGCGCCGACCCGCAGGCGTGCGTCGACGCGATCGTCGGTGCCGTGACGCGGGACGACGCGCCGTTCCGCATCCCCGTCGGCGAGGGCATCGCCGACGTCGTGCGCAAGCACGCCGCCGCGCTCGTCCGCCAGGCCGACGCCGCCGAGGAGTTCCTCCGCTCCCTGTGAGGACGGTAGGCATGTCACTGATCAACGGGTCGTCTCCCGGCCCGGGAAGCAACCTCTTGATCAGTTACGTCGGCGGGTAGTCGGGGACGGGGCGCTCGTAGACGAGCTCGAGGCCGTCCTCGGGGTCGTCCTGCTCGCCGACGTGCCGGAAGCCGGCGCCCTCGACGATCGCGCGCGAGCCGGCGTTGTCCGGCGCGAGCGTCGCGCGCAGCACGCGGACGTCCGGGTGGCTCGCGGCGTAGGCCCACATCGTCCCGGCCATCTCGCGCGCGTAGCCGCGACGGCGGTACGCCGGCAGCACGCGGTACCCGATCTCGACCATGCCGTCGGCGTCGGGCGGGGCGTGGAAGTTGACCAGCCCGACGATCTCGCCGGTCGCGCGCAGCACGGCGAGCCGGAGCAGCCACGGGTTCACGCCCGGGTCGGCCGTCACCTGCGCCACGCGGTACCGCAGCGGCGACCGGTCCGGGTGCAGGACGTCCTCGGGATCGGCGTAGCCGAGCGGAACCGGGCCGTCGGCGGCCGCCCGCGCGAGCAGCTGCTCGACGGTCACGAGCACGAGGTCGAGGCGCGGCCCGGCCAGGACGTCGGGCGGTACGGGAGCCCCGGTCACAGCGGCGTGAGGAGCTCGCGGCCACCGAGGTAGGGGCGCAGTGCGACCGGCACGCGGACCGAGCCGTCGGCCTGCTGGTGGTTCTCCAGCAGGGCGACGATCGCCCGGGTGACGGCGACGAGGGTGCCGTTGAGCGTCGCGAGCGGCCGGACGCCGTCCTCGTCCCGCATGCGGATGCGCAGGCGTCGCGCCTGGAACTCCGTGCAGTTCGACGTCGACGTCACCTCGCGGTAGCGCTCCTGGCTCGGCACCCACGCCTCGATGTCGAACTTGCGCGCGGCCGAGGCGCCGAGGTCGCCGGACGCGACGTCGATGACGCGGTAGGGGATCTCGAGGGAGTCGAAGAACTCGCGCTCCCAGCCCAGCAGCCGCGCGTGCTCCGCGACCGCGTCGTCCGGGTGCGCGTAGGAGAACATCTCGACCTTGTCGAACCAGTGGACGCGGAAGATGCCGCGGGTGTCGCGACCGCCCGAGCCGGCCTCGCGGCGGTAGCAGGGCGAGTAGCCGACGTAGCGCCGCGGCAGGCTCGACGCCTCGAGGATCTCGTCCGAGTGGTACGCCGCGAGGGGCACCTCGGCGGTGCCCACGAGGTACATGTCGTCGGCCTCGAGCCGGTAGACGTTCTCCGCGGCCTGGCCGAGGAAGCCGGTGCCCTCCATCGCGGACGGCTTCACGAGCGCGGGCGGGATCATCGGCGTGAAGCCGTTGCCGCAGGCGAGGGCGATCGCGTGGTTCACCAGCGCGAGCTCGAGCAGCGCCCCGATGCCGGTGAGGTAGTAGAAGCGCGAGCCGGAGACCTTCGCGCCGCGCTCGATGTCGATGGCGCCGAGCAGCTCGCCGATCTCCACGTGGTCGCGGACCGTGATGCCCTCGGCCGCGAAGTCGCGGCGTACGCCGACCTCCTCGACGACGGTGAAGTCGTCCTCGCCGCCGACCGGCGCGGCCGGGTCGATGAGGTTCGACAGCTCGGCGAGGAGGGCCGTGGTCTCGGCGTCGGCGGCGTCGCGAGCGGTCTCGGCCGCCTTCACCCGCTCGGCGAGGTCGGCCGCCCCGGCCAGGAGCGCGTCGAGCTCGGCCGCGAGCGCGGGCCGCTCGTCGTCGCCGGCCTTCTTGAGCCGGCCCTGCAGCGGCCCGACCCGCCGGCCCAGCTCCTTCTGCTCGTTGCGCAGGGCGCCGAACGACACCTCCGCCGCCCGCCGGGCCTCGTCGGCGGCGACGAGCCGGTCGACGACCGTCTCGTCCTCGCCCCGCGCACGCTGCGAGGCGCGCACCCGGTCGGGGTCGTCGCGCAGGAGCCTCAGATCGATCATGCTCCGCAGCCTACGGGGAGCGCGGCCTAGAGGTAGAGGCCGTTGCCGCCCTCGGTCGGGACGGGCACGCCGGGTACGCCGGTGTCGCTGTGCGCCGCGGACGCGATGGCCCGCCGACGCATCTGCTCGAACTGCGCCTGGGCCGCCATCTGCTGGGCGAACAGTGCGGTCTGGATGCCGTGGAAGAGTCCCTCCAGCCAACCGACGAGCTGGGCCTGCGCGATGCGCAGCTCGGCGTCGGACGGTACGCGCTCGTCGGTGAAGGGGAGGGACAGCCGCTCGAGCTCCTCGACGAGCTCGGGCGCGAGCCCCTGCTCGAGCTCGGCGATGGAGCGGCGGTGGATGTCGCGCAGCCGGGTGCGGGAGGCGTCGTCGAGCGGCGCGGTGCGCACCTCCTCGAGCAGCTGCTTGATCATGCTGCCGATGCGCATGACCTTGGCCGGCTGCTCCACGAGGTCGGCGACCGAGCCCTCGTTCGACTCGTCGGACTCGGTCTCGGCGGGCAGGTAACCGATCGGCCGGCCGTCGGGTCCGACGATGACGATGCGGGCGTCGTCGTCCTGCTGGGCGCCGTCCGCGTCGGGGCCCGCGGGGGCCGGTGGGGTCTCGGTCATGCGCCCATCACATCACCGCCCGGGGGCGGCAGTCGAGGCCGGGCCAGGGGCACCACAGATCCTGAACTGTCATTCAGTCATACGCCGGAACGGGATGCGCGATTCGCCACTGTTCACCCACGCATGATCCAATAGCGCGTCCGGCGTGCCTGGCGGCACGCACCAGCGTTTCACCGTGAGGGGTGAGGGCACCGGACCCGCGGGGGCACCGGGCTGCGCGATCGTCACTGAAGGAGACGACACGTGGACTACAACTGGCTGCACCCCACCGCGGACGCGCGTCCTGTCGGTGCCAAGGGCTGGGGCTCCTTCGCCACCGAGCCCATCCCCGCCGGCACCACGGTCGCGGCGTTCGGTGGATGGATCGTCACCCGCGAGACGCTCTCGACGTTCAGCGAGGACCGCCAGGGCCGCTCGATCCAGGTCGACGAGGGCCTCTACCTCGTCTCGGACGAGACGCCGGAGCCGGGCGACATGCTCAACCACTCCTGCGAGCCGTCCTGCGGCCTCGTCGGCGCCACGCTGCTCGTGGCGATGCGCGACATCGCGCCGGGCGAGGAGCTCACGTTCGACTACGCCACGTGCGACTCGAGCGACTACGACGAGTTCGAGTGCCTCTGCGGCGAGCCGACGTGTCGCGGCGTCGTCACCGGCCTGGACTGGACGAAGCGCGAGCTGCAGGCCAAGTACGCCGGGTGGTTCTCGCCGTACCTCGCGCGGCGGATCGCCGCGCTGCCCGCCGCGCAGCACTGAACCCCGCGCGGCACCGCGCACAGCTGAACCCCGCGCGGCACCGGGCGCCCGCGGGTCCGCTCCGCGGAAACCCGCGCGACAGCGCCGGGCCGGCATCGCCATCCTCGATCGCATGAGCGACCAGGTGGCCGGCGCGAGCGCACTGACGACCCGTCCGATCAGGTACGGCGCCGACGGTGTCGACCGCGAGGACCTCGCGGTGGCGGTGCGGCTGGTGACCGCCTGCGACGTCGCTGTCCTCGGGGGGCCCGACTCCGGTGCCGGCGACGTCGAGGCGCTGCTGACGCTGCCGACGACGGACCGCGACGCAGCGTTCCTCGCGTTCGACGGCGACGAGCCGGTGGGCCTGTGCTGGGTCGAGGCCGACACCACGGCGCGCGACACCTTCGTCGACGTCTTCGCCCCGCCCGGCCTGCGGGCGCTCGAGGTGCGGGACCTCGGGCTCGCCCGCGGCGTCGAGGTGGCGCACCGGCACCGCGACGCGGCGCCGGAGCCGGGTCCGTGGACCGTGCGGTCCGGAGCGTGGACCGCGGACGAGGACTACGCCGCGGTGATCCTCGCGCACGGCTTCACCCCGGTGCGCCGCTTCTACCGGATGCGCATCGAGTCGGCCTCGCCGCTCGTCCCGGCGACCGCGCCGCCGCTGCCGGACGGCGTCGCGCTGGTCGTCTCGGACGACGAGGCGACGCGGCGTCGCATCTGCGCCGTCGACAACGAGGCGTTCCTCGACCACTGGCACTTCGTGCCGCGCGAGTACGACGAGTGGTGGGGGCACATGTCCTCGGGGTCGACGCGGGACCCCGACGGCTGGTGGCTGCTCACCGTCGACGGGACGGACGCCGCGATCTGCCTCTTGGACGAGAGCCGGGCCGACATCGGCGACGGCTACGTCTCGATCCTCGGCGTACGCAAGGAGTTCCGCGGACGCGGCCTCGCCCGGATGCTCCTGCAGCGCGCGTTCGTCCACTACCGCGACATCGGTCGCGCCGGCACGCAGCTCGGCGTCGACGCCGAGAACACGACCGGCGCGGTCCGGCTCTACGAGAGCGTCGGGATGACGGCCGTCCGCGCGATGCAGGGCTACGCGCTGACGCTCGACTGACATGCAGGGCCGTGCTGTCAGGAGGGTACGGCGAGGCGCCGCCGGGTCGTGTTGGCCTGGCGGCGCCTCGCCTCTGTCTCCGCCCTGGCGGATGTCGCTCACCGACCGGTGACGAGCACGACCTTCCCGACGTGGTCGCTCGCGGCGACCACCCGGTGGGCCTCGGCGGCCTCGCTCATCGGGAGGACGCGGTCGACCACCGGCACGATCGCACCGGCTTCCACGAGCGGCCACGCCTCGGCCTGCACGGCGGCGCAGATCGCGGCCTTCTCCTCGACCGGCCGGGCGCGCAGCGTCGTCGCGGAGACCGACCCGCGCCTGGCCATGAGGAGCCCGAGGTCGAGCTCGGCCCGCGCCCCGCCCTGGAGGCCGATGACGACGAGCCGGCCGCCCGGCGCGAGGACCTCGACGTTGCGGGCGAGGTACGCCGCACCCATGTTGTCGAGCACGACGTCGGCTCCCCGGCCCCCGGTCGCCCCGCGGACGGCGTCCACGAAGTCGTCGTCGCGGTAGTTCACCAGGAGCTCCGCGCCCAGCTCGCGGCAGCGCTCGAGCTTCTCGACGGACCCGGCCGTGACGGCCACGCGCGCGCCCAGGGCGACGCCGGCCTGGACGGCGAACGTCCCGATGCCACCGCCGCCGCCGTGCACGAGCAGCATCTCGCCGGCCCGCAGGCGGGCGAGCAGGACGACGTTGGACCACACGGTGCAGGCCACCTCGGGCAGTGCCGCGGCGGTCACCAGGTCGACGCCGCGAGGCACGCGCATGAGCTGACCGGCCGGTACGGCGACCTGCTCGGCGTAGCCGCCGCCGGCGAGCAGCGCGACGCACTCGTCCCCGACGGCCCACCCCTGCGTGCCCGGCCCGAGCGCGGCGACACGGCCGCTGCACTCGAGCCCGAGGACGTCCGACGCGCCGGGTGGTGGCGGGTAGAACCCCTGGCGCTGGAGCAGGTCGGCGCGGTTGACCGCGGAGGCGACGACGTCGACCAGCACCTCGCCCGGGCCGGGCTCCGGCGCGGGGACCTCACCCCAGCCGAGGACCTCGGGTCCCCCGGGCGCGGCGACCGTGACGGCACGCATGCGGGTCATCCTCTCGTGCTCGGTGCGGGGCGGACGACGACCACGCGGTCGCCCCGCCACGGGGCGACCGTAGCGACCGGGCTCACGGGAGGGGCAGCACCGCGACACCCGACCCGCGGGCCCCGCCGCCGGGGGGGACCACGGCGACGCCGTCGGCGAGCGACAGGCCGCGCAGCATCGCGGGCCCCGCGTGCAGGGTCGGTGTCGCGGCCGGGTCGCCACCGGGCTCGGCCCGCCGCCGGGTCACCGGGACGAGCCGGACGTGCTCCGGGTGCGGGGTGACATCGACGGCGAGGACGGCCTGCTCGACCCGCGCCTCGTCGGCGCCGGCCTCGCCGCGCAGGACCGCGAGGAGCGGTGCGGCGAGGGTGAGCACGGCGGACACGGCGGCCAGCGGGTTGCCCGGCAGACCGAGGACGTGCCGGCCGTCGGGCAGCGTCGCGAGGCACATCGGCGTACCGGGCCGTACGGCGACGCCGTCGACGACCCAGTGCGCGCCGAGCCGGTCGAGCGCGGCGTGCAGGTGGTCGGCCGGACCTGCGGCCGTGGAGCCGGTGGTGACGATCACGTCGGCGTTGGCGTCGTCGAGCGCGTCGAGCAGGGCGGCGAGGGTGTCGGGCACGCGGACCGGCGGGAACGCGCGTCCGCCGAGCCACGCGATCCAGCCGGGGAGCATCGGGCCCAGCGCGTCGCGCACCCGGCCGTCGCGGGCGTGGCCCCGCTCGAGCAGCTCGTCGCCGAGCACGAGGACCGCGACGTCGGGGGGCCGGACGACCGGCAGCGCGTCGTAGCCCGCGGCCGCGGCCATGCCGGCGACGACGGGGGTGACGACCCCGCCGGCCTCGAGCAGGTGCTCGCCGGCCGCGCACTCCTGACCACGCGCGCGGACGTCGGTCCCGGGCTCGACGTAGCCCGGATGGGGTGCCCGGAGGCCGCGGACCGGGTCGCCGACCCACAGCTGGGCGCCGTACGCACCGTGCGGGTCCTCCTCGAGCAGGCCGCGCTCGCGCCGGAGCACGGCGTCGGCGCCCGCGGGCAGCGCCGCGCCGGTCGCCACCCGGACCGCGGCCCCGTCGACGAGGCGGTCGAGGACCTGGCCGGCGAGCAGCTCGCCCACCACGGTCCAGGGACCGGGCCCGGAGACCGCCCAGCCGTCCATGCCGGCGGCGTCGAACGGCGGGAGCGGCGTGGCGGACACCAGCGGCTGGGCCAGCACCGCGCCGACGGCCGCAGCGAGCGGTACCTCGACGACGGGCAGCGCCCCGGCGGCCTCCCGCGCCGCGCGCCGGGCCCGTGCCCAGGTGGTCAGGTCGCTCACAGGTCGATCATCGCCCGTCCCCAAGACCCTCACCCCGCGACCCGCCGACGCCCCCGGCCCGCTCGCCCCGGCCCGCCCCCTTTCCGCGTGAAGGTGCCCCGAACTGCGCTAGAAGCAGTTCTCGTTCCCCCGCTCACGCCGGGCCGATCGTCGTCCGGAATGTGGAGGGAGCTCCCGCTGCGCCTAGCGCAGTTCAGGGCACATTCACGGCGATCGGGGGCCCGGGCGGATCAGGGTTGACGCGGCCGTCAAGTTGACATTAGCGTCAAGTCTGCCCGTCAGGGGGAGCCATGAGCCGGATCGCCAGCCGCCTCGACGTCCGTGCGACGTCGTACGCCGCCAACCGCGCGGCCATGCTCGCCGCGCTCGCCGAGCTCGACGCGCTGCAGGCCCGGGTCGTCCGTGGCGGCGGCTCCGGCGACGCCGCCAAGGACGTCGCCTCGGTCGCGAAGCTCCGCTCCCGCGGCAAGCTCCTGCCGCGGGAGCGGATCGGGCTGCTGCTCGACCGCGGCTCGCCGTTCCTCGAGCTCTCGCCGCTCGCCGGCTGGGGCACCGACGACCCGCTCGGCGGCGGACTGGTCACCGGCATCGGGCGGGTGAGCGGCGTCGAGTGCGTCGTCTCCGCGAACGACCCCACCGTGAAGGGCGGGGCCCAGGGGCCCACCAGCGTGGCCAAGGGGCTGCGCGCGATGGAGGTCGCGCGGGCGAACCGGCTGCCGCTGGTGTCGCTCACCGAGTCCGCGGGTGCCGACCTGCCCAAGCAGGCCGAGATCTTCGTGCCGGGTGGCGCGTCGTTCAAGAACCTCACCCGGCTCTCCGCCGCAGGCGTCCCCACCATCACGCTCGTCTTCGGCTCGTCCACGGCGGGCGGCGCCTACGTCCCGGGCATGAGCGACTACGTCGTGCTGCAGAAGGACGCCGCGCGGGTCTACCTCGGCGGTCCCCCGCTCGTGAAGATGGCGATCGACGAGGACGCCGACGAGGAGTCGCTCGGCGGCGCCGAGATGCACGCGCGGGTCAGCGGCCTCGCCGACTACCTCGCCGTCGACGAGCCCGACGCGCTGCGCATCGGCCGCGACATCGTCGGCCACCTGAACTGGCGCAAGCAGGGGCCCGGACCGTCGCGTGCGTCCGTGGAACCGGCGTACGACGCCGAGGAGCTGCTCGGCATCGCGAGCGCCGACGTCCGCGTCCCGTTCGAGGTGCGCGAGGTGATCGCGCGCGTCGTCGACGGCAGCGAGCTCGAGGAGTTCAAGCCGCTCTACGGCACCACCCTCGTCACCGGCTGGGCGCACCTCGACGGCCACCCGATCGGGATCCTCGCGAACAACGGCATCCTGTTCAGCGAGGAGGCGGAGAAGGGCGCGCAGTTCATCCAGCTCTGCGAGCGGCACGACGTCCCCATCCTGTTCGTGCAGAACGTCACCGGCTTCATGGTGGGCACGCGCTACGAGCAGGGCGGCATCATCAAGGACGGCGCGAAGCTGATCAACGCGGTGTCGAACTCGACCGTGCCGCACCTGACCCTCATGGTGGGCGCGTCGTACGGCGCGGGGAACTACGGCATGAGCGGCCGGGCGTACGACCCGCGCTTCGTGTTCACCTGGCCGAACCACCGCATCGCCGTGATGGGCCCCAGGCAGCTCGGTGGCGTGCTCGCCATCGTCGCGCGACAGCGCACCGAGGCGGCCGGCGGGACGTTCGACGAGGCGGCGTTCGCACCGATGCGCGAGGCGTTCGAGGCCCAGGTCGAGGAGCAGTCGACGGCGCTCTACGCGACCGGCCGGCTGTGGGACGACGGCATCATCGACCCGCGCGACACGCGCACCGTCCTGTCCCTCGCGCTCTCGGCCGTCCACTCGGCACCCGTCCAGGGGTCGAGCTCCTACGGCGTCTTCCGGATGTGAGCGCCGTGGGGACCGAGATCACCCGCCTGCTCGTCGCGAACCGCGGCGAGGTGGCCCGGCGCGTCATCCGCACGTGCGCCGTACTCGGCATCGAGACCGTCGCCGTGTTCGCCGAGCCGGACCGTGGCGCGCCGTACGTCGACGAGGCGACCTACGCCGTGGCCCTGCCCGGCTCCACCTCGGCCGAGACCTACCTCGACGCGGCGGCGCTGCTCGACGCCGCGCACCGGACCGGCGCCGACGCCGTCCACCCCGGCTACGGCTTCCTGGCGGAGAACGCCGACTTCGCCCAGGCGGTCATCGACGCGGGGCTGGTGTGGGTCGGTCCCACGCCGGACTCGATGCGGGCGATGGCGCTCAAGGTGCGGGCGAAGCAGATCGCGGCGGACGCCGGTGTCCCGCTCCTCCCGGGGGCCGATCTCCCGGCCGACGCGAGCGACGCCGACCTCCGCGCGGCAGCGGCCGAGGTCGGATATCCCGTGCTGGTCAAGGCATCCGCGGGCGGCGGCGGCAAGGGCATGCGTGTCGTGCGCGACGCCGAGGGACTGCCCGAGGCGGTCGCGGGGGCGCAGCGCGAGGCGCAGGCGTCCTTCGGCGACCCGACCGTGTTCCTCGAGCGCTACGTCGAGCGGGCCCGCCACGTCGAGGTGCAGGTGTTCGGCGACGCGCACGGCACCGTGGTGCACCTGTTCGAGCGCGAGTGCTCGATCCAGCGCCGGCACCAGAAGATCGTCGAGGAGTCGCCGTCGCCGGGAGCGACTTCCGCGACCCTGGCCGGGATGTACGCCGCGGCCCTCGCGCTCGCCCGCGCGATCGGCTACGTCGGTGCGGGGACCGTGGAGTTCCTCGTGTCCGGCACCGGGCCGGAGCAGGAGTTCTTCTTCCTCGAGATGAACACCCGGCTGCAGGTCGAGCACCCGGTGACCGAGCTGGTCACCGGTCTCGACCTCGTGGCCTGGCAGCTCGCCGTGGCGCGCGGCGAGCCCCTGCCGCTGGCGCAGGACGCGATCACCCGCTCCGGGCACGCCGTCGAGGTCCGCCTCTACGCCGAGGACCCGGCCCGCGACTTCCTGCCGAGCACCGGCGTGCTGGAGTCCTGGGACCTCGCGGCCGGCGACGACGACTGGCTGCGGGTCGACAGCGGGTTCGAGCAGGGCGGCGCGGTGTCGTCGTACTACGACCCGTTGCTGGCGAAGGTCGTCGCGCGGGGCGACACCCGCGGCGAGGCGGCGGGGAACCTCGCGGCGTACCTGCGCAACGTCGCCGTGCTCGGCGTGACGACGAACCAGCTCACGCTCGCCGCCACGCTCGAGCACCCGGCGTTCCTCGCCGGCGAGACAACGACGGACTTCCTCGTCGAGCACCCGGAGGTGCTGACGCCGACCGTCCCCGCCGACGTGCGCGCCGAACACCTGCTCGTCGCGGCGCTCGCGCTGCTCGGGACCCCCGGCTACCGCAACGTCACCGGCGTGCCCGGGACCGTCCGGGTCTCCTACCGCGACGGCGCGGACGACGTCGTGGCCGTGCTGGGCGGCGCGTGGAGCCGCTCGGGTCCGACCGTGTGGGCTCTCCCGGTCGCGGGTGAGGGCGTGGATCAGCATGCGGCGCAGGACCTCACGGCTCGTGACGACCTCGTGCTCGAGACCGGCGCGCGGCTCGAACGGGTCG